>NZ_QTWS01000030.1 GCF_003461245.1 Blautia sp. AF19-10LB
TGAAACACTAAAAAATCCTTGATTTTCAAGGAAAAAAGACTTGACTATATAGGGAGGAAGTATATGGAGGATACCAAAAAAACAGTTTTGGCGGGAAACGGGGAAAAAGATGTTCCGCGTGCGGTCTACGATGGTGTTTTGACAATCGATGTAGACGCGCAGGTTGAAAGCATGGAGGAACAGGAAGAAGCCAGATGGCATCAGCTTTTGAATGTACATCGTACCAGAAAGATCCTGACGGGCCAGCTTGGGGGCATTGAAAAACTGGAGAGTGGATGGATGGTCGCTGTTACATACTTTAATGGTTTCCGGATCATTATCCCAATGAATGAAATGATGATCAACCTTCAGGGAGACGGGCGTGAAAACGCGGATACCTTAAACCGTCAGGTCCGTATCGCTAACAACATGCTCGGCTGTGACATTGATTTCATCATCAAAGATCTAGATAACAAGAGCCGGAGTGTTGTAGCATCCAGAAAAGATGCAATGCTTAAAAAGAGACAGACTTTTTACCTTGGGGAAGATACAGAAAAACCAATGCTCTATGAAGGCAGGATCGTAGAAGCAAGGGTGATCGCAGTAGCTCCCAAAGCAGTCCGCCTGGAAGTCTTCGGTGTAGAAGTATCTGTCCGGGCCAGAGACATGGCCTGGGAGTGGATGGTAGATGCCGGAGAAAAATTCCAGGTAGGTGATCTGGTGCTGGTCATGGTCAATAAGGTGGAAGCAAGCTCTGTTGACCAGATCATTATAGAAGTGGATGCAAAGAGTCCGACAGCCAATATCAATAAAGATAACCTCCGGAAATGCCATAAACAGGGAAAATATACAGGGATTATTACGGAAGTCTATAAGGGAACCTATTTTATCCGCCTTGATATCGGAGTCAATGCCGTGGCACATTCCTGCAATATGTCCGCACTTCCGGGAAAGAAAGATAAGATCGGATTTGTGGTGACCCGCATCAACGACAACTATGAAGTGGCAGAAGGTATTATCACAAGGCTTATCAAAAGAGCTTCCTGAAAATGTTTTTATGATTTTCAAAGAATTCTGTTGACACAGAAAAAGGGAATTCTTTAACATCGGAGATAAAGATGGAAAGGAGTGACGTCAGATGGCAAAAAAGAAGAAAAAACAGATGCGGGAAACCTTGTACTGTCCATATTGCAAAAGACCCGGGGTACTTAGGCCGGCAGCCTATGTCTATGGGGATAACAACCTGGATCCGGAGAAATACCTGTATGTATGCAGCGGCTATCCTTCCTGTGATTCATACATTGGGGCACACAAAAAAAGTATGCGTCCCATGGGAACCATGGCTGACAGCAATCTGCGTAATAAGCGGATCGAAGCACACAGAGCTTTGGATGCAATCTGGAAAAATGGTTATATGACCAAACACAGCACATATATCTGGCTTCAGAACCGTTTGAATCTCCGGGAAAAGGACACACATATCGGGAAATTTTCTTATTACCTGTGTGAACAGACCATCCGGGAATGTACAGACTATATAAAAAGCCGAGAGGAAAAAAAGAAATCCCCGGATAAAATAAGCGTGGCATGACGGAAAGGATGGATGCCCTTGAGACTACAGGCGACAGAAGATGATGTATATCATCTGATGGACCTTAAAGAACAGTATTTCATTATGACAGCAATATGCAGTGTGGCAGAGGGAATCAGCGCATACTTTTTCATATACCAGAAAAGATGCTGGGATCTTGCATATTTGTGTACTGCACTGGCGCTTGCGATAATCCTGCTTCTTCGTCAGGCCATAAAAATCAGCCGGAGGATCATGGAGGCAGAAAACTGTTATATGGCACTTGAAGAGGACAGCCTGGCAGTCTGCCAGCCGGAAAAAAACGGAAAATATGAGTCCTGCAGGATCTTTTACGATGAGATGGATAAGATCGTAGAAGGAACCAGACGGGGAGTTCCGGAATTTTATATCGTGATCCGAAAAGAAGGGAAAGAACAGAAAAGCTTTTTCCTTTTGGATGAAGAAGAACAGGAACGGGATGTTTTCTGTGTACGATCCTTTGGCTTTGACAATCAGGGATTCATGGAGTTTTATCGGAAACTCAGGTGGATCGTACCGGGAAGAACAAGGATTATCGGGACCAAAACACAGGAAGTATGGAAACTGCGGCGGCCGAATATCGGAATCTGTACGGCAGCAGGCATGCTTTTGGGGTATGTACTTCCAAAACTCCTGGAAATGATGATGTATGGGTAACAAGTTATGAAAGAAAACAGATCAGAAGCAGAGATTAGAAAGAGTGAAAATGACAAGGAGGAAATGTCATGAGATGGTATACAGCAATCGGAATGAAAAAAGATGATGCAGATGGAAGGTTTTGTGTCTGGGTAGATGGGGAAGAAAAAGTACTTACAGAAATGGAAACTATTTTGTGGGCTGCGCTCACCTGGTCTTTCTGTGAAGAGGATAAGGTCCATTCCCAGATGCATCGTCTTCTTGTATTTAGCCTTGGAGAAAAACAGGCACAGGAATGGGCGGACAAAGAGGATTTTCAGTTTTGCCTGAACCGTCTGGTAAAGCGGGGCCTGGTTGTGCTGACAGAAGGATGTACCAGAGAGGAAGCTGTATACAGCATTATCAGCCGGTCAGTCATGGCTCCCATGGCCTTTTCACGGACAGAACGCATGAAGCATTTTATGGAAGCCCTTTCCATGGGAAAAGGACTGAAGTTTTCACTGAGAGCTTTTAAAAAGCCGCTGCTTACAGAAGAGGAATACCAGCTACTTTCCTATCTTCAAAGAGAAGGGGATGTTTCCTATCATCTGAAATGCTTAAAAGAAAAAGCAAAAAGCAGGGAGTCCCATTTGGAAGATTCCCTCCAGGAGCAGATACAGAGGGAATTTATAAGCCGCGTAGCGCAGCTTTACTATAAGAAACAGCTTGTGATCGACAACATAAGAAGGGAGGACTGCCTTGAAGCAAACGGAACATCCGTATTGGCACAGGCTGTATAGATGCTTGGAAGATTTTGGCATACGTTATCAGAATATACCGGGTTTTTTTAAGGACAAGATCCAGCGATATGGTATCCTGTCTCTTTTTATCCTGCTTTTCGGATCATTTATGGGAACATGGATGAAAGATAAAACTTTTATTTTCTGGTCTTTCCTGCTTGGGATTATCGGGTTTATAAGAACATATCTTATTTTCCGCACCGCGGATAAAAAGACCTATGAAATCGTGGAAGGGCTGGTAACCGGGATAGACGGGAAAAATCCCTTTGCAAGATTACGGAAGATCCGGGTAAGTGATCCGGCCGGACGGCAGAATGAACTTTTGCTGGATAAAAACGTAAAAGTTTTGGAGGGAAAACGTTACCGGTTTTATTTTGGCATAAATGAAAAGAAGCTGGTAGGAATCCGCCGGGTGGATGCAGCACTCAATAACGGGACTTTTTTGGGAAACGAAGAAATATAAGAGGAAGAGATCCATTTTATAGCAGGGAGGGGAGCACCAGGCATGGTTCGATTCCATGCTGCCCTGTTTCCGCAAAAGACTATTGCGGGAAATACAGCAAAGGAGAGAAGGATATGTCAGAAACACTACAGGGAACCGTGAAATGGTTCAGCGCACAGAAAGGATACGGCTTTATCACCGGTGAAGACGGGATTGATTATTTCGCCCACTTTTCGGAGATCCAGATGGATGGATACCGGAAATTAAGCGGTGGCCAGCCGGTCCTTTTTGAAGCAGGGACGGATGCCAACGGGCGAAGCCTTGCCAAAAATATTTCCCCGGCGGATCCAAACGCTGAGTAAGACGTTTTCATAGTGCATGTACAGATTACCTATTCCCCTCAGATACATGCATTTATGCAGACGGATGAAAAGACAGGCGGTATCATGCCGCCTGTCACAACATGTAGCAGAATAATAAAGATAACTCACGCAATAACACAATATATAGTTAAAATTAATTGACAACCACAAAATGTTGTGGTAGTCTTTAAATGAAAAATAATTTAACAGTCTATAAAAGACTGTGGTTATTCTTTAGTTCCGGACATTCCGGAAGAAACACTTTGGGGCGGTCTTGCCCTTAATGAGAAAAAATGGATATGCAAAATATAAGGAAGATGCAAGAAGGAAAGAAGATTCTTTTTGTGTCTTTTTTTATTGCATAAAAAGCAGAAAGGAGGAGCACGAATGAAACTGTCAGTTAAGGAAACTGCAAAAAGAAATACCTTAAGAACATCAAAAAAAGAAAACACATTGTAAAATCAGGAGGGTCGATTATGGAGACAATTAAATGGGAAAACGCAAATGCACTGGAAATTGGAATGCTTATGGAGATGGCAGAAGACGGCTATGTATTTTGCATCGAAGATGGAAAGATACAGGCTGTTGAAGTCCGGATTTTCAGCTAGCGTGGAAAGGCGGACATTATGTATTATAAAGATGACTTTTATAAGGAGTTCCGGACAGAAAAGGAACTGTGCGAGTATCTGGAAGAGATAGACAGCCGGGCAGAATGGATCCGGGTCACCAGTAAGAAATTAAAGGTGGCAGCTGCAGGAGAGGAAACCTGTACAGAGGTTCCGGGCATTTCCCTGGAAGCACTGGAAAAAGATACCTTATCTCATTCCAGGCTGGTTCTTATCCTGCCCGAGAGGATCTGTTATATAGGAAATTCAGCAATCAAATCGTTGAAAGGACGGGCCAGGATTGATGGCAAAGCCCTGGCAGATGTCGATAAGAAAACACTGGCAGAGATCTTGAATAAATGCCTGAAGGTTGCAAGAGGAAGAGCACTGATCCGTTTCTGTGAAGGAAAAATAAGGGCAGTCCTGTCCGGTGATGAAAAAGATTATGCCATCATATCCATGCCGGATATGTACATGGTTACCTCGGCATATATCCATGGGGACTATGAGAAGGCAACGTTTTTAAACGGCTATGCAGACCATTATTCTGTTACGGCGTCCTGGCAGCTGGAAGATACGAAACTTACAGATGTTTATAAGGAACTGATGCAGAATTATGGAAGAAAGACCGATAAGGACATAAAAGCAGTTGTACGGATCACTACGTCAGACGTTGGTGTGTCCGGAGCGAATATTTTTTATTCCCTGCAGGAGCCGACAAGAAATGTGATCCTTGGCAATGCCCTGAAGGTTACGCACAAAAACTGTAAAGGAATGGAAGATTTCACGGAAAACATAGAGTCGATCTTCGATTACTACCGGGAAGTCTTAAAAGGGGTCATGCGGCTGTGTGATATCTGGATCGAGCATCCGGCAAATGCCATGGCAGGGATCATGAAGCAGGCGGGATTTGGAAAAAAACTGCTTGCAGAAACCGTGGAGCAGTTTAAGGCTACTACTGGGGATGAGCCATGCAGCGCATACGAGATCTACTGTGGGATCTGTGAATCCATTACCATTGCAAGGCAGGAAAAGACGAATGAGAGAGGACTTTTAGCTCTGGAAGAAAAAATTGCCGGCTGTGTGTCAAAACGCTGGCATGAATATGATATTCCTGGCACTGTAAAATACTAACAGGATTTAAAAGAATGGAGACAGCATGGACTGTCTTTTTTTGATGGGAGGAAAACATGAAGGTTACGAATGGAAAAGATGTGGCAAGGCTGCTGGTAGATGAATACTTGAACTGCCATCCCACCGGACACAAAAAATTTATGGAGTCCATGGCAAAAGAGCAGCAGGAAATAAAAGACAATTACACTTATCTTGGGTTTGCCTGGCTAAAAGGTCTTTCAGAGGTCAGATATTACGACCTTCGAAACGAAGCATCGAAACTGATGGCCGATGATCTGTGTCTGCATGTAAAGGAACAGCCAGAAAGGGTGCGCCTGGTGTATGAAGGTGCAGAGGAAATGGAGATCAATCCTTCAGATGAAGAGCAGATGGCAAAAATGTTTACCTGCTACCTGCTTGCAGGAAGTATGGACGGATATGGGGAATTTGTGGATTATGCCCTTGATACCCACCGGACACTGCAGCAGAACCTGACACGGTTTTTTGTGGAATGGTTTGCAAAAGCAGAAAAAGGCTCTGCATTTTTAAAACGGGCAAAGATGGTGTATTCCAGGTATTCCCTGCCATATATCTGAATTACGGAGGTATGTGATGGATAGAAAACTTCCGGATTGGTTAAAAGAGAGCAGGGAGGCAGAAAAACTGATCGCATGGCTGAAATCGCCGGATTGTGAAGTAAAAGAATTTTCCGGACAGCTGTTTATAAAGGCAAAATATGGAAACTGTTTCTTTTTCTTTGACTGTTTAAAGGAAAACAGAAAAACAGACCGGAACTGGTGTGCCGTGATCCACATGCCGGAGTATTCCCTTTATGAAGCAGAAGATCTTTTTCTGAAGCCGATCGGGATACCGGATGATTTTGGTTTTCCTGTGCGTGAGGATCTGATCCCGAAACTGGAAACACAGATAAGCCGCATTGGAAAGAAACTTATCCGGGAACAATGGGATGAACTTTTGTTAAAAGGCGGGTATGCAGCTGCACAGATGATCCCGGAGATCAGCAGGGTTTATATCCAGCTAAATGCAGACCGTTTTATTAAAAAAGGAAAGCGGCCGGAGGATCTGATCTATCAGCCGCAGTTTCATTTTGCGGATATGAAGTGGGAATTTTCTGATTGGATGTTTCTGGAATATTTAAGCAACCCACAGCGGGCAGCAGAGCTTTTCGCCCAGAAGTGGCTGCTTGAAAAACTTCCGGAGATCTCAAAAAAGAAGATCTGTATCGGATGTATCCGGGAGGAAATGGAAGAAATGTTAAAAAAGACTGGGACAGGGCCGGAGGTAAGCCTTCCGCGTTCTGCTTAGTATAAAAAATGAAAAAATCAGGAGGAAACGAATAATATGGGTAAATACAATTACATGAATCTGAACCAGAAGATGATCAGGATCCGGAAGAAAGTGCCGAAGCTGATCCGCAAACGGTACAGTGAGGACGTTACTTATGATTTTGTAAAACTGGATGATATTTATGAATGCCTGACACCGGCCCTTAATAAATACGGGGTCGATTTTGACATCTTAAGTGAAAGACCGACACAGATGGACGAACAGGGCAATTCCGTGTTTTTAAAGGAAATGGGAACACTCTGGAGATATGAGGCTGACCTGGAGCTGTGCTGGACCAATGCAGACCGTCCGGGAGACAAGGTAAGGAGCTTTTTGCATGTCATTGGAACCAATGAAGCACCGGATAAAGCAAAAGGTGCGGCATGGACGTATGGCCTGAAGTATTATTTCTTAAATAAATTCAACATCATGCAGGCATCTGGAATAGACGATCCGGACATGCGTGGGACGGAAAAAGAAGAAATGCCGAAGCAGGAAGCTTCCGTAAAACCGGAAAAACCGAAAAAGAAACAGGAAAAGGCAGAAAGAAAAGAAACCGCAGCAAAGCAGGAGCAAACGGAACCGGTCAGGGAAAAGAAAACGGATCGTAAAAAACTGCGTGATGGAAATGCCATATCAGAAGGTACTGTAAAAGTGGAATATGCAGTGACGGATACAGAAGAAAACCTTCCTGGACAGATGACTTTTGGAATGGAAGAAAGTGAAAGCGGACTGGAAGAATTTTCCGATGAAGAAACCAAAGCGGAAGATCCGGTTCAGACCGAGGAAATCTCCGTAGATGAGGAAATTACTGCCGAGACGGATGCAGACGGTTTCCGTGCAGTAGAAGAAACGGATGAAGTTCCATTTGATGAAGATGATGAGATTTCTTTTGATGCAGAAGAAGAGGAAGAAACACCAGAAGAGACTGCAGAGGAAGTGTTGGAGGATATGGCTCACGAAGAGGATGCAGAGGATGAAGTGAAGTGGGCAGAAAAGGTTATCTGCAATTTTGGTGTCTATGCCGGAACCCCTCTTGGGGAAATGATGCAGGATGCCAGAGGTTACCAGACGATCAAATGGCTGGTACAGCGTTACAAAGGCCAGAATCAGGAAATACAGAAAGCTGCGAAGATTCTTTTGGATCATGAAAAGGAAATGCAAAAAGCAGCCTGAAAACAGAGAAATAGTTTGAGGTGGCTCCGGGAACGGGGCCATCTTTTATGAAAAGGAGGAAGGCATGTATGCCAGAGAATCGTTTACGATCGCAGAAGTAGCCGATCTTTTGTCAATCCGAAGACTGAGTGATTCTTACCAGGACGAATTTCCGGTGGAATGTCCTTTTTGCGGGGATTTAAGAGGAAAATGCAGTTTTTGCATCCGCAAAAATGGAGAACTGAAGAATGTTTACCATTGCTATCACTGCGGGGCGGCCGGGAACATGCTGACACTGTATGCGGAACTATCCGGCATTTATGGAAGGAACCGGTATAAAGAAGCCTACCGGGAGATAAGTCAGGCACTTTCTTTTCCTGGAACGGATGAAAGGCAGCAGGCCACGACACGAAATGGGTTCGCTTCTATCGTTTCTAAAAGGAAACACATTTTTCTTACAGAAGAGGAATGGGATTACCGTGACCAGGTATATAAGGAGATGCTCACTTTTCTTAAGCTTAAGGAAACACACCGGAGGAACCTTCTCTTACGTGGGTTGACGTTAAATGAGGTCAGACAGATGGAAGAACGAGGTTTTTTAAGTACGGATGATGAGAATTCCGTGACCATTGCCAGAAAGCTCTTAAAAAAAGGATTTCGCCTGGATGGGGTTCCTGGATTTTTCATCAACCGGGATGGTGACTGGGAAGCTGCTTTTTATAGGAAGAATAACGGGTATCTTTGCCCGGTCCGGGATGGGAAGGAACGGATCATAGGATTCCAGATCCGGCTGGATGTTCCTTTAAAAGAACGGAAGTACCTCTGGTTTACCAGCAGCGGCTTAGAAAAAGGCACATCAAGCGGCAGCCCGGCAGGAATGTTTGGGAAAATAAAGGATGGCACGGTTTACGTAACGGAAGGTATCTTAAAGGCAGAGATCGCATGGATGTGTACAGGAAATCCTTATATCGGAGTCCCTGGAGTCTCCAATCATAAAGGACTGGAAACTGTCTTGCGAAAACTGAAAGAGCAGGGGTTAAAAAGAGTTTACGAATGTTACGACATGGATAAAATGATGGAATTGTCCTGTAAGCACGATGAAAAAAGTGCGTGCCGGCAATGTGAACATGGAATCTATCTGTATCATGGAGAATGCCCCAAAAAGCGCAGAAAGCGGGACATGATCCGAAAAGGCTGTATAAAACTATATGAGATCTGTGAGGAACTGAATGTATCCTGCAAAAGAGTCACCTGGGATACCGATGCATCCGGTACCTGGATGGAACACTACAAAGGCGTGGATGACTGGATCCTTCGAAAAGAGGAAAAAGGACACAGGAAGACGGCATAAAATGTTTGGTCAGATAAAAGGGAAACTGGAATTTTTTTCAGTTTCCTTTTTATCTGGCTGAAAAAGCCGGAAGAAAGGAGAAAGCGATGCAGATAAGAGACGGACCAAAAGAAAACTGCAGGGAAAAAAGCGATCATGAAAGGAGAACGTGCACTTGGAAAAAAACTGGAAGAAAAGATGGATGGCGGGTGCGATGGCTTTTGCTCTGTGCTGCACTACGCTCTTGCAGACGGGAGCTTCTGCAGTATCCGCCGCTGAGGTGGGAGGCGTTTCCGCACAGAGCGAGACGCAGATCGAGGTACAGACAGAAACGCAGACAGAAACGCAGACGGAGAAAAGCGAGGAGGAACTGATCGAGGAAACCGTTGCTGATCCGGAACTTGCGCTTATGGTTACCGAAGGGGAAGCCTTTGATATCCAGAATGATTTTACAGGACTGAAACTCTCTGACGGAGACCATGTGGAACTGAAAAAAGCAGCAATGGAAGACGGGACTGTATTTGATTATAACCATGCGGGGACCTATAAATGCGTATATCTTGTTACGCCCGCATCGGGGGAAGTCTATCTGGTTGCCAGAAACATTACTGTGACACCAAGAGAAGCAGAAACAGACGGATCCAATGGCGGTCAGGAACAGGAAACCGGCGATGACGAACCGGAGGCAGACCCCGTCCTCCCGACCATAAGCCCGGAAGATGCCCCGGAAACTCTGGAAGAGCCGGAAGAAACGGAGGAGCCAGAAGAAGAGGAAGCAGAAGGATTTTCCGATGAGGAACCAGAGGATGGAAGCCATCAGGTTGACATCGTACAGGGAAATGAATTCAATATTGAACTGGACCACGAGGACGGACGTTACCAGACGGGGGAGATGGTCAACTTTTCCGGTGATATCCCGCAGGGAAGCCTGATCGCAGTGGGAACAAGTCTTGTCGAAGCAAACCAGACAGAGAATACCGAAGATCTTCTGTATGCAGAAGTAAGCTACGATGAGGGAACAAATTCCTTCAGCTTTGAGATGCCGGAAGATGATGTTGCATTAAGTGTGCTATATGACCAGGCTGAGGGCGGTATTAGTACCGTGGCAGCTTCCGATGGAGACTTGTGGGATGATTCAACAGACATTGAAGCTAATACCTATTACTATTATTCAGATGGAAAACTGCATCCGTTTGATTCTGTTATGGGACAGGGCGGAAATGATTCCTATAAGTATATCCGTTACAAAGCAGGCGGAAAGACTTATACCGTCTATGCATACTGCATGCAGCACAGTAAACAGTCCCCGCCAAGTGGAACGACTTATAAAAATATGGTCGAACTGGATGAAGGCGGCGATGACCGTTATTTAAGGAAGGCCATGTTTTACGGATATGGCGGTCCCGGATGGGGCGGCACATTCAACGGCTATAATATCAAATCCATCATGGAAAAATACGGCTGTTCCTCCGAGACCCGTGCAATGCAGCATTATCTGGTCGATTATTTATATGACGGGGAATCCGGATTTGGCGGCTCCCTTTCGACAACTGCCAAAAACATGTTAAAAGAGATCAAGGCAGCCCTTGCAAAGATGCCGGATCCAACGACCATGGAACTGACACCAGGGCTCAGTGCTTCTGCAAATGGAAACCAGAGCCCGACATTTACATGGAAGGCAAATGCAACTTTTGTGATCACGATCCATCTGGAAAACGGGGTCTCCCTTGTAAATGAGACGACAGGAAAAACCGGGACCGGAAATGTGAGCGTAAAGGGCGGTGAAAAATTCCATCTGGAAGCAACCACCCAGAATATTGGAAGCCTGAAAGGAAAATATGCGATCACATCCAACTATCCGCTTAATTTCCATGCCATGCTCTTAAAGCTGGCGAACAGCCAGGATATCGGATTTGGATATTATACCGATACACTGGAGCTGAACCTGGAGGTAGACTGGCCGGATGAAGCAACGGTCAAGATCATCAAAAAAGATAAGGGAAGCAACGCGCTCCTTGCAGGTGCCGTTTACGGCATCTATGCAGATGAAGCCTGCACGAAACTTATCAAAAAAATGCCGGCAACAAATGCAAAAGGGGAATCCGAAGTAAAGATCACCAAAACACAGGATACCGTTTACCTTCGTGAGATTTCAGGCCCGTCCGGATACGTGCTGGATACGAAAGCCTATGGGGTAAAGCTGGTCGTGGGGCAGACCGCTTCCAAGAACTTAACGGATAAAGAGCAAAAGGGTGCACTCACCATTTATAAAGAAGGAGAAGTGCTCACCGGAGCTGCCGTCACGGAAAATGGTGTGACATTTACCTACGAAAAACAGAAATTGAAAGGAGCCGTTTACAGTGTTTATGCAGGTGCAGATATCAAGGCGGCAGATGGCACCCTCATCTATAAAAAAGGTGCGCTTGTCAAGGATAATCTGGTTACCGGAGATGACGGAAGCGTTACGTTAAAAGATCTCTATCTTGGCACCTACACAGTAACCGAGACGAAGGCTCCGGATAATTATGTATGCAAAGGAGAGTCTAAGACTGTTGAGCTTGTGTATGCAGGCCAGACCGTAGAAGTGCAGACTGTCAGTGCAACATTTTTAAATGAACGCCAGAAGGCTGCAGTCCGTGTGGAAAAGCAGGACGAAGAGACAAAAAATCCGCTCTCCGGAGGCATCTACGGGCTGTATGCAGCAGAAGATATCAAAGTTGATGGTAAGACCGTTGTTCCCAAAGGAACCCTGATCGAAAAAGCAACGACCGGAGCCGATGGAAAAGCTTCTTATAAAGCGGAACTTCCGATTAATTACAGCTACAGCATCCGGGAGATCCAGGCACCGGAACTTTACCTTAGAAACAGTGAGGATACTTACACCTTCACTTTTAAGTTCACCAATGATAAGGAAGAAAAGGTAAACTTTAGCCATACCTTTACAAATAAGCGTGTAAATGCAACAATCGACCTGGTAAAAGAAGACAGCGAGACAGGAAACAGCGCACAGGGAGATGCCGTATTTGAAGGAGCCATTTACGGGCTCTATGCAAGGGAAGACATTAACCATCCGGATGGCAGGAGCGGAGTCCTTTATAAAAAGGACGAACAGGTAGCTACCCTGACGACCGATAAAGAGGGAAAAGCAAGCGTAAGCAATCTGTATCTTGGAAAGTATTATTTGAAGGAGATCACGCCTCCAGTAGGTTATCTTCTGGACGAAGAGGAGCATGATGTAAACTGTAACTACGAAGGAGACCAGGTAGAGACGGTAAAACGAAATACCGTTTCCAAAGAAGACGTGATCAAACAGCCATTCCAGTTGATTAAAGCAGCGGATAATGATAAGACCGATGCGGACCTTTTAAAAGGTGCCGGATTCTCTGCTTATCTGATCAGCAGCCTGACTGTAAAGGACGATGGAAGCTATGACTTTACAAATGCGACCCCGATCGTTCTTACGGAAGATGGAAAAACAGAAATGTTTACCGATGAACGCGGCTATGCGTGCAGCATCCCGATTCCTTATGGACGCTACATTGTCCGTGAGACCACAACACCGCATAATTTCATGCCGGTAGATGATTTTATCGTAACCGTAACCGAGAACAGCAGCACACCGCAGGTATGGAGAGTCCTTTTGGACGATGAGTTCAAAGCAAAGCTTAAGATCGTGAAACAGGATGATGAGACCAAACAGCCGGTCCTCCTTGCCAATACAGAATTCAAAGTGTACGACCTGGATGCGAAAAAGTACGTGGAACAGGTAACGACCTATCCAAATACGGTTGTCCATAAATCCTATTTTACGGACGAAAATGGTTACCTGATCCTTCCGGAATCCTTAAAATGCGGAAATTACAGGATTGAGGAAGTGAGAGCGCCTGATGGCTACACCCAGAATACCCAGTATGTGGAGATCAAAGTTGACAAGAATACAGCTTATCAGATGGATTCCGTCAGCGGGGATGCCATCATTACCGTAACCTATGAAAACCATCCGGTCAAAGGTAAACTGGTGATCCATAAATCCGGTGAAACCTTAAAATCCTTTAAAAAGGATTTTGTATACGAAGAAACTTCCCTGGAAGGGGCAGAATTTGAAATCTACGCAGCAGAAGATATTTTCACACCGGATCATCAGGTGGACGAGCAGGGAAACCGTCACGTGATCTATGCAAAGGATACCCTGGTAAAAACAGTGACCACTAATAAAAATGGGGAAGCTGTTATCAGAGATCTTCCGCTTGGAAAATACCGTGTGAAAGAAACAAAAGCACCGTCCGGATTTGCCTTAAATCCAGACAGTCAGGAAGTATCCTTTATCTATAAGGATCAGAACACACCGGAGATCGAAGAAAAACTGGAATTTTCCAATGAACGCCAGAAAGTAGAGCTGAGTGTGGAAAAACAGGATGCCGAAACCGGAAAGGCTTTAAAAGGTGCAACCTTTGGATTATACAATAAAGAAGCAATTTCTTCCGGCGACAAGGTGATTGTAAAAGCAGATACACTGCTTCAGGAGATCACAAGCAACGAAAAAGGTAAGGCAGCGTTTACGCTGGATCTTCCGCTTGGCAGATACTATGTGAAAGAGCTGCAGGCGCCGGCGGGTTATGTATCTTCCGATGAGATCCTGGAATTTGATGCCACATACCAGGGCCAGGACGTAAAAACGATCAAATTAAAATCCGTGAAGAAAAACCAGCCGACAACGGTAGAAGTAACAAAAGCAGATATCACGACCGGAACAGAACTTGACGGGGCTTCCATGAGTGTACTGGATAAGGACGGCAACGTGATCGATTCCTGGACATCCGTAAAGGATTCCCCACATGTGATCAAGCGACTTCAGGTTGGAAAAACTTACATTCTGCGTGAAGAGCTTGCACCATATGGCTACTTATGTGCAACAGACGTAGAGTTTACGATCTCTGATACTGCAGAAGTACAAAAAGTCAAAATGGAAGATGAAGTCCCGGTAGCAAGACTTCTGGTAAACAAGAAAGGGGAATTCTTAGACAGCGTATCCCTTCTTGACAATGCAAAAGGCATGATCGAGCACCTGTTCAACTATGTGACTGGAAACCTGACTGATGTAACCTTCAATGTTTACGCGGCAGAAGCCATCCGTGCAGCAGACGGGGTAAGTGCAGATTATTATGCGGCAGATGAACTGGTCGGCTCCATTACAACAGATGGAAATGGCATCGCCCAGATGGATAACCTCCCGCTTGGACGCTATTACATCGTGGAAAAAGAGACCTCACATGGCTACGTTCTGGATAATGAACCAAGATATGTGGATCTTACATACCGTGACCAGGATACATCTCTGGTTACTTATAGTGCCGACTGGCAGAATGCGCGCCAGAGGGTACAGGTGGAAGTCCTGAAAAAAGAAAAGGACAGTGACAAAGTACTTTCCGGGGCAATCTTTGGCCTCTATGCAGCAGACGACATCGTATCTTCAAAAGGCAAAGTACTCCTTGCGAAAGACACCCTGATCGAACTGAAAACCACAGATGAGGATGGAAAGATCCAGTTTGTTGCAGATCTCCCGGTTGACAGCAGGTACTACATTAAGGAACTTGCCGCCCCGGATGGCTATGTGACAGACCAGGAACCGCAGGAATTCACCTTTGAGTATCAGGGCAGTGGAACCAGTGTTGCAGAGTATGCGTTCACCTTTGAAGATGAACAGACCACAGTAGAACTTTCCAAAGCAGACCTGACAGACAAAAAAGAACTTCCGGGAGCATCCTTAAAGGTAACAGATGAGGATGGAAATACGGTGGATGAATGGGTATCCAAAGAGGAAGCACATATCATCAAGGGCCTTATCGTAGGAAAGAAATACAAGATGACAGAAACAAAGCCGGCAGATGGCTATGTGACTGCGGAAAGTATTGAATTTACCGTCGAAAACACAAAAGAAGTACAGAAACACCAGATGCTTGATGATGTGACCAAAGTGGAAATCAGCAAGAAAGACATTACGGATTCCAGTGAGGTACCGGGAGCAAAACTGATCATCCTGGATAAAGATGGAAAGAAAGTTGAAAGCTGGACGTCCAAGGATAAACCGCATATGGTCGAAAAACTTCCGGTAGGCGAATATACCCTTCGTGAAGAGCAGGCCCCGGATGGATACCTCATTGCGGAAGATGTGAAATTTACGGTAAAAGATACTGGAAAAGTACAGAAAGTCAAAATGAAGGATGCACATCCGTATGGAAAACTGGTCATCAAAAAGACCGATTCCACCAGTAAGGCAGCCCTTCCAGGAGCAGAATTTGAGCTGCGGGAAAAAGAAAGCGGAAAAGTCGTAGAAAAACTGGTAACGGATAAGACCGGAACAGCGACAAGCGGCAAGATTCCGATTGCTACTTATAAAAATGGAAAAGTAGAGAAAACCGTGGAATATATCCTGGTAGAGACCAAAGCACCAAATGGTTATGAATTAAGCAGCAAAAAAGAAGAGATCCGCTTTGAATACAAAGACGGAAAAACCAAGGTGATCGAGATCGTAAAAGAGATCAAAAACACCAAATCCCCTTCCGGCAGCACACCGACAGGAAACAGCCCGAAAACAGGGGACAGCACCAACATCTGGCTTCCGATCCTTCTGGCAGTCCTTTCTGCCTGCGGCATTGGCGGCGTGATCTGGTATAAGAAGAAAAAAGGAAATTAAGGAATACGGTTCAGGGCTGCTCGATTTACCGGCAGCCCTTTTTTCAGGAAGAATAATCGGAGGTTTGTATGAGACACATAAAAGAAATCATGATCGTGGCAGTCTGCCTGATGGTACTCAGCTTTTGTGTATGTACCGGCTTTGGCATTTACTTTATGTACCGGGAGGGTGTGCAGGAATATGAAGACCTGCGTACATACGTCAAGGAAACAGATGAGGATGACCCCACAGAAGGAACAGACGGAAGCGATGGGAAACAGACCGTGGTTGATTTTAAGGCATTAAAAAAGATCAATCCGGATATCGTTGCATGGATCCGGATCCCGGATACCAGCATTGATTACCCGGTAGTTCAGGGAAACGATGACTCCTATTACCTGACACATACTTTTAAGAAGACAGAGAATGTGGCAGGGGCCATTTTCCTGGATTCCGATAACAATGCCGATTTTTCTGATGACAAGAACATCATTTATGGGCACAATATGAAAGATGGCAGCATGTTCCGCGGACTTCGAAATTTCCTTGACGATGAATTCTTAAAAGAACACCAGATCCTCTATCTGTATCTTCCGGATGAAGGGGTGTGGATCTTTGTGGTCGTAAAATGCGAGTATACACCGGCAGATGGAGATGCTTTTTTACTTGGAACGCAGGAGGAAGTTCCAACGCTACTGCTTTCCACCTGTGGGACAGATGCCTCCAAACGTCTGGTCGTATGGTGTGAAAGGCAGGAAGAGAAAAGTGAACAGATAGAATATTCTGATGAGGAAGCAGAAGTACAGAAAGCTACGGATGATCTTGCTTTCTTAGAGGGAAAGTTTGTGGAAAACGAAACCCACGATTTTATTTAAATGCTTGCAGGAATTTAATAGACAATTTCTACAAAATATAACATATTAATTTTCAGGCCTTTCTGGATGGACAGGGACAATCATGGTCTATCCGGAAAGGCCTTTTTTTATTGCAGGAATGGTGTAAAATGGCACTTTGATGGAAATATGATTGCAGAAAAAAGAAGAAAGAAAAGTGATGTTAGTTACGACTACTTTTAAAATTGAAAAGAAAAATGTCAATTTTTCTCGAATTTTGTTTATAAAAACATATGACGTTTTCTGCTATTTTCTGCTATTTCAAGAAAAAATGATTGACAAAATATGGAAAAAAAGTTATTCTATTAAAAAAGGTAATATTGTAGAGATTTTATATATGAGTGGTTCGTCAAAGACTCATATATAGGAAGTTCGGTGAAAATCCGACACAGGAACGCTACTGTGATGAGCAAAAGCTACAAGTCAGGTCTATCCCTACGATATTGTGTATCAACCCTCGGTTTCAGGGCGGCACGGGTATTTTGTGACTGGGTCGTGCCATGCGTAGGGTGCGGCTTATTTTTTTGCAAGAAAAACCGCACGTTACCATCACATCTCAGAACACCAGGATATTCCCAATACGGGAGAGGAGGAGAAAGGCAGATCCAGACTCGCGATTTGTACGGGACAGAAACCGCTGTCCTAAGGAGGAACTACAAAAAATGAGTATTCAAAAAGAAAAGGAGAGAACAAAATGAGAAAAACATTCAAAAAATTAGCAGCTGTAGCATTAGCATCCGCAATGACATTAAGCTCCAGCGTAATGGCTTCCGCAGCAACTATGAACGTTTATGTAAGAAAATGGACACAGACCAGTTCAACAAATACTTATGAAGGAACAGTAACACCGAATCCGTTTGGTCTGAATCCGGTAGTAAAAGTAAAAGGTGTAACTTCTGGTATGACTTATAAAAAAGCCCTTGAGATGGCAGAAGATGCAGGATTAACTACTACATGGGATAAAAAAAATCCAAATTATCTTACATCTGTTGGATATGGCGATATTCTGTGGGAAAATAATGGTGCAAATCATAATGTAAACAAAGACGCAGCAGGTAATACAATTGGTGCTATTTGGAAGGGAGATTCTTGGATGTGGTATACAGGAGATAATCTTGGATATGATGTTGCAAAATATCCGGAGACTACATTAGGTGAGACATTAGTACCAGCTAATTTAAAGGATGATGATGTCTTTTCTATGGTATTAAGCTATGATCATTCTGAGTTTGCTTGGGGAACTCCGGCAAAAGAGGATAATCAGTGATGAAAAGAAAATATTTAGCAGTTATCTTAAGCCTTTCAATGGCATTTTCGGTATCCAGCCCAGTAATGGCTTCTTCTGATGAAACCCAAGTTATAGAAGAAGTCTCAGAAGACTTATTAGAAGAGGAGTCTTTTGATGACGAAGCAGCGGACACTGATTTTATTGAAGATGATATTGATGAGGTGGCTACAACAGCAGAAGCAACTGATGATTTTGATACTGCACAATTTCCTGATATCGAGGAAGATTTTGGAGATGGAAGCGGTAGTGTTGTTGCAGTAGGTGATGGTGAAACATCTGAGGATGGCTGGACGACATTGGAGAAAGAATCTAGTATTTCTTTTAAGTATGATGAAAGTAACAAAACATTATATTTTAAGTGTTCTGGAACAGCAGAGATGCCATCAAATAATCAATCAGGAAGCACAGCTCAATGGGCTTTAGCATTAAAAAATAAAACAAAAGAAGTAGAAAAAGTTGTAATAGGTGAGGGTATTACTAAAATAGGTCAGAACAATTTTGATAATACGTATTCAGATTGGCCTAATTTGAAAGAAGTAGATCTTGCGTCTACGGTTACAACAATTGGTAATGCTTCATTTTGTGATGTTGCTGCTTTACAGACAATCAATTTAAATGATGTAGAAAAAATTGAACAAGGTGGATTAGCAGGAACTGGCATAGAACAGGCTGTGTTTGATAAAGAACAGGTTGAAATAGGTGGTTCAGCATTTGAAAGTTGTACTAATTTGAAATCGGTATCTGTGAAAGACATTATAAACTGGGGAGATGCTTCATTTTCCGGTTGCAGAAGTCTTACAACATTTTTATGTGAGAAACCAATTGAAGAATTGCCACGACAGACATTTAAAAGGTGTGTTGCGTTATCTACATGTGCTATAACAGGCGTAAAAAAGGTTGGAGCATCTGCTTTTGCATCATGCGCATCTTTGACTTCGTTTGATTTTTCAAATGTAACAATTTTGAATGGAATGGCATTTCAAGGGGCAGGACTGACAAAGGTTGCTTTTACCACTAAGGATTTAACTTTGGCATACGGAGTATTAGATTGCGAGAATTTGGTAGGAATCTGCTATCCAGGAACTGCAGAAGAATGGAAAAATGTATCAGAAGATGCTGAAATTGCAGATACAATTGCTGTTCATTGTAAGGCTGACACAGTAGAAGCAAAAGCAGCAACTTGTACAGAAGATGGTTGGAAAGAAGTAGGTGTTTGTGAAGTATGCGGTGAACATTATTCTTATCCAACTGATGAAAATAAACTTCCCGCAACCGGACATACATGGTCAGAAGATTATGTAGTGGATAAGGAAGCTACCTGCTCTGAAGCTGGTGAAAAGAGTAAACACTGTACAGTCTGTGATGCAAAAGAAGACGTGCAGGAGATTCCGGCACTTGGACATGATTTCGTCTCCAAGGTAACAAAGAAAGCAACCTGCACAGCAGATGGCACGCTTACTTATACTTGTAGCAGATGTGATGAAACAAAGACAGAAACCATCAAAGCAACAGGTCACAAGTGGAGCAACTGGAAAAGAACAGCAGCAGCTACAGTATTTAAACCAGAAGTTCAGACCAGAAAATGCTCTGCATGCAATAAGAGTGAAACCAGAAATGTAGGTAAAAAGCTTGCACCGAAAGCAACTCTTAACGCTTCTACTGTAACCTTAAAAGTAAAACAGTCTACTTCCAGACTTAAAGTTACCAGACTTGCAAAAGGTGATTATGTGAAATCCTGGAAATCTTCTAATAGAAAGATTTTCACAGTAAGCGGCAAGTCTAACGGAACCTGCAAGATCACTGGCAAAAAGAGTGGAACTGCGAAACTGCAGATTACCCTTGCCAGTGGACTGAAGAAGACCGTTAAGGTAAGAGTTCAGACAGCAGCAGTAAAAACCTCAAAAATCACAGTATCCAAAAATGTAACTGTTCGGAAAGGAAAGAGAGTGACACTGAAGCCAGTCGTAACTCCATTCACATCCCGTCAGAAGGTTACTTATACAAGTTCCAACAAAAAGATTGCAACCGTTTCTTCCAAGGGCGTTGTAACCGGAAAGAAAAAAGGTACTGTAAAAATAACAGTAAAATCCGGATCTAAATCCGTTAAAGTGACTGTCAAGGTAAAATAATTAAGAGTTGAAGAGCTCTTCTTCCGTGAGGAAGAGGAGCTTTTTTTAAAGAAGGGACAAAATGAAAAAAACAAAATTGTGGAAAAGGATTGCCGGATGGCTGCTGGTATTTTTGTTAGTACTACAGCTTCCGGTAAATGCATTTGCAGAAGACTGGAATGCTAATGAGGCGTATACATCCGAAGAAACAGATTTGGCCGGTCAGGACATTCTGGAAGAAGATATTTCTGCAGATGAGCAGCTGGATTCGGAAGAAGGGACACTATCCGATGATTCGGTTGATCTTGTGGAAGAAGATTCGGATGATATTCAGGCAACAGAGAATGGAGATTCCGATCCTGATCTGGATATGGAAGAGCAGGACACAGGTGAAGGTGAATTTACAGATGAAAGTGCTGCTCTTTTCAGTGATGGAACAGACCAGTCTGAAGGAGAAACAGGAGCAGCAAAAGAAATACAGGTAACTGTCAGTGTCAGTAAAGATGGAAAATTCCTTGATGACAAAGATGGACAGCTTATGGCAGGACGTACTGTGACGTTGAGTGGGCAGTCTTCTTACACTATGGATGATGCCCTTAGGATAGCCCATGATCTGTATTACTCTGGCGGTGCAGCAGCCGGCTATGATTTTCGTGAAGATGAAAGTGGAAGCTATGATGGTCTGATCTATAAGCTCTGGGGATATGACCGGGATTCGGTGCCCGGCATTCGATTCGCACTGAATAATGACAGTGCGAATTATCAGGAATCCCTTACCAGGAGCGTTGAAGATGGAGACAGCCTTCATTTTTATATCCAACAGAGAAAAGGAAAAGACCGATTTGCCTTTTTTACCGAAACAGAAGAAACGGTCACACAGGGAGAAACTATAACCTTACGGCTGCGCCAAAGCAATGTATATGGAACTGCATTTTCAGACTGCAGCGGGGCATCCGTTTATATTGATGGTGTGAAACAGGAAGGACTGCTCACAGATTCGGAAGGGCGGGTTACACTTCCTGCTTTGGAGGCAAGAGATGTTCCCTATTTCGTTACAGCAGAAAAACTGGTGGAAACAGAAGATGGTTCGCCGGCAACCGCAATCTCAGCGGCTTATGCTAATGTAACAGTTGTTCCGGCATCCGGACAGACGGGGGATTATCTCGATGCGGTGAGTCTGAAGATCACAGACGGGGAAACCCAGAAAGAATACCGTCTTGATGGATTAAATTCTGAAAGTGCATTCATGCTGCCTATGGAGCTGAGTCATGGACAGATGGCTCTGCATGTGGACACGAAAGACAGTTTTCCGGAAAACGGATCGGTCTATGCGGTATACACGAATCCGGCTGATGAAACCATATGTAGGGTGAAACTGGATAAGAATGACTTTTCATTATTAAGGGGTACCAGTGTTAAGTACAGCTATAAAGCAATTCAGACAATCAGGCTTGAGGTACGGCAGGAGGGAAGTGTTGTCCAGTCTGTACAGATTCCTGTTTCTTATAAGACCCATCTTACGGAACTAACACTGGAAGATTCCTGGGGACATAAACTCGGAGGTGATCTGAAAGACACACTGGATGACCAGCAGATGGAAGTGCTTGTTCCGCAGAATACGAAATATATCAACATTAATGCATGGGCTCCCGGCTGGGCATATCTTTCCAATTATCCGGAATTGTTATCTTTAGACGGAGCGGAACTTACACAAAGTACCTTTGGCTTAAGATTTACCCCTGACTGGGACCAGCACAGTGAATATAAATTATGTATCCATTTACCGGAAAGTGAAGAGAAATATATTGCGGAAGCTACCGATTATACAATCATTTTTAAGAAGGGCGAGACCGACTATACACCGGTTCTTTCTTACCAGGGACAGGAACCGGACAGATATGGCTTTATGCAGGATGAAGAAGCAGATCCATTTATAATACAGCCGGAGGTACTGCGGGAAGATGAGGGAAGACTGTCCTATCAGTGGTATCAAGGAAATACATCTGACCAGATGGAAGAGATCGAAGGTGCTGTTGCATCATCCTATCAGGTACCAACAGATACCCCCCATTATTATAATTATTACAAATGTATTGTTTCCTATGAGATAGATGGAAAAACTTATTCTGCTGAAAGCGGCTTATATCGTGTAAGGGTATATCCTCTGACTTTGGAGGCTCCACAGATCACAAAGCAGCCAGCAGATATAACCGGGGTGAAGGGAGTACCGCTGCAGGATAAATTATCTGTAGAGATTTCTGATATAAAACAGTCAGACGTTAAGGCAAGATATCAATGGTATAAAAATACGGAAAATGGCACCACAAATGGAACGCTGATTCCAGGTGCAACGGAATCTTCCTATGAACCGGATATAAAAGAGGCAGGAAAGACTTATTATTACTGCAGGATCCGGTATCAGCTGGATGCACGTACCCAGAAAAAAGATAAGACGATAAATAGTGCATTTGTATATTCAGACACCGCCTGTGTCACCGTCACAGAAGCCCCTCTTCCATGGGAGGGAAACGGAAGTGAAAGTTCCCCATACCTTCTTAAGACAGCTTCAGATATTGAGGCATTGCGTGACAAGGTAAATACAGAGGGATTTTCCTTTGAAAATACATACTTCCAGCTTACAGCAGATATCACCCTGCCAACTGGATGGAAGCCTATTGGTGTGACAAAAGATGGAAAGAAAGATCTGCATAACGGTGCGAATCTGAATGTATTCAGTGGTATCTTTGATGGAAACAACCATACAGTGACTATCCCGGAAGGTGGTCTTCCGCTGTTCGGATATGTGCAAAATACCAGGATCAGAAACCTGAACATCTATGGAACAAAGATTGCCGGATATGGTCTGGTCAACAACTTTGAAGGTGTCGGACTCTCCGGAACGGCTGTTGAGATAGACAATGTAACCTTAAAGAGCGGATCCAGCACTCTGAAAGCAGGACTTCTGGGTGCGAATAAGACCATGAGTCCTTATGCCGGATGTTCTTCTTCCTTTGAAGCAACAGTACGGAATTGTACCATTGAAAAGGATGTTGTCATTGGATATGACAAAGATATGAATGAAATCGGTGCGATTGCTGGACGTATGCAGGGTACCGTAGAAAACTGTGTAAGCTATGCTGACGTTTACGGAACCAGTTATGTTGGCGGCATCATCGGAACCCGGGACAATGCCATGGGCAACTGCTCTGTGATCGGCTGTAAGTTCTACGGCACAGTGGAAGCTTCCGGTGAAGTGGCTGGTGGTATTGCGGGTGGCGGTTATGACAATTCTACAGCCCCGAACGGATGCAAGATCACCATCAACAGCTGCAGTTCAGAGGGAAGCATCACCGGTTCTGACAAGGTGGGAGGAATCCTTGGTGGAGACCTCTATGTGGCACAAACCTGGAATAACTGCACTTATACCTTTAAGAACAATTCCTTTACAGGAACAGTACAGGCAACAAAGGCAGATGCAGCATATGTAGGAGGTATCATTGGTTTTTATGACAGCCTGAACCGGATCGATGATATCACCAACAATTATTATGCAAAAGACTGCGGGGCAGATAAAGGAATCGGTTTTGTAAGATACATTGATACCAACTGTCTGACCCATGAGACGGCAAGCGGAGCCACTTATGTCAATACAGAAAAAGAAACCACCAGCTGCCCGAAGGTGGAAGGCTGTGGATGGCAGACCGGATATAACCGGACGGATGATCCACTGGGGGCAGACCTGGAAAAACTGGTCTCTACAGAAGGCCTGCGTGTTTATGTGGATTCCCTGGAGCTGACTGGTGATTACCGGACAGAGTTTTACCTTGGGGAGGACCTGGATCTCAGTGGAATGAAAGTGGTTGCTGTGATCAGTGACGGAACAAGACAGGAGCTTTCGCTGACAGATCTTACCATAGAGGGATATAACAAGGATAAACGTGGGGAACAGAAACTGAAAATTTCCTATAAGGAAGCATTCGTGGAACTGACCGTTAAGGTATTGAAAAAAAATGCCGGTACGATCACGGTAAGCTTTACGCTTCTCGGAGACTCTGTTCATGGCAGTGCGAAAGAGGATCAGGAACACACCCTGCGAAAAGGAAATCTGGATACCTGGATCGCAGCAAAAGATTACACGATCGATGGAAATGCCAACGTCCTGGAACTCTTAAAAGAAGTGCTGTCCAAAAATGGAATGAGCTGCCGCACATTAAGGGATGAGACCTACATTGCCGGAATCACGAAGGATGGTCAGGAGCTTGCAGAGTTTTCCAACGGACAGAACTCCGGCTGGATGTATACTTTAAATGGAATTCACCCGGATCTTGGAGTAAAAGAGCAGTACCTGGAAGACGGGGATGAGATCGTATTCCATTATACCGATGATTATACCCTGGAACATGATCATGTATGGGACAGCAAATGGAATTTTGATAAGGATGCCCACTGGCATGAGTGTGTTGCCATGTATGGAAAATGTGACATCACGGATAACACGAAAAAGGGTGGTTACCAGAAGCATTCCTATGGAAAAGGAAAGCAGATCAAGGCTGCTACTTATAAGACAACCGGACTGATGAGATATACCTGCCAGGTCTGCGGATACGAAAAGACGGAAACTATTCCGGTGATCGCACATACGCATAAATACACCTGGAAAACTACGGCAAAAGCTACGGTATTCCGTCCGGCGAAGCAGGAAGGAACCTGTTCCCTCTGTGGTAAAAAACAGACACGGAATTATGGAAGCAAATTAAAGGCGGCCATAAAACTGAACGTATCTTCCCTTACCCTGCGGCGGAAGCAGACCACTACGAAAGTGAAAGTTTCCATGGCATACGGGGATTCTATAAAGTCCTGGGCTTCCAGCAACAAAAAGATCGTGACCGTTTATAAGAACGGAAAGATCAAAGCCGGAACCAAAACAGGAACGGCAAAGATCACCGTTACCTTAAAGAGTGGAAAGAAAGCGACTCTGAAAGTAAAAGTCCAGACTGCAAAGGTAAAGACTACGAAGATCAGCGGCCTCAAGAAAAAACTGACCATCAAGAAAGGAAAGAGTGTTACTTTAAAACCAGTGGTCAGCCCGATCACTTCCCAGGAGAAAGTGACCTACCGTTCTTCCAACAAGAAGATTGCAACAGTCAGCTCGAAGGGCGTGATTAAAGGCCGGAGAAAAGGAACCGTTACCATCACAGTTAAATCTGGAAAGGTGACAAAAAAGATAAAAATTACAGTTAAGTAAACAGAGTAAGGGTGTAAAAGGTATCAAAAATCAAATAGTGTTTTTGGTACCTTTTCATCCGATAGAGGATAATTATGAAACAACTGAAAAAAATATATTGGAAACGGATCGGGGTAATAGGAATCAGCTGTTTTATGCTTTTGTGGAGCTGTCTCCTTACGGGCTGTGGAATCGGAAAAGGGGATTCCGGAAAACCTGCTGCCTGTACCATTTCGATAGACTGCCAGACGATCCTTGACAATATCGGTGATCTAAAAGAAACCAAAAAAGAATTTGTTCCGGAGAATGGCTGGATACTTCCGGAAATGGAAGTTAAATTTACTACGGGCGATACCGTATTTGACATCTTAAAAAAGATCTGCGGGGAAAAGAACATCCAGCTCTCTTCCAAATACACCCCGTTATATAAAAGCTATTACGTGGAAGGCATCAATCAGCTTTATGAATTTGACTGCGGAAAAAATTCTGGCTGGATGTACAGTGTAAATGGAGAGTTCCCGAATTATGGGGCTTCCAGTTATAAGCCCAAAGATGGGGATAAGATTGAATGGAAGTATACCTGCAATCTTGGAAGTGATGTTGGAAACCCATACAAAGATAAGAAGTAAAGAAATTGTGAAAAATAGTTAAACTGGTATGAGATAAAGACCAGAAACATTGGCGAACATTGACAGAAATAAGGCGTATCGTTATAATTAGAATAACAAAAAAATCGAGCGTGGTTCGGCTGATGGCAGCCGATTTAAGGAAATCCGGTGCGATTCCGGAGCTGCTTTTCCCTGTGTGAAATGTATCGAATGAAAAACGCCTTATGAAAACATTTTGAGCCAGTATATCCAACACGTCAGGCAAAGAATACAAACATGTAAAAGATATACAGTTTGTATGATCCGAACGTTGGAAAGGAGATCATATGCGCTCACAAAATGATAAAGCAACATGGAGTATACTACGATTTAATCATCGTACATTTACGGCACAGCTTGCCAGTATGCAAAGAAACAAACAGGTAGCAGCAATTCCTGAAAAATATATTTATATTGATGATTGCTGTTATAAGGGCAACGGGAAAATAAAAGAGATAATCCTGCCATCCGGCTGCAGAATCATAGGAAAGGAAGCTTTTGCAAGCTGCCAGCTCCGTAAGCCCGTTGTATTCCCACAGACCGTTAAAGAAATCAAAGAGAGTGCTTTTTCGGAAAATCATTCTCTCAGAGAAGTAACATTTCCGGCATCTTTGGAAATTTTGGGAGATTATAGTTATAAAGGATGCACAGCCCTTAAAAAGGTAGCATTTGAAACCAGTTCAGAATGCCGCAGGATTCCGGAGTGCTGTTTCCATTCCTGCACGCAGTTAAGTAAAGTGGTATTCCCGGAGCATTTAAAGAGTATAGGAAGAAGAGCTTTTTACCGCTGTAAGGAATTAAAGGAGATCACGCTGCCGGATACACTGGAAGAAATTGGTCTGGAAGCCTTTTACTTCTGTGGCTTTGAAACCATAGTCTTACCAAAAGAAATTAAAAAATTAGATCAGAGGGCCTTTTTCGGATGTAAGAAATTGAAAGAGGTATATATTCCGGAAAATATCATGTATCTTGGAGAGGAAGTCTTTCATGGATGCAACCGGCTGGAATATCTGGAGATACATCATGATCCTGAGCATATTGGCTCAAAGATCGTGAACAAAAACTGCACGATACGTTGCAAAAAGGGAAGCAAAGTGGATTTGTACTGTGAAGAGCAGGGATTAAAGAGGGAGTACATTTAAACGTGTTATCAACAAATAAGACCGAGAAAAGAAACAGACAGCCTGCGGATCAATCCATCATTGATGCTTTTTCCACATGCCATCCATTTTTGAATTTTTTTTATTTTGCTGTAGTACTGTTATTTACTATGTTTAATCAGCATCCCGTCTTTATCTGCATTTCTTATGCGGGTGCTTTGTCTTATTCCATCTTTCTGCTTGGAGGAAAAAGGACACTTAGGCAAAGCTTTCTCTTTACCCTTCCCAGTCTTTTGATCGTGGCTCTTCTGAATCCACTTTTCAATCATTATGGGGTCACGATGCTATATTATGTAGAAAGCAGTGGAAACTGGATCACTTTGGAGGCCTTAGTCTATGGAGTAGTCCTTGGAGCGGTCATGTTCGTAGTGATCCAGTGGTTTTCCTGTTATAATAAAGTTATGACAAGTGATAAATTTATTTACCTGTTTGGAAGGCTGATACCGGCCCTTTCTCTGATCCTTTCCATGGCACTTCGCTTTGTCCCCAGATTTACGGGGCAGCTGAAAGTGATCCGGAACGGTCAGAAATCCATGGGAAGGGATGTTTCAGAGGGCAGTCTTTTTAACCGTATCCGTGCGGGATTTAATATGCTGTCGATACTGGTCACATGGGCTTTGGAAAATGCCATAGAGACTTCGGATTCCATGCGGAGCAGGGGATATGGATTAAAAGGAAGGACTGCTTTTTCCATTTACAAGTTTACGAAGAAGGATAAGGGGCTTCTGGCAGTGATGGCAGCTTTATTCCTTGTATTTGCCACTGGCTGTATGAATGGGGCTTCTTATGCAAGTTATGATCCCCGTATTTTACTTGCTGGTTTTACCATTCAGGGGCATCAGGCTCCGGTATCTGTTCCAGTAGTTGAAGCAATGCTTACATACATCTGTTTCGCATGTTTTTGTTTCCTTCCGGTGATCCTGGATGTGACGGAGACTATCCGTTTTGCCAGAAGCCGGAAGCATTGTGAAACAGATCTGGATATGACTTACAAAAAAATCTACGAAACTCTGGAACAGGAAGGATAATGATTATGAATCTTGTAGAAGTAAAGGAGTTTAGCTTCGCATACCCGGAATGTTCCAGGAAGGTTCTGGACCATGCGAATCTGAAAATAGAAGAAGGAACGTTAAATGTGATCTGCGGACGGAGCGGATGCGGCAAAAGCACGCTGTTGCACCAGTTAAAAACCGTGCTGGCCCCGGTTGGAAAGTCAGAGGGAGAAATCTTTTACCGGGGGATGCCGCTTTCGGGGATTGACCACCGGACACAGAGCCAGGAGATCGGTTTTGTCATGCAGAACCCGGATAATCAGATCGTAACGGATAAAGTCTGGCATGAGCTTTCCTTTGGACTGGAAAGCCTGGGATATGACAATGCGACTATCCGGCTGCGGGTTGCGGAGATGGCCAGCTATTTTGGTATCCATCAGTGGTTTTATAAAAATGTCTCAGAGCTGTCAGGAGGGCAGAAGCAGATCTTAAACCTGGCTGCGATCATGGCAATGCATCCATCCCTTTTAATACTGGATGAGCCTACATCTCAGCTGGACCCCATCGCTGCTTCTGATTTTCTGGAAACCGTAAAAAAGATTAACCGTGATATTGGAACAACGGTGCTCCTTACGGAACACCGGCTTCAGGATATCATCCCTTATGCGGATAGGGTATTTGTCATGGATAAGGGGAATGTTTATCTGGAAGGAACTCCCAGGGAAATCGGGGTAAAATTAAAGGAACAAAAACATGGCATGTTTCTTTCCATGCCGATTCCTATGCAGATCTATGGTGAGACAGACAGTCAGGCAACCTGTCCGCTGACAGTCAGTGAGGGAAGACAGTGGCTCTCCCGTTACTGTAACGAAAAAGGAATTGCTTCGGATAGTCAGCGAAAGAGCGAAATTACTGAAAAAGTCAGATACACAAAAACAGATAGTTCGAAGAAAGAATTGTCCATTCAGGCGAAAGATGTCTGGTTCCGGTATGAAAAGGACACTCCGGATGTTGTCCGGGATCTTTCCCTGGAGGTAAAAAAGGGAGAGTTCTATGCACTGGTAGGTGGAAACGGTACGGGAAAGAGCACTACGCTGTCTCTTTTAAGCCGGGTGCGATGTCCATACCGTGGGAAGATCTTTCTGGAAGGGCGGGATATCCGTTCGTATAAAGACCGGGATCTGTATTGTGGGCTTTTGGGAGTCATGCCGCAGAACCCACAGAGCATTTTCTTAAAGAAAACAGTCCTGGAAGATCTGTATTCTGTGATCGGGGGCAGGAGAGAAAAAATGTCTTCGGAATATCAGATTCATATGAAAAAAGAAAAGACCATAGAAGGGATCGTAAGCCTTACCAGGCTGGAAGGGCTTCTGGAAAGACATCCTTATGACCTGAGTGGCGGGGAACAGCAGAGGCTGGCACTTGCCAAAGTCCTTTTGCTTCGACCGCGGATCCTCCTGATGGACGAACCCACGAAGGGAATGGATGCAGAATATAAAGAAGAGATTGGAAAGATCTTAACCCGGCTGAAACAGCATGGCCTGACGATCTTTATGATCTCCCATGACGTGGAATTTGTTGCAGAATACGCGGACAGGGTAGGCCTGTTTTTTGAGGGAAACATCGTTACCAGCCAGAATACCCGGGAGTTTTTTGCCGGAAATAATTTCTACACAACTGCAGCAAACCGGATGGCAAGGCATTTGTTTCCGGAAGCTGTGACCGGAAAGGATGTGGTTACGTGCTTACAGAGCAGCAACTGGATCAGTTTATAGATGAATTCTGGGAAGATATCCCAAATGAAGCACAAGAAGAACCAGCAGAAGATCTGGAAGAATATACACTTCCCTCTGATGGGATGATCATCCGGCAGATGGAAAAGAAGGGGAAAGTGAACCGGAGGACCTGGTTTGCCCTTGCTCTGATGCTTTTGGTCGTACCACTGCTTTTGTATCTGTCAGTCCGGTTTTTCCATGGAAGGAAATACCTGATATGCAGCCTGATCGTGATCGTGGCTGCAATGCTCCCGTTTTTTATGATGTTTGAAGGACGCAAACCAAAAGCACGGGAGATCATGGTGATCTCTGTCCTTGCAGCGATTGGTGTCGCAGGGAGGGCAGCCTTCTTTATGGTACCCAGTTTCAAACCGGTAGCTGCTATTGTGATCCTTACCGGTGTGTCTTTCGGAGGCGAGGCAGGTTTTCTTGTTGGCTGTCTAATCATGATGTTATCCAACATGTTTATGGGACAGGGTCCCTGGACACCATGGCAGATGTTTTCTTTTGGCATCATTGGCTTCCTTGCAGGAATCCTTTACCAGAAAGGAATCTTAAAAGCAAGGAAACGGGATCTTTGCATTTATGGGTTTTTAAGTGTAGTCCTGATTTATGGAGGAATCATGAACCCGGCCAGCATCCTGATGTCTTACGGGTATATCACACCAGCCAGCCTGGTTGCTTTCTATATTTCAGGAATACCGGTGGATCTGGTGCATGCACTGTCAACTGTGATCTTTTTATGGTTTTTGAGCAGGCCGCTTCTTGAAAAACTGGAACGCATTAAGAAAAAATACGGGCTGATTGAGTCCGGGAAAGAGGAAATGCTTTGATCTATGTCAGCCATTTGCTTTGCGATGAAGATATGAAAGAAATCTGCGGTCAGTATGGAACCGGTGTGGAAAGTATCGAGTTTTCCATATCTGACAATCTGGACCAGCTGGAAAGAAAAATAGAACTGTATCAAAAAAGGCTGGGGCAGATGGGAAATCCGCCGCTTACCCTGCATGGGCCTTTCCTGGACTTAAACCCGGCATCTTTTGACAGTCGGATAAGGAAAGTGACCATGGAACGGTTTGACCAGTGTTACCAGGCAGGGATCCGTCTGGGGGCAGAAAAGATCGTATACCATTCCGGGATGATCCCGATGGTATATTTCCGGGAAGGCTGGGCAGAGCAGACGGGCCGGTTTTTCCGGGAGTTTTTAAAAGACCGGGAAGGCCCTGAGATCGTCATGGAAAATGTCCTGGATGAAGACTGGCGGCTTCTTTTGGATGTATATAGAATCGTAGATCATCCAAAGTTTAAGCTGTGTCTGGATATGGGGCACGCACACTGCTATTCGGAAATCTCTGTCCTCGAATGGGCGAAGGAACTTGCACCCTGTGTCGGACATGTACATATCCATGACAACGCAGGGGACAGGGACTCCCATTTAGGATTGGGGAAGGGCACGCTTCCCTGGGAAAAAGTATTAGAAGTCCTTCCCCGCACGGAGGAACGGACCTGGACGATAGAATGTTCCAATAAAGAAGATGTGATTCTCAGCGTAAAACAGATAAACGAAAAAATGAGGGGGAAATTATGAACAGATTAAAAAAACGGACATGCCAGTTTCTGGTGTTAGTTACCACAGCGGGGCTTTTGACAGGCTGCGGGGGCGGAACCCCAAAGCTGGAAGATGCACTGAAAAAGACAGCTGCTTATGAACAGGAAACCGTAACTTCACCGGCATCAGATACCCTGGGTGGGGAATGGACAGTGATCGCACTTGCCCGTTCAGGAGAAACGGTAGATGAAAACTATTTTGAAAAATACCGGGCCAATCTTGAAAAACGGGTCAAAGACCAGGAAGGCGTGCTCAGCGATAACCGTTATACCGAGTATTCCAGGGCAGTCATGGCCCTGAAATCCATAGGGAAAGATCCGACAGATATTGGCGGCTATGATATCGAAAAGCCGCTGGAAGATTTTGATGCAGTGGTCTCACAGGGTTTAAACGGTGCCATCTATGCACTGATCGCCTTAAATGCCGATGACCCGGATGCCAATAAAGACGGGGAACTGGAACAGAAATATCTGGATTACATATTGGAACGGGAAAAAGCAGATGGCGGATTTTCCCTGGATGATAACGCCAAAGACGGGGATGTGGATCTGACCGCCATGACACTGCAGAGCCTGGAACCATACCAGGATGAAGAAGATGTAAAGGAAGTCATTGACAAGGGTGTGGAATTTCTGGCAGATATACAGGACGATGATGGCGGTTATACCGCATTTGGTGCAAAGAGCTCAGAATCTATTTCCCAGACCGTGATCGCCCTCAGTGCGGTAGGCGTAGACTGCAATGAGGATGAACGTTTCCAGAAAGATGGAAAAGGCCTGTATGATACCCTGATGACTTTTTATCAGAAGGATGGAAGTTTTAAACATACCCTGGACGGGGAAAGCAACCCCATGGCAACAGACCAGGGATTCTGTGCACTGGTGGCTTACCAGCGCTACCAGGATAAGGAAAACAGCTTTTTTGATATGACAGACCACAGATAAGGATGGAGGAAAGAAAATGCCGCAGAAGATAAAAGAACTCCAGGATCAGCTGGAGCGGATCATTAAAGGAAAAAAAGATATCACAGATAAGATTCTCATGGCAGTGCTTGCAAAGGGGCATGTACTTCTGGAAGATGTGCCTGGTGTTGGTAAGACCACAACCGCACTGGCACTGAGCCGTCTTATGGGAATGGAATTCAACCGTATCCAGTTTACACCGGATGTTGTCCCTTCCGATGTGACCGGATTTACCATGTATGACAAACAGAGCGGACAGTTTTCCTATCGTGCCGGGGCTGTCATGTGCAACCTTTTGCTGGCAGATGAGATCAACCGTACTTCCAGCAAGACCCAGTCCGCCCTTCTGGAAGTAATGGAAGAGGGAAGAGTGACGGTGGATGGGGAAAACCATTGCGTGCCATCCCCGTTTGTAGTCATTGCGACAGAAAACCCGGTGGGGTCTTCCGGTACGCAGCTCCTTCCGGAATCACAGCTTGACCGTTTTATGATCAGTGTCAGCATGGGATATCCGGATCACCAGAGCCTGGTGGAACTGTTACGGGACAGACAGAAGGAAAATCCCCTGGAAAATGCAAAGACCGTAGTTACCCGGGATGAGGTGCTGAAACTCCAGAAAGAGGTACAGGAGATCTATGTAGCAGACCAGGTGCTCGACTATGTGGCAGACCTTGCGGAAGCTACAAGGAAACATGTGCTGATCACGCTGGGATTAAGCCCGCGTGGAACCCTGGCACTGGTAAGGATGGCAAAAGCAGCTGCTTACATGAAAGAAAGGGATTATGTCATTCCAAAGGATGTGCAGGAGGTATTCAAGGACGTTGCGGCACACAGAATGATCCTGGATTCCAAGGCGAGGTATCAGGAAAAATCTGCCCGTGAGATCCTTTCTGAGATCCTGTCAGAAGTGCCGGAACCGAAGGTGGAAGGATGATAAAGGACAGGATCCTGTGGCTCTTGTGGCTGGTCTGCATGGCAGGAGCAGCAGTAATTACAGGCACATGGCTCTTTGCAGCGGTTCTTTTGCTCACCGTTCTTATTTTGATCTTTTCTGCAGGGAGTGTGGTTTTATCCGGAAAAAAAGCCGTTATCAAACTGCATCTCCCAAAGGCATCAGAGAGAATGGAGTGTTTCCATGGAAAAATGTATTTGGAAAATCAGTCTGCATGGCCGGTATTTGGCGGGGCAGGAGTGCTCAGATGGGAAAATCTTTTTACCGGGGAAAAAGGGGTGATCCCGATTTCTTTTTCCCTGGGAGGAAAGGAAAAGCAGGTCATCGGGTTTGAGGCTGGAAGCAATTGGTGCGGCTGTATCAGATTTTGTTTTTCTGACTGGAAATGCCAGGATTTTTTCCGTGTCTTTTCTTTAAAAAGGAAGGCTGATACATGCGCTTATACCGTTGTAATGCCGGAAAGACAAAAAGGTGAGCTTTCCCTTTTTACAAGGGAAGGATTCGACATGGAAAGTTTCCGCTATTCCGGAAGCCGCCCGGGGGATGATCCGGGAGAAACTTATGACATCCGGGAATATCGTTCCGGTGACAGTATCCGGCAAATCCACTGGAAGTTGTCCGGAAAGCTGGATGACATTATGATCCGGGAAAAAAGCTTCCCGGTGGATGATACGGTACTGATTCTGGCAGAAGCGTTCCAGGCAGAGCGGGATCCACAGCGTGCGGAAACGGTGGCGGAAGTCTTTTCCGCAGTCCTTCAGAGTTTTATGGAGCAGAAGATCTCCTGTCAGGCCGGGATCTATGACCACAGTAGCGGGAAGTTTCGGCTGGAAAAGATCCGCACGGAGGAGGACCGCGAAAACATCCTGTACCGCTTCCTGCGTTATGGAAGTGATGCAAAGACCCCGGTCACGGTACGGGAATATCTGAAAGACCCGGGAATACAGAATTTTGCAAACTATGTATATATAACCGGCGACCCGCAGGACAAAGAAGCGGAACTCCTGGCAGCAAAAGGAGAAGTGACGATCGTAGAATGTGGCACAGACGGCAGAGACAGTGGAGGAGAACAGGTATTATGGAAATACGGATCACAGAATCCAAAAGACAGTCAGAAACAGCATATGGAAAACAACTGTCCGGTATCCTGCTGGAAACTGCACTGATCTGGCTTAGTGCAGGCGGAGGGCTCCTGCTTTTTATGAGTGTCCTTACTGAGCAGGAACGCATGGCACCGATTTTGGGAAGCGTGCTTCTTATGGCAGTGTTCTGTACTGCAACAGAAAGAATGGGAAAATATGGGCTTTATGGACGGATGGGAATGGGAGCGGTTTCCATCGCAGGGATCTTCCTGTTCCATGGACAGCTCTTAGACGGCATGGCATTATACTGGAATGATATGGCAGACATCCTGGGAAGCCGTGCCGGGATTTATCTGGAACGGTTTGAGACTGCCGGGATACAGGGAGAGGATGTCTCCCGCCTGATATTTCTTATCTATCTTGGGATAGCAGCGGCAGTCTGCGGATTCCTTATCCTGAAATTGAAGTTTTATCTACTGGTGCTTGCCTGGGCTCTGGTACTTCCTGCCCTTTCGGGAATCCTTGGTATGGAACCGGATGCAGGCACAGGAGTTATTTTTTACATGGGGATCCTTTTGGAACTGAATCTTATCCTTTCCCGTTCAGGAAGGAAACGCCACCGGGCAGAGAGCAGCCGGGCATTTTTGACAGGAAGCATCCTGGCATGTGCGGTAATGCTGGCAGCCGGGATCCTTCTGGAACAGTTTATGCCGTCCGAAGACTATGGTTCCTCGACACTTGTCACAGAAGCTAAAAAAGAGGCCCTGGACGGGATCAGCAGCCTGCGGTACAAAAAAGGAAAGATCAATACCCTTCCGGATGGAAAGCTGAAAGAATGCGGTGCTTGGAGTGCCTCAGACGATGCGGCACTTTCCGTTACCATGGAAAAACCGGATTCTCTCTACCTGAGAGGATTTGTGGGAAGCGTGTATGACGGTTCTTCCTGGGAAAGCCTGGATACGGAGGATGCCTATAAACAGAGGACGCTCTTTTACTGGCTCCATCAGGATGGATTTTATGGGGAGACCCAGCTAAGCCGTGCAAGGGCACTTGCAGATGATGATACCCTTTCTGACAAAGTATCCGAAGTGGATATAAAAAATGAAAAGGCAGACAGCCGTTATCTCTATACCCCTTATGAGATCACAGAACTGCCTGTCGGATACAGGAAAGAGACACCGTTTGCTGACAGTATGTTAAAAGCAAAAGGACTCTTTGGAGCAAGAAACTATCACTATCAGGCAAATGGAAACCTGGTAAAAGATTTTACGGTGCTGGGGGCAAGGGTCTATCAGGCACTTGCCAGGGATGAAGGGGATTCCTACCGTGATGATGAGAGTTATTACAACGCATTTGTGTACAGCCAGGATACGAAGCTGTCCGGTGCACTGGAAACCCTGTTCCGCAAAGAACTGGGGGACGGTGGAAACCGGGAGCAGGGGCATACCGATTACTATACAGCGATCAGCAGGATCCGTTCCTATCTGGAAAAGAACCTGACTTACAGCACGGCAGCCGATCCGTATACCGGACAGGGGGATTTTGCAGAGGACTTCCTGACAAACACCAGGATCGGCCACAGTGTCCATTATGCCACGGCAGCGGCACTGATGTTCCGTTATTACGGGATCCCGTCCCGTTATGTGGAAGGCTATCTGATCACACCGGAAGATATCAAAGATAAAAACCCGGGGGATACGATAGAAGTTCCGGGAAAGAATGGACATGCCTGGACCGAGATCTATATGGACGGCCTTGGATGGGTACCGGTAGAAATGACACCGGAATACTATAATGTCATGGAGGAAGCAGACCTCACGGCAGGCCTGGAGGCAAAAGGAGCCAAAGCAGCCGCCATCCCGGAAGCACAGGACGAACCGCCTGCACAGGAGAACATCCAGACACACTGGAGCTTAAAACTGGCACTGTTCGGAATCGAAAAGCTTCTGATCCTCCTGCTTGCGGTATTTGACCTCTTCTGCCTGATATTTATCTTTACGGTCTGTGTGCTCCGCATTCACGCAAACAGAAGACGGAGAAAACTGTTTGAAAGTGAAGATGACCGCCAGGCGGTTCGCGCCATGGCCGGATATGCGCGACTTCTTTATTATCATGGCCCTGAGCTTTATTCGGAAGATGCCATGAAGTGTTACCGGAAAACAAGCGTTATCGGGGAAAAGGCTGCGTTCAGTCCCCATGCTGTATCAAAAGAAGAACGAAAGGATACCGCTCTGTGCGTGCAGAAAATGAAAAAAGAACTGAAAAAAGCCAGAAGCTGGTATGGAAACTGGATCATGAAATATATAGAAAGGCTGTATTAAGGAGGAAATGACCATGAAAAAGAGAAAAAAGAATAACCGGCTTTCCTTTCTGACAGCTATTGTCTGTCTCCTGCTTTTTGCCGGAGTATTATTTCTGGGAATGAAAAACTATGAACCGGAGAAAAGTGAAAATCCGGTACAGGGGGTGAACAGTGAAAGCTCCTTAAAGGGCTATCTTGGAAAGGGATATGCTTATGCCGGAAGCCAGGAAGATGCTTCTACGGGTGAAGAATCTTCCTTTGAAGAACAGGCACAGATCCTGGAAGATGAACCGGAGGAAGAACCGGAAAAGGAAAAGAAAAAGGAAGAGGCACAGGCGACTGTCACCCCGGAGCCGACATCAGAGCCGGAAGCTTCCCAGACACCGGAACCGGACAGCCAGAAGGAAGATACCCAAAAAGGGGATACCGATCCGGAAGACGGCTCTACAGGAGAGGATAATGACAGCTCCAAAGACAATACCATCCATTATGACAAAAATGGTGACCAGGATGATGACAGCCGGAAAGAAACACCGGACCAGGACGATGACCGGAACCAGGATGGGGCGCAGGTACCGCTCAGTGCAACGCCGACGCCATCTCCGGAGCCGGAACCGACACAGGAACCGGAGGAAGACCATTATCCAACGATCGCCACAGACCTGGCTGACGGGGAAACGGTAAATGCCGCATACCGTACATTTTATGTACAGGCGGTAGACTGGTACGGGAACAGCTTATCCTCTACGGCACTGGAAGTATATGGAAACGGTGAAAGACTTTCTTCAAAAGGGGAGCCTTCGCCGGGAATCCTGGCTTACCGTCTGGATCTGAATGAGGGCAGCAACACTGTGGATATCAAGGCAACGGATGATGAGGGATGGAGTACCACACTTCCAACGTTTACCATCTATAAAGGGGATGAGAGCCAGGAAGAACCTGCCGGCTCCATCACGGTCAGCATTGAGGCGGGGACTGTCGGACTTGGGACAATCCTGCCGGCGACATCCATCGACTTTTATCAGGGCGAACAGCTTTCCTCCGTGGTCTTAAGGCTTCTGCAGAACAGCGGGTTTGACTGGAGGAATGATGGAAGTGCAACAGGAGGTTTTTACCTGAAAGCTATCGGACGCGGCGGCATCACTTCCGGAGCTTCGATCCCGGATGACCTGATGGCGCATCTGACAGAAGTAAACTGCCAGCTGTCCGGGCATGATGCCAACTGGCTGGGAGAATTTGATTTTACCATGAATTCCGGCTGGATGTATTTTGTAAACGGTGAATATATGAACATTGGAATGTCGGGCTATTTCCCGGCAGACGGTGACGAAGTAAGGCTTCGCTTTACCCTGTATTCCGGAGCAGATCTGGGTGTCGGGGATAACGGCGAAGTATGGGGGGACTGGTAATGAAAAAAAACAATTTAAAGAGACCGATCATTAACAAATTTATTATCGGAACCCTTTCTGCAGGACTTCTGGCAGGAGGGGCTGCACCAGAAACAGATGCGATCTTTGTCAGGGAAGTTTATGCAGCAGACAGCACAGAGAGTTCGGAAGGGGAAACGCTGGCAGAACCATCGGTACCCGCAGAACCTACCGTCGTTCCGGAGCCGACTGCAGAACCGGAGCCGACCCAGATACCGGAACCAACCGCTGTGCCGGAACCGACTGCTGCACCGGAACCAACCGCAGCTCCAGAGCCATCCGTTACACCGGAGCCTTCTGTTACACCGGAACCGACCGCTGCACCGGAACCAACCGCAGCTCCAGAGCCTTCTGTTACACCGGAACCGACCGTCACTCCGGAAGTTAAAAGCAGCAATGCGGATCTGAAAGAATTATATATATCCAGCTCCGATACCTGGGGAAAAGGGATCTTAAAACTAGATCCCGCATTAAACAAGGACCGTGACAGATACAAGGCGGTTTATGACGGGGAACGCCAGAGCCTGAACATCTGGCTGACAGCGGAAGAAGAACATGCCACGGTCAAGATCTATGCGCTGAGCGGAGTGAAGCATTCTACCGTGGAAAAAGATGAGACCATCAAAGAAAGCAACGATGGAAAGGGGCATGTTTACTGGAAGATCCATTTCGGAGACCAGGAAAAGGAAGCTATGGTCCGGGTGCAGGTAACCGCACAGGACGGCACCCGGAGGGATTATTACCTGACACTTGGGATTACGGACCAGACCCCGCCGGAACTGAAAAAGATCAGTGCCAGCAGGATATCCGTGGACCAGGCCTCAGTAGTATATAAGACCAGTGAAAGGGGACAATGCTATTACCGTGTTATAGAGGCCGGTGCGAAAGTACAGACCCCGGATACCTCAAAAGAGGGAAGAGAAGTACTGAAAGGAAGCGATACCCTGACCATTACAGGCCTGTCAGAAGGTGAAAAAGATGTGGTGATCGTGGTGAAAGACCTTGCGGGCAATATTAGCAGTCCGATGGTGATCCGGATCCCTGATGTCAGAAAGAAGAATAACGGGACAGCGGGAAATGGGGGCAATGGAAATTCCGGTTCGATCGCTCAGAGACCCGGATATGGTGGAAATAAAAGTGAAGCCGGAGTCCCGGGCAAAGGCAATAATGGGGAAGGATCCCTTACAAATCTGAAAACGGTTGGCGGAAAAGGTACGGCATCCGGAAAGAACGGATTGGATAGCACAGACGAAAACAAGGAAAAGAAACTGACGGCTTATGCAGGTACGAAGAAAAAAGGCTCCGGTTCCGGTACATCAGGTGAAAAGAAAAGCAGCAAAAAAGCGGATGCCGTAAAAGACAAAACAAAAGAGAAAACAGAAGAGTCATCCACAGAAGAACTGACTGAAAGCAAAGAAAAAGAGACTACATCCGGGACAGCATCCGCTTCCTCCAAAAACGAAGGAAAAAGTATCCCGGAACTGGTAGGAAGTAAAGTAACAGACACCTGGACGCACATGAAACTCTTTACTAGGATTCTATCCTTATTTGCACTGGCAGGAGTTTTGTACCTGCTCTTATGGACAGGAGCGAGACGCAGTTTCAGAAAAATAAAAAGCAGGAATCCACTGCTTCAGCAGTAAAAAATCCAAAAGGGAGGTAAACATCAGATGAAAGGAAGACTAGGAAAATGGCTGGCAGTCCTTCTGTCGGTGAGCATGCTGGCAGGGACAGCTCCGGTCTATGGAGCCGACATATCCATGGAAAGTGATTTTTCTTCCGGGGCAGCAGAGACGGAAGCACAGCCGGATGTCCAGGAAGGGACCGAGATCACAGAAGAGCCGGGAGACAGTGACGTGGAGATCACAGAAGAACCGGAAACAGAGCAACCAGAAGATGCGGAATTCTCAGAGGGGGAATTTAACGGCGAGGATCAGGAGGAACTGGTCATGGACGGCTCTGACGATGAAGATTCTGCAGAACTTACCTTTGAGGATGCTCCATTTGCCGGGGAGAACAGTACGAAAGAATATCTCAAGGATCTCAGTGTGTATTCCGGCTATGGCGTTAAGGATCCTCTGGAGATCAGCCGCAGGGAAGATTTGGATGAAACTTATGGCGGGAAAACCTATACCGTTGAGATCGGATCCAGTTATAATTCTACCGGATTTTATGTAACGGCAGATCTGGGGGCCGATGCGCCGGAGGGATCAACGATCCGGTTATCTGCTTGCGATCTTGATGGAAAGACGGTTGAGAGTGAGATCATTGCAACCGGATATACCGATGGAAAACGTTATAATTTTTCAAATGTTTTTACAAAGGATAATGGAAAAAGGGCTGTTTACACAGTAACAGCCGGTACAGCCACAGACAGCCAGACTTACAAGATCGTAGTGCTCCGGAGGCTGGATCTTTCCATGATCGGCTGTTACCTTCCCTCGGACACGGACATGGCCAAAAACCTGATCTCAGAATTTGACAGTGCCGGTATCACCAGGGATTATGATGTGACAGTGGGTGAGAATACAGAATCTGTAAAAGTTTCTGCAAAAGCCTTTAATGACAAGTGGTATGGCCTTACCGTAAACGGACAGGCAGTATCCGGCAGCAATGCCATTGAGATTCCTCTTGACGGTTCTGAGACCAGGATCACTTTCCAGATGAAAGAAGACGGGACTTATCAGGATCCGGCTTATCAGGATATCACTTATACTTCCACAGGAACCTATACGATCACCGTACATAAAAAAGCAAAGTCCTCGATCACTTTTGTAACAGATCCATCGGATGCAGTGGTCAGTGTATATGATTCTAAAGGGGAGCGTGTGGAACCTTCCAAAGATGCTTCTGTGTATGATTCTCTTTATTACGGGGATGAGTATACCTGGAATGTGTCACGACATGGATATATTTCCAGAAGAGAGAAGTTTACGGTAGGTGAGGAAACAGAGATCCAGGTAAAACTGGAACAGCAGACGGCAACGCAGCCAGAGATCACGGATAATGACTGGAGCAGTTACCGGAACAGTGAAACAAACAACGGGATCACCAATACCTCCACGCCGGCAAGCAAGGATACAACGGTGCAGAAATGGTCCCTGCATCTGGATGCAAAGGGATGGGATGCAGCACTTACCCCTCCACTGATCCTGGGCGGCTATCTTTACGTGGCATCCGGACAGTTCATCTATAAAATAGATAAAAATACCGGGGATATCGTGCAGACCAGTGAACAGATGCACGGAAATATGCAGTATGCCATGATCCCGCTTGCTTATGCGGAAGGAATGCTTTTTGCACAGATCGGCGGCGGACAGATCCAGGCACTGAGTGCCACTTCTTTAAAATCCCTCTGGATCAGTGAGAGCCTGGGAGGCCAGACACTTTCCCCGATCACCTATAAGGATGGATATATTTATACCGGAACCTGGACTTCGGATACAACCCCTGGTTCTTACTTCTGCCTTTCTGTTACAGATGAAGACCCGTCAAAAGGTGATGAGATAAAATACTGTACCTGGAAATATAACCATAAGGGCGGTTTTTACTGGACAGGTGCTTATGCGTCCGAAAATTATCTGGTGTTTGGTTCTGATGACGGGGCCGGTGATGCCTATACTTCTATCCTGTATTCAGTTAATACGCACACCGGACAGCTGATCGACAAGCGCACGGACATGATCGGCGATATCCGATCCACCATTGTTTATAACAACGGATATGTTTATTTTACGACCAAAGGCGGCTATCTCTACCGGGTTGCCATGAATGCAGATGGTACTTTCGGTGCAGTGGCAAGCTATAACCTGGGCGGTGCGGCAACATCCACACCGGTCGTCTATAAAGGAAGAATCTATGTAGGTGTCTGCGGAAACGGCGGACAGTACAATGCGGATGGGGGACACCATTTTGATGTCCTGACAGAATCTGCTTCCGGTCTTTCTCTTGCATATAAAGTTTCTATCCCGGGATATCCACAGGCAGCACCGCTTCTTTCGACCGCTTATGAAAACCAGGACTTTAATGGAGATGGCAAAGCGGATGGACGTGTTTATCTGTATTTTACCTACAATGCAAAACCTGGCGGTATCTATATGCTGACAGATGAGCCGGGCCAGACTTCCGGAAAACCGAAAGAACTCTTCCGTCCGGTACTCGCACAGCAGGAGTACTGCATCAGTCCGATCTGCGTAGACAGGGATGGGACACTTTATTATAAGAATGACTCCTGTTATCTGATGGCACTGGAAACAAATGGAGCTTACCTTGACAGTGTATCAGCAGAAGCAGATACTGGCCGGGTCAGCTGGGAAAAAGCATTCCAGCGTTCGGAAAAAGAGCATACCTTAAGGGTTGCTGAAAATGCTACAAAAGTGACCCTGACATTTAAAGCACCTGCCGGATGTACCCTGAATGTCAACGGAAAAGCTTCCAATGGAACTTATGTGGCAGATGTAAGATCCGGACAGGCAGATGTTACGGTTAAAACAACACTGAACGGAAAGAGCAGGGATTATATCTTCCACCTTACCAGCGGGCTTGGAAATTCCTCCCTGGCAAACCTGGTGGTAAGTACCAGCAATACTTTTACAGATACTTCAAAATATCTTACATTATCACCGGTATTTGACAGCACCAAAACCAGCTATACTGTTTCGTATCTTGCAGACAAAGAGGAAAATAAGGAAAAGTTCCTCCGCCTTTATGTGGAACCTTCAGATGGGGATGCCATGGTAACGGTACAGAAAGTAAAAGGTGTTGAGAAAGTATCCATGCCGGTTGTGGCAAACGGAAAAACGAAACGTGTAAATGTATACTGGGAAACAGATGCAAGCGAAGCACAGGTAAAGATCACGGTAACAGCTGCCGGAAGCGGAAAAACAGACTATCTTCTTACCATACAGCGGAAAGAAAACGTTCCGACACCAACACCTACAGAAGTACCGGAGGTGTTCGGACCATGGAAAACGATCTCTGCAGCCACGGTATTTTCACCGGCTGTACAGATGCGTACCAGCAACAAGGGCCGCAAGGAAAAGAGGACCGTCGGCAAAAAACTGACACCTACGATCAAGGTAACGGCTACCCGCATTAAGCTGAAAGTAAAACAGTCTACTTCCAAAATAAAAGTTTCCAGACTTGCAAAGGGTGATTCCGTTAAAAGCTGGACTTCCAGCAATAAGAAAATCGTTTCTGTAAACAGCAAGGGAACGATGAAAGGCTTGAAAGCCGGAAAAGCCAAAGTGACCATTACACTGGCCAGCGGCAAGAAACAGGTCATTTCCGTTACTGTGCAGAAAACAACAGTAAGAACAACAAAGATCACCGGACTGAAATCAAGAGTGACCGTTGCAAGAAATAAAAAACTTGCGCTGAAACCGGTCATCAGCCCGATCACTTCCCAGGAGAAAGTTACCTACAGTTCTTCGAATAAGAAGATCGTGACGGTAAATTCCAAGGGTGTGATCACCGGAAAGAAAAAGGGAACAGCCTATATCACAGTGAAATCTGGAAAGATCCGCAAAAAAGTAAAAGTAGTAGTTAAACAAAAATGATTTAAGCAGGGGGCTGTCGGGAAATATGAACCGCTCCCCGTCAAGTAGACAATTGAAAAAATACAAAT
>NZ_QTWS01000031.1 GCF_003461245.1 Blautia sp. AF19-10LB
TTTTATTCTTCATAATCTTCCTCGCAGTATAACTCCGTTTTATTGTCCCAACTTTATTTCAGTACTTGTTCCAACTATTTTCAATACTTATTTTCTTATTGACTCATTTCTTTGTCAATCCTATAATTAATACAAAAAAATCCTCTAAGACAATAGGTATTTCACTATCTCTTAGAGGATATTTCTTTACTTTAAATGGTATCTGGTAATATTTTTCCAGTTTTCCGGGAAACCCATTTTATTCAATAATTCCGTTTCGCTTATATGCTCTACCTCTCTGTTTACTCGGTCAATCTCTTTTATAAGCTTTCTTTTAAATTCCAGAAAATCTTTTCCAGGTAATAGATATCTAAAAGCAATCACCACAGCAAACAGATCCTGTTTTCCTTTTTCATACTGGTTACCGCTCTGTGGTAATGAAAGTTTTTTATGAAGCGGTGTATCCGCAATAGCATCTACTGTTCTGTATGTAAACAGTCGTTCCCCATGGGCACATACATTCCTATACTTAGTGAGAACAGATAGAAACTGCTCCATCTGATGCTGATTCAAAGGTTCAAAGTTTTTTGATACTTTTGATTTTAAAGATTGAGGAAATACTCGAAACATTTTTGATAAGTTTCCAAACGTAAGTACATTTGCCAAAACCCATAATGGAATTTCACCATATGTCTTGCGGTAATAGTTGATATATGTATAATCTGTGGTCGTTGTTGCCCGTTTCAAGGTCGCTATCAACTTTACGATTGTTGCATGATTTCTTTTTGTATTATTATAATTATTAGCATCCAGGTACTGCTTCTGCTCTGCTCCATACATTTCAGTAAAATAGTATGACATCAAAGAACGCATCTGTCGCTCAATCTGCAGTAAATATTTAAAGAACAACTCTCTAAGCTCTGCATCAAACTTATACAGACTGACTATTTCTTCAAAACTTGTTCCTACTTTATATTTCTTTGTATTCGATATTCTAAAAAGATGTTTATATCCTCCCATAAGAGGAAAATATCCTATTTGACGTAACATCTCTTCCGCATATTCTCTGTCTTTTATTTTTATTCCCTTTTCATCACTGATCCAAGAAACCTGGTCACTAAAAGAAGAGAATTTTTTCGGTGTCTGCATATCATTTCTCCTTAAAACAAAAGAGGGAGAGACCCGCAGGCTCTCCCCCGCCTGTAGGCTTCGCAAGTTTCTACAGAACGATCACTGAGCTTAGTATACGTCATTTTAAATGTCCTGTCAATACGCCAAAACATTCTTAGCCATACCCGCTCAGAAGTATTCTATGCTGTTTTTTCTTCCTTATTCTGTTTTTCTTCCTCCAACTCCCGGAGGACTTCTTCGCCGTACTTATCAATCATCCGTACCAGAAAATCAATGCACCGCTCAAATTCAATATTCTGTTGCATAAGCTCCTCCCGTCATTGTTTTGATCTGAGCTTATTTTACAGAACCTGCCGGAAAACCACATTGAATAGAAATTGATTGCAAATTGACACAATCACTTTAAAAATATCCACATTTTCTCGAACCGAATATATGTTCGTGTTATGATAGATATACTCAATCTTAACTACGAAAGGGGAATTTCTATTGAATCGATGCGATTTTTCTTCTATTATCACTTGCTTAAAAAATCATATCAGCGAAAGTAATCAAATGAGTCAGCCTGATTTTTTATACGAATTATTTGAAGATTTTATGGATGATCCGGCAAATCAGGATTTTTCAATGGACAACGGTCTGGTTTGCCGCTGGATGACTGGTCAGGCTAAAATCAGTCCTAAAATATCCGCTTACTATTCCAAGACATCCAATCAGGAAAAATTAGCCCATACCATCCACCAGAATCTTCTTCCACTGATGTCTGACTGTAATATGACTATACAAGATATTTACACTTTATTCATTCAGGATGACAGCATCTCAGATGCAAAAAAGAAAAATCTGGCTTCTCTGTACAAACCAGCCAGTTCAAGACTGCTGTTTCTTGCAAAACTGATTTCTTTTGGCATGGAACGCCAATTCATCAAACGTAATACCAAAAATCAGAAGCTACTCGCCGGAGGGGCTTTATCCCCCATTGTGCTGGATTATATTATGGATAGTGAGGTTCCGAAACCATGCCGTCATTTTATCGGAAGAGATAAAGAACTGGAAGAATTATATACCATGCTTGAGGAAAACCGTCATGTTTTTCTTTGCGGAATCGCCGGAATCGGAAAAAGTGAACTTGTCAAAGCCTACGCAAAGCGGTACATAAAGCAATACACCAATATACTTTATGTAGAATATACCGGCAATCTTCATCAGGATATTACTGACATGGATTTTATTGACGATTTGCCGGAAAGCACTGAACAGGAACGGTTTCAAAGACATAACCGTTTCCTGCGTTCCCTGAAATCCGATACTCTGCTTATCATAGATAATTTTAATGTCACTGCGACACAGGACAGCTTTCTGTCAGTAGTATTAAAATATCGCTGCCAGATTTTGTTTACAACCAGAAGCAAACTGGATGAATACTGTACTCTGCCATTAAAAGAAATAGAGGATATGAACGCTCTCTTCCAGCTGGCATCAGTATTTTATTCAGAGGCAGACACGTACCGGGCAACAGTTGAAAAGATCATCGAAACTGTTCACTCACATACTTTTGCCGTGGAACTGGCAGCAAAACTTCTGGAAAATGGAATCTCAACTCCAGACCAGTTATTAGCAAGACTTCAGGTGGAAAAAGCATCTTTCCATAACGAAGATAAAATTAAAATAATCAAAGATGGACAAAGCAGCAAAGCCACCTATTACAGTCATATCCATACGCTGTTTTCTTTATACACTTTATCTCTTGAACAGCAGGATATCATGTGTAATATGTGCTTTCTTCCTTCCACCGGTATTTCTGCCCGTATATTTGCCAAATGGCTGGAACTGCCCACACTAAATGAAATCAACAATTTAATTGAGACTGGTTTCGTTCAGACAACAACACGTCGCACTATCTCTCTGCATCCGATGATTCAGGAAATCACCCTTTCAGAGACAAAACCATCTGTAACTCGCTGCCACATATTACTGGATTCTTTACAGAAAATATGTTTAATGCATGGAATGGAAGTAGATTATTACAAAAAGCTATTTCAAACAATCGGAAATATCATAGTATTGATTGAAAAGGATGATATACCAAAGTATCTGCTTTTTCTGGAAAATGCATTTCCATACATGGATAACTATAACTATCACAAAGGTATGAATGGAATCATTCAGGAACTGACGGGGCTGTTAAAGACAAAAAACATTGGAACCGACTCTGACCGGGCATTATTACTAGATTTTCAGGCAACTCTTGAAACCAAACCTGAAAAAGCAATAAAACTGGAAAAGGATGCACTTGCCCAGATAGAAAATATCACTGCCGACAATGCTCGCCTTGTTTCCAACCTTCATGCCAATCTCGGTGGACTTTACCGCATGAACGGTCATCCCGATCTTGCAAGAGAACACATGGAAAAAAGTATCTCACTGCTTGACCAATTTAACCTGCTTCATATAAATGACAGCATACCTCAGATTGCCAATTATGCAATGTTCCTGACAGAACAGCAGGAACCTGAAAGAGGCATCTCCGAATTGCAAAAATTATCCGGCATCATCAAGGAATACCATTCCGATGACTGTCTGGATTATGCCAAAGTACAGGAAACCCTTGGAACCATTTATCTGATGACTGCCAATCTTCCGCAAACCAAAACACATTTTAAAAGAGCTTTCAAAATATATGAAAAGATCTGGGCTGATGAACCAGAAATGATTGAAGCAAAATATCAGGAAATTCAGGAGTTATATCCACAGATTGGATTTTGCATTGGAAAAAATCTATCCGGTCTTTTAACAAAATAAGTACAATTTACGGCGGGCAACTTGCCCGCCGTTATATTCAACTATTCGTCAAATAAATATACGCATCTTCCAAAGTGATATCATTATCCGGGACACAATTCTCATTTGGCTTTCCTTTGCTTAATACTTTCATATGAATTCCATTTTCTACATACTGCTTAGATGATATAGAATAATTGGCTTCTAACAAACGGGCTTCTTCTGCATTTTGTACCGTACAATTCCAAACACAGCCCTTTGCATTTTCCAGCAATCCACTCACGCTTCCGGAATATAAAAAACTTCCCTTTTTCATAATGGCAAGCTGTGTACAGGTTGCTGCTAAATCTTCTACTACATGAGTGGAAAACAGCACAGTTCTATCCTTTGAAAAATCAACCAAAAGATTGCGGATCCTGATTCTTTCTTCCGGATCTAACCCGGTGGTAGGTTCATCAATAATCAAAAAATCCGGATTATTAAGAAGTGCCTGTATGAGTCCGACACGTCTCTTCATACCACCAGATAATTGCCGCATTTTTTTATTCTGATGCTCTGTAAGAGAAGTCTTTTCCAAATAATAGGTAATTCTTTGTTTGAGGTCATTTGTGGATACTCCTGATAGTCCACCCATATATACAAGGCATTCTTTCACCGTAAGATTCGGATATAAGTCGATTTCCTGTGGAAGATAACCAATCTTTTTCTGTATTTTTTCATAATTTCCCTCGTTATACAGAATTCCATCAAGGGAAACCATTCCTTCCGTTTGTTTTAAAACAGTTGTAAGAACCCTCATCAAAGTGGTTTTTCCAGCACCATTCTCTCCCAAAAGTCCGTAAATTCCCTTAGGTATTTCAAGAGATGCCTTATTTACTGCAACTACACCATTTTTAAATCTAACTGTTAAATCATTTATTCTAATACTCATAATCTATCCCCTTTTCTTTAAAGCCATTGGTAATACTGCAAATAAAAGCAGACCCACTATAAAAGACACAAGCGTTCCATAAATCCAACTCTCGGACATTAATTGATTAAGTTCACAAGAGCTGAAAGAAAACAATCCCAGATTCCCGAAAAATGAACTGCCCGCTTTCGATATAAGACCAATGACAATTCCAAATAAGCATCCTATACCTGCCCACATATTTCCAAGCAATGTACACAAAATCACAGAGCATATACTCCAAAGCCAGATGGTTCCGAACATTGCAATGGAAAATAAAAGGAATATCTGAGTGCCCGAAACGCCTTCGTTTACACTGCCCGGTTTTTGCCAGAAAAACAAAACATATCCAACACAGGAAAGTATTAATAAATATAATATTTGAACGCACACTCTCTGTGATATTACTTTTAACTGCTTTTTTTGATCATACAAATGAAATACATCGGCACGCTTACTTTTTACTTCCATCAAATATGTGTCACTACAAAAAATAATTGTTAAAAATGCTATTGGAGACTGAATCGCTGAACCGATTTCTTCATAGTATATAATCGGATGAATAGCACACAATATCAGTATAAATGCACATGAATAAAAAATCTTATATAACGACAGGCAGTTTTTTAGTTCCGTTTTCAATGAACCCTCCTCCTTTTCCAGATTGTAACAGAAATACATACTAATATAACTGATGAAATTACAAGAATAATCTGATTTATGTTTGACATTTTGGCTACATGTGTTTCAAAAAATCTGCCAGGGAATCGCACCATAATAGAGAACGGTCTCATATAATAAATATCATTCTTCATGGTCAGCATATTTGAATATATAATGTGTAAAAACAAGATTGGTGCTGCCGGAAGCGGATTTTTAAATATTAATGCTGTAATTGTATAGACACAACATATCATCAAAAGATTCGGAACAATATAGATCAGAGAATTCACGCAAAAATCAATTGGTGTTACTGGAAAGCCCGATTCTAAAGACGTTTTCAAACACAGCATAAAGAATATAACATTCAAAATCACTAATACGCCCAACATACTAAAGAATCCGCTTATTACTTTCCCGCCTATATATTGGATTGCCGTAACAGGCTTTGTATGTAATAATTCATAGGTGTTTTTTCGTGTATCCTGAATAAATAAAAATGATAGCAAGACTGTTGCAAAAAAGGCCATATGCAATCCTGCAAAATCCGTGAACTTTTTGGCAAAGTACCAGGAAAAAGAATGTTCGGATAATTTCCGCTCGATATAATGATTGATTTCTTCTGCTGTCCCCTTATGAATTTCAAGGTCCTCATAAGCATATATTGCATTATAATAGCCATATTGGGATTCCAAAAACTCAGAAGCAGTCTTTACATCCATATTCTGAATTTTTTTCACTACATCATCCGCTTCTTGCCTGCTAAATCCAAAACCATTTTTGGAGGTGTCCATTAAAGTCTCTCTGATCGTATCTTCCCACTCCCTTCTTCTTTCCTTATCATCAGATGTGGGAATGTAGCCATCCATGACATCGGCATCTCCCAATGCTACATCATTTTGTGTAACCTGTTCATTCGGTTTGATATAATGAATTTGCAAATACGGTGACAGACATTGATATATACTGGCGACTATAATAATCAAGCCAATCCACAAAACAGGGTTCTTTAAATAATCAAGTATACTTCTTTTTATGATTGTTTTCATTGTATCTCTTCCTTTCTTTATTTCTTTAACAGCATCATACAAATCAATTCTCAATAAATTCACAACAAAAAAGACTAAAACCACTTTATTTATGATCTTAGCCTTCTAACATATTTTTATTCAGCTTTGAAAAGAGCTTCTACATGAGCACCGCCCTGTCTGGCATTATATATTTTCAAATTTCCTCCATGCTTTTCACAGAAAATACGAGAAATATACATGCCAAGACCAAAATGCTTTAAATCATCTTGTGGATTCTTATGATAAAACGGCTCTGTTACTTTTTCCTCAGTATCCACAAAACCTATTCCATCATCTTCAACAGAAATTATAAGAAAACCATTTTTTTTCCTTATCTGCAGAGCAATACTTTTTTGCGCATATCGAACCGCATTTTCCAGTAAGTTGTCTGTCACTTCCATGACAAGTTCCTCATCCACTTTCACAACGTTTTGTTCCTGTACGCTTTCTACCTTACATAGTTTACTTTCCTTCTTGGACAGCATGGCAGCTTCTGTCTCAATCTTTTTTGCCAGCTCCGATAATACTATCTCTGAACATTGCAGTTCCCTCTGTTCTAAATGGGACATTTTTCTCATGTTTTCCGTGAAATGTTCTATTCGGTCAATCTGATACATGCCTGTTTGCAAGATATCCATAATATCCTCTGTTTTTATACTCTCAGCAGAAATAAACTCTAAGAGCATTTCCTGATACCCTCGCAATATGGAAAGTGGAGAACGTATATCATGTGCAATTGCATTCCGCAAAGCCTTCTCGTCATCAATCATTCGCCACATCTTTCTGTTGTTATCTGCTAAAGCACTTCGCATCATTTCAAATTCTTTACACAAAGTTCCCATCTCATCTTTATTTTCATAGGACACATGAAAATCCAGTTCATTATCTGCAATCATTTGTGAGGCATCTTTTAGTTCCTGTAGAGGTGTCTTTAACTTATTTTTATAAAAAAAGAATACCGCAGCAACACTCCCAACAATCGAAAAAATCAGTACCGAATATGTTTCCATAAAGTCACACATTTCCGAAAGATGATAGTCCAAACGATTCATCTGCGATTGATTAGGTCTTGATATCTCAATCTCGTATTTCTTTCCATATTGCTGAAATACGTCCGTATAATCTGCATAATCAATATATTTTTCCCATATTTTATTCTGCATATTTCCTGCAAAATGAACTGTAAATCCAGATAACAGAAATGCTGCCGTTAAGCTGATCACAAAATAAAGCAGAATTGTTTTTTTCAGTGACAAGTTTCTTATTTTTTCCATCGGTATCCAATCCCCCATACAGTTTCTATGTATTCTTTTTCTGAATAATCCGCTATTTTTTTCCTTATACGCCGTACTAATTCCGTTATCGTTCTACTGTCCCCTTCCGCATCATATCCACAGACTTGTGCATATATACGTTCTTTATCAAACACCTGCCCTGGATGCATGGATAAGAATTCAATAATCTGATATTCAATTTTTGTGAACTCCATCCTGTGTCCAGCTATAGCTACTATTTTTTCAGAATAATCAATCAGCATTTCATCCATGAAGCGGTATTCTGTTTTTTGTTGATGCCTTTCTTCTCTCTTTATGTTTGTGACAATCCTCGCTTCCAACTCCCGAAGACTAAATGGTTTCGTAATATAGTCATCCCCACCTGAAAGCAACCCATTAATTTTATCATCTTCGTCAACTCTTGCTGTCAGAAATAAAATTGGACATAACACTTTACTGCGTATCAGACGACATACTTCAATCCCATCCATACGTGGCATATTGATATCCAACAAAATAATATCCGGTTTCATTTTTATTTTATTTAATGCTTCCATTCCATCTGTAGCCGTAATGGTTTCATATTGTTTCATATTAAAATAACTACAAAGCATTTTCACCAATTCTTTATCATCATCGACAACTAAAATCTTGTATTTCATCCAAACCACCTCCAGTATCCATATTATACGATAAAAAACAATGAAATCACAACAAGAGTACATGAAGAACGTAAGCACAATATATCTTTTTTCTCAATTCCTGCTCAATTTCCCCTCAATGCCTTTTTCCTCCGATCTTCGTATGCTTATCTCACAGCAGAGCAGTACCACACCGGTACGACCTGCTGAATCAATCAATACGAAAACGGAGGTATTTTTTATGCGAGAACTCAGAAACACAAAAATCATCGCTGTAGATCATGGCTACGGCAACATGAAAACAGCAAACACAGTCACACCAACCGGAATCAAAGCCTATGAAACAGAACCAATCTTCACCGGAAATATTCTGGAATATAACGGCATTTACTACCGGATTGGCGAAGGACACAAAGAATTTATCCCGGATAAAGCTATGGACGAAGAATATTATCTTCTGACGCTAATGGCTATTACAAGGGAACTGAATGTCTTTTCCATCCGTGAAGCAGATGTTCATCTGGCTGCCGGACTTCCTCTGACATGGATCAGAAATCAAAGAGAAGCTTTTCGTTCCTATCTGCTCCAGAGTCCAGAAGTCCATTATCGTTTCAACGGCAAAGAATATCATCTCCACTTTGTGGGATGTAGCCTTTACCCACAGGGATATCCAGCTATTGTAAACCACCTTGGAAATTTCAAGGGAATTAATCTCCTTGCAGATATCGGAAACGGAACCATGAACATTCTGTATATCAACAATAAGAAAGCTCAAGAAAGCCGATGCTGGACAGAAAAACTTGGTGTAAACCAATGCATGATTGCTGCAAAGAACGCTGTTCTGGACAAGTTTGGAGTGAAGATTGAAGAATCCACAGTAGAACAGATTCTGCGGTTTGGAACAGCTGACATTTCAGCACCATATCTGGATTGTATCAGTTCTATTGCCAGACAGTATGTGGCAGAACTTTTTTCCACACTCCGCAAATATGAATACAATCCTGACCTAATGCGCCTGTATGTAGTTGGCGGCGGTGGATGTCTGATCCGTAACTTCGGAACTTATGACAAATCACGAGTCACTATCATTGATGACATCTGTGCCACCGCCAAAGGTTATGAATCTCTGGCTTATATGAGCCTGAAAAGGAGGGGATAAATCATGCAGAACAATATCCGCAACACAAACCTGCGTTTTAATCTGGACAAAGAACAGCAACGGAGAGCCTGGGAATATTTACAGACGATGGACAGGCAGGATTTTAAATCTTACAGTCAGGTAATCTCTCTTGCGCTGGTAGATTATTTTGACCGCTACTATCGCACACAGGCTGATCCTTATCTGGAAACAAGAGAACGAGAAGAACTTTTTGTAAAGCAGATTGTAGATGCAGTGGAATACAGCCTGAAACAGTCATTGCCACTTTTTCTTTCCGGACTGACTGCAGGCATGGTGCAAAGGGAGCCCCAAATCAGGGCGCCCTTTCCAACACCTGAAAATTCACAGCCAGCTAGTGATGTAGACTGGGATTTTCTTGGAGAATAAACCCTTTTGATTGGAGGTGAACACATGACTGACTTTCTGACAGCAGACACCAACCTGCCATCTTATATGATATTTCCCCGTTTCCTTCTGGACATGGAAATAAACGAAACTGCCAAAATGCTTTATATTATCCTGCTCGACCGGGCAAGGCTTTCCCAAAAAAATGAGGGCTGGTCAGATATCAATGGTCATGTGTTCATTTACTTTACAATTGAAGCACTGGCAGAAGTTCTCCATAAAAGCCAGATGACGGTTAAAACTGCTCTGGCAGTACTGGAAAAACAGGAGCTTATCTTCCGAAAACGGCAGGGACCCGGACAGCCCAATCGGATTTATGTAAAACTCCCAAAAGAAACCATCCACTATACAGACAGATTTCTTTCCCTAAGACAGACAGAAAACTGTCCTATTGACAGACAGGATTCTTTCCCTGATACAGACAGAAAACTGTCTGGTAATAAGAAAGAGATAAAAAAGAACAATTTAGAAAAAAGAGGGAGTAAGGAGCCACTCTCACCCTATGGAAAATTTCAAAATGTTTTTCTGTCAGAAAAAGAGCTGGAAGATATCCGACAGACAATCCCTGACTGGAAGGATTATATTGAACGCTTATCCGGTTATATGGCTTCTACCGGAAAGCAATACCAGAACCATGCAGCTACCATCATCAGCTGGGCAAGCCAGGATCATCCTGCTTCCCGGCAAAGAAATTACGAAAGTGAGGAATACGAAACACTATGACAAGATTTACAGAAAAAGCAACCGCTATAACACCAAACAGAGAGCTTCAGCCTGATGAATATTTTAACGAAACAGACCACCTGATCTACTGTTCCAAATGCAATACGCCAAGACAATGCCGGCTTGAATTACAGGGAAAGGTTCTTATTCCTTCCATCCGCTGTAAATGCCAGCAGGAAATCTTTGAGCAGGAAGAAGCCCAGAGAAAACTTCATGAAAAACAAATGGAAATAGAGCATCTTAAAACCAACGGCTTACAGGACAAAGCACTCTATGACTACACTTTTGCCAGAGATAACGGCATCAATCCAGAAATAAAACTGGCACACAATTATGTAAGCAACTGGGAAGAGATGAAAGCAAACGCTTCCGGACTTCTCATCTGGGGTGATGTCGGTACTGGAAAATCTTTTTTTGCAGGCTGCATTGCCAATGCCCTTCTGGAAAAAGGCGTTCCTGTACTGATGACCAACTTTTCCCGGATTCTGAATACCCTTACCGGAATGCATTTTGAAGACAGAAACCAGTTCATCAACAGCTTAAACCGCTACAGTCTTCTGATTATTGATGATCTCGGAATTGAGCGGAACTCTGACTTTGCACTGGAACAGGTATTCAATGTGATCGACAGCCGTTACCGCAGTAAAAAGCCTCTGATCATAACGACCAATCTCACTTTATCAGAGCTGAATAACGCCGCTGATATCGCACACAAACGAATTTATGACCGTATTCTGGAGAGATGTATTCCTGTCCGTATCAATAACCGGAATATTCGTCAGGACAATGCAACAGCTAATTTAAAACAGGCGAAAAAAATCCTGTTGAACAATCATGCTCCGAACCAGAATTGACTCGAAAAAGTATAACACAATGATTATTTTTCACTGACAGTGGTACTACTTTCTTTCCTCATTTATTACCGGAAATATGTCACTGTCAGTTATTTAAAACCATAGTACCAAATCAAAAGATTTTAAAACCAAAATTGCCCGGATACGGGCATAAAAAGGAGGTGCCAGATATGGCAGATAAAAAAATTATGACACCGGAAGAAAAAGCACTTTTACAGGCAAGACACCGCCAGGAAGAAGCCGAAGCAAGAAATCGCAAAAAAGAACGTGATACCAGAACACACAGGTTAGTCCAGGAAGGAGCAATTCTGGAAAGTATTGTTCCCCATATTAAAGAAATGGATTTAGATTCCCTGAAACGGGAGCTGATGATCCGGCTACGGGGAATGTAAACGCACAAGTTCTACTCCCGAAGGGCGCACTTACTCACCACCTGATAAATCAGGCAGTGGTATCCCCTTCGGGGCTCGTGCGCTCTGCCGAGGGCTTTATCCGCTGTTGCAGGCAACATCGAAAGGAGGTGCCAGATATGGCAATTTATCATATGCAAGCTAAAGTCGTCAGTCGTGGTTCCGGTCGGTCTGCTGTTGCTGCTTCTGCTTATATGAACTGTAGCCGGATGTACAATGATTACGATGGTATTCAGCATGACTATACCCGAAAGCATGGTCTCATTTATCAGGAAGTATTGCTCCCACCGATGGCTCCACCAGAATGGAAAGACCGTGAACAACTCTGGAATGCTGTGGAAGCTGCTGAAAAGACAAAAGACAGCCGACTGGCAAGGGAATTTGTTGTCGCACTTCCCGTTGAGTTGGATAAAGACAGCAATATTTCTCTTCTTCAGGATTTTATTAAAAAGAATTTTGTAGATATGGGAATGTGTGCTGATTTTGCCATTCACGATACAGATGGTCACAATCCCCATGCACACATTCTTCTTACTGTCCGACCACTAAATGAAAATGGAACATGGCAGTATAAAACCGAAAAAGAATATCTCTGTATCAAAGATGGGGAAGAAAAAGGATTTACTGCTTTTGAATTTAAAACTGCTCAAAAACAGGGATGGGAAAAGCAATATCGCTATAAAGTTGGGAAAAAGAAAGAATATCTGACTCCATCTTCCGCACAGGAAAAAGGATATGAACGGATTGATAAGCACCCCAAGAGCAGCCGCTACGGCAGACAAAATCCTATTTCCGAACAATGGAACAGTGATGAACAACTTTGCATCTGGCGGGCAAACTGGGCAGATGCCGTAAATAAAATGCTTGCACGTAATCAGATAAATGCTACCATTGATCACCGCAGCTTTGCAGATCAGGGAATCACCGAACAGCCGACCATCCACGAAGGCTATATTGCCCAGAATATGGAAAAGAATGACATGATAGCAGACCGTTGTGAAATCAACCGTCAGATTCGTGCGGATAACAAAATGCTCCGAGAATTAAAAGCAAAAGTAGCAAAACTGGCTGAAGCTGTAGAAAAGTCTGTTCCGATAATTGCAGAAACATTGGAAGTAATCCGAAATCACATGATTTTTACACAATATCATTTGCTCCACAATGAGATGCAAAAAGAAGTGATCCATGACTGGATGAATCATTTTAATCCAATACTGAATAAATACAACAACGTTAAAAAGAAACTCAAAGCTAAAGTTACAGAACGGAAAGAGCTGAATGTAAAAAAAGAGAAAACCAGTATTTTGAATCCCATTCAGCATATAAAATTGAATCAGCAACTTACCACTGTTACCGAAGAAATTGAAGAACTGAAATCAAGGAAAGAGCAGCTAATCTTCCAGGCACAATGCTCTACCGATAAAGATATGACAAATCTATCCAAGAAATATGACCAGATGAATAACAATCTTGATATCCTGGATTCTCAGGACATCTCGCTCCAAAAACAGCTTGAAAAAGACGCCGCCGCTTTCCGGGAAGAAAAATTTCGTCCTGAACCAGAACAATATACCGAGTTACTGGATACCAGAATCCAGATACGTCCTGATTTCCGGGATAAGCTGATTGAACAGCTCAAGGGGACTTTCGGTAAATATTATGACTATCACCGTCGTGATATTGCAGCCGATGAGGTGGATTATCTCAATGTGGAGGATCCTGATGTTTTCTCCCATCGTGCATGGGAACTTGAATATCAGAGGAAACAGGAGATGCGACAAAATCAGCCTGCTCGGACTAAGAAAAAATCATATGATATAGAATTATAATTTCTTTAAAAAGAGGCGCATGGATCAGCAAATCCATACGCCTAATTTATATATTGTTATTATTCCTTACTAATTCTTTCAACTACACTTTCCTGACTCATCTTTTCAAACTGATACTTTGGTATCACATACGCAATCCCAACCAAAATTGGAATCATAAGCACACATGGCACTATCGTAAGATGCAGCCGGAAGAAAAATGCCGTACCGAGCGTATTTATTAAAATCTGCTTTGCTCCAACCACAACTAACAATACTGCAATCACAAATGCGCCTCCCAAATATAGGAATCCCTCAGTCACAAGCATTTTCGATACCTGTTTTTTCGTCATTCCAACAACTTCCAAAAGTGCCAGTTCTTTTTTTCTGCTAATTACAGAAGTTGCTGTTGTATTAAAGAAATTCATAATGCCAATAAAGGCTAAAATAACGACAAGAAAACTACCGATCATATAATATTTGCTGACAAACTGCTGAAAACTCTCCTCCATATCCAATACAGAAAAAACATTTATCATATCATTTTCTTTCAAAACATTTTTATCAATGTATTCTTTTACTTGCTTATCCTCTCCCTTCTTGGCATCGATGGCAGCATACATTGCTGATTGATTTTCTGTCTGGGTGATATACTCTTCTTCTGGGACCATTACTGTAATATAAACAGAATCTGCATACGGATAATCCAGGGAATATGGCATCATAGCTTCTCCGATCACCCCATAATCTTTCTGCTTTCCGTTTCCGTACTCCATTTTAAAAGTTTCGCCAGACTGATAATAAGAAACTGGTTGTTCTGTATATTTATCACTATAGTCCACAATCACATAATCCCCACTTTTAAACGTATCCCAGGAACATTTTTCCCCTTTCCATTCTAACATATCAAACACCGCTTCACTAATTCCGAGGAAATGAACCTTTACAGTATTATCCGCTTTTGTTTCCTCCCAGATTTGCTTTTCATAATCTGTCCAGTTTTCTTTGTTTTTTTCTGCCAATGTCTCCCACGTTTTCAAAAGTGCCGGTTCCATCTTATGTCTTTCTTCCGAATAATACACATATCCTGTTTTCTCACTTTCCGGACACTTATTCAGAATCTCTTTGATTTCAGGTGTAATACCGTTGAAATTTGTATTCGATAAAGTGTCGGTCATCTGATCCAGTTGAAAATCGGAAGCTAAAAACACTTTTCGGTAAGAATCAAAATCATATCCCTGCACCAACATCACGATACAGTTGACAACCACCATAGAAAGAGCGATAGAAAGCATAACAATCAATCCCTTTTTCCAATTTCGTAACACATTTTGAACTGCCATCCCCCACCAGGTTACAGAAGTATTCTTTTTTACTTTCCTATGTAACTGCTCTCCTTCTGCCAAACGCAGAGCTTCCACAGGCGAAACTCTTTCCACCATTTTACAAGCCTGCAGACTGGAGAGATACACCGTTAAAAGCGTTAAAAGTATCGCTGCAAGGAAAATCAAAGGATTTGCTGATACTACTGTCTGAGCCGTTTTTCCTGCCTGTGCACTAATTTGGGCATCTGCAGTCAAGGACGGAGCCATACAAAGACCTGCAAGATAACCGAAGATCAATCCGATTGGAATCCCCACTGCTGACAATTTCCATGCCTGCATACGTACAATTTTTTTCAATTGTTTTCCTGTTGTTCCCACGTTCTTCAATAATCCGTAAGCTCTAATATCCGTTTTCACGGATATATTAAAAATATTATAAATAATTAAGTAACCAGCCAATATCACAAACAGTACCATTACAATAAGGGAAGTGAATGAAAATGAATCCTCTTCAAAAAGATTATATGCCGGATTGATCTCCAATCCTGTCCCTGCTTTCGTAAATCCTGCTGTCTTAGATATATTTTCTGTTTTCTTTTCCAGATTCCAAAGATTCTTGTACCAGACAGAATACTCCTTTCCCCCATTATAGATACCATTTTCTAATTCTTTCTGTGTAACAGGATAACAATTCTCCTTCGCATAGGCTTCAGATACCCAGACCATCTGACCTAAAACAGTCTTATCACCCTGCCAAAATCCACATATCTGGAATGTATCTGTTTTGTATTGTTTCAGCATTGGATTTACTTCCCACGTCAGCGTGACTTCTTCCCCAATCTTTGGTGTAACTCCCAGTGCTTCCAGTACCAAGCTGCTGACTGCTACTTCATTTTCCTTCTCTGGCAGTCTTCCTGTAGTTGGCAGACAATTAAAGCTTTCTGCCATATTTTTATCTGCATATCTAACTTCTACTGAAAAGCCAAAATGTTTATCTCTTCCTGCTCCCAGAAAAATGCCTGTTCCATATCGTTCCACCTCATCACTTTGTTCTATTGTTTTTTGCAATCTCTCCGCATCTTCTTCTGACAAATTCTGCGCAATAGCATGGGATGAATCCATAAATTGCTTAATTTCCGTTGCTCTTTTGGAAAGTATCATGGATACGCTCCCCACAAAGAGGCTTGTAAATAACAGTGATGTCAACATAATTGCAATAACAGCAATAATATTTCTTGCTCGGTTCATTTTCATAAAACGTTTCGTCAATAATCGTAACGTTTCTTTATTCTCTACTTTTACCATATAATCGCCCTCACTATACCAAACCACTGTCTGAAACAATTTTTCCGTCTTCAATCTGTAAAATCCTGTCAGCCATCTGGGCAATCTCCTCATTGTGAGTAATCATTACAATCGTTTGATGAAAACGCTTACTGGTGACTTTTAAAAGTCCCAATACATCCTGACTCGTTTTGGAGTCCAGATTGCCTGTCGGTTCATCTGCCAGTAAAATAGCAGGTTTTGCCGCTAATGCTCTTGCGATTGCCACCCTTTGCTGCTGACCCCCTGACAGTGCACTTGGAAGATTTTCCAGTTTTGTCCGAATACCCAGTGTATCTATGATTTCATTTACATAACCTTTTTCAATCTTTTTTCCATCCAGTTTTACAGGAAGAACAATATTTTCCCATACATTCAGCATCGGAACCAGATTATACTGTTGAAATACAAATCCAATATTTCTACGCCTAAAAATAGTAAGCTCTTCATCTGGCATATGGCTTAAATTCTGTCCGTCAACAATGACCTGACCGGATGTTGGATTATCCAAACCACCAATGATATGAAGCAATGTAGACTTTCCACTTCCAGAGGTTCCAACAATCGCTACAAACTCCCCTTTTTCTACTTCCAGGTTTATACCATCAAGAGCCCTGACTTCTGTTTCTCCCTGCCCATATATTTTTCGTAAATTTACTGCTTTTAATATATTCATGCCATCCTCCCATCAAAAAAGCCTGTATTGATCTTTACAATACAGACTTTATCATAACAATGTCTCCATCTGGTTTCTGAAATGTCACAGTTTTGATACTATTCCTTCTTTGCTATCGGAAGAAACACAGAAAATGTAGAACCCTTTCCTCTCTTTGATGTCACTTTTATATACCCCTTTTGTGCCTGAATGATCTCTCTTGCAAGGAATAAGCCAATTCCTACTCCTGGCTGGTCTGCCACTGACAGACTCCGATAAAACCTTCCAAATATCTTTGGTATTTCTTCTTTTTCTATTCCAATGCCATCATCAATGATATCAATCTTTACAAAAAAAGAATACTGCTCGACTTTTATCTGAACATTTCCCCCACATGCTGTGTATTTAATCGCATTGTCTACAATATTTCCGAGTGCCTCCACTGTCCATTTTGAATCACATCGAACATGCAAATCCGTGTCACATAGGCTCAGAGTAATATTCTTCTCCCTTACTTTTACGTTAAACTGCTGCTGTATAGATTCAAGCATCTGCTTAATAGTAGTATCCTCCGAATGTACTGCGATAATTCCACTCTCCATCCGTGATAATTTGACCAATGATTGTATCAAAAAATCTAATTTCTCTGTTTGCTCCAAAATGGTAGCTATCTCATCCTGATTTTCATTACTCACTTCAGAGAGTATTTCTCCATAGATTTTCAGATTTGAAATAGGAGTCAGTGTCTGATGCGCAATATCTGAAATAAGTTTTTGTATCACTTCTTTCTGTTCCTGTTGATTTTTTCCTGCCAGAAGGCTACTGTCTATATATTGTTTCATGCTGTTTTCAAGAGCAGAATACTTTTCTTCTGATACTTCTGTCCGTTCCAATTCTCCATCTATTGCACAATCCAGCATTTGCTGCAGCCGGTTCAAAAGCTTTTTTTCTTTCTGATAAAAAAAGCTGTACCAAAAAACTCCGCTCAGGACAAATATAACTACAATCAACATAATTGTTTCTATCATCCATTCACCGCCCATGTATATCCAATTCCATAAACCGTCTTGATATATTCAGGCTTCTGCGTATCATCTTCTAATTTGTCTCTGAGGCGTTTGACTGCAACAGTCAGAGCATGAGCATCCACAAACTCTGTATCTCCCTGCCATACCTCGTCAATCAGATATTCCCGTTTCAATACTTTTCCTCTGTTTTCACACAGCACTCTAAGGAGCTTTTGTTCTGTCTTACTAAGTTCAATAGGTTCTCCATCTTTGAAAAATTCCATTTTATCGAAATAGAACTCAAATCCATCAAGCTCCATAGAATTCTTAGCTGCTGCCTCTTTATTTCTAAGCTGCACAGACACTCTTGCACGCAAAACCATCAAGCTAAACGGTTTCGTAATATAATCATTTGCCCCAGCTTCCAATCCTGTTACAATATCTACTTCCATGTTATTTACTGTAAGCAGAATAATCGGCACCTGACTATTTTTCCTTATTTCTCTTACAAAATCAATCCCATTCCCATCCGGCAAATTCACATCTAATAAAACCAATGTGATATCTTCCTTTTTCAAGATTTCTCTAGCTTCCTGCAAAGTTCTGCACTGATAAAAGAAATAAGCATCATTCTTTAAAGCCAGACGGATTCCATCATTTAATTTTTTGTCATCTTCAACAATCAGTAACTTTTCACTCATATTTTCTCTGCTTTCTTACAAATTACGCTAATTGTATCATTGCCAGTTTTATAAATCAAATCATTAAGTCAAAATCTCCGGCAGAATTTATCTTATAAACAGCAAAAAACTCCCGAAGGAGCTTTCCACGTTTTAAATGTACACTAATTCTCTTAACACAACCTCTTCTGCATCATTTCATATTTCCCATGAAGAATGTTGTAAATTAGTACTATCCACAACGATAACAGGTAATTTAATTATTCGTATTTTTTCCCGATAATGTAAATCGAAACTACCATACCGCCTAATATCATAATTAAGAAAATTTTATTCAAAATATCCCATAAAGCTATATTGAAACAATTGATTATTATAATACCTGCAAGAGGATATAGAACAACTGTTGCAAGTGTCCATATTTTTAAAGTTGTGCAGATGTATATCCAATTTCCATTGTTAAAAGATAAACCAACTAGATGTATTCTAAAAATTCCTTGCGAAACATAATTTATCTTGTTGGCATCATAATATGTTGGTAATATGTCTTTTGCAAAGAAACAAAACCATGCACCAAATAAAAGCATTCCCACGGTAACCAGCAATATATCCCCTTTCATCTCAGCTAATGAACTTCCAGATACAACTAACATAATAATTTCTGTAATAGATATAAAAAAACATAACAAATATGCTAATATCCAGTTTTTTCTATGCTGATGAATAGAATTCCTAACAGCCATATCGAGAGAGCCTACTACCAATTCCTCGACTTCTTTTGTATCAATATTTTTCTGTGTATCTATTTTTTCTCCACGTAACAATTCTGTAACGGTAACATCTAATATATCAGCTATTGGTATGAGTAATACGACATTGGGCATACTAAGACCACGTTCCCATTTGCTAACTGTTTTATCTGATACATATAATTTTTCAGCCAAATCCTTTTGAGTTAAATTCTTTTCCTTTCTTAATTCGGTTACAAATAAACCAAATTTTTCATTACTAATCTGATACATATATCCACCTCCTGCACACATATTATAATGAGAGCGTGCATAAATCAATCGACTAGCAGTAGAATTGCAGAATATTAGCACATAATTCATCAAATAATCTCCCCATCATGATTATTTCTATAAAGTTATATTCGAATATTTTTTAAGCCATACTATGGAATAATTAAATCGGCAACTTATAACTATGACGGAAAAAACCAGCCTTCCGAAACTTAGAAAAGATCACTTGCTATAGAATTGTAATTTGCTTCTTCTTTGACCCCTTATAAACATAAAAGCCGAACAAACAGGATTTTTCGTCCTACTTGTTCAGCTCTTATTCTACTACCTATAAATCAATTCTTTTAACACAATCTCTTCTGCTGCATTCCGGATGTTATTTACAACTCCAACCCACACCATCTGATCACGAGCTTTCAATTCTTCCGTAACGCCTTGCTTCTCCATCATCTGACGCACCAGAATACCCATCCTCTCCTGTGCTTCATCATCCACAGCATTCAGATGTTTTGTCAATCTGTCTTCCAACATATACAGAGAATACATTGCCGGACGATGCTCTTTCAGATACGTTTTCCGCAGCATTCCATATTTTCCATAATGCGGTTCTTCATCTGTACTGACAAGATTCGGATAGTAAATTCCGTCTGCTCCCAGTGTGTAGGTTCCACCCATTTTTTCAAATGTGCTTTTCATGTGTTATTCCTCCTTGAAATCAGCGATATCCTTAGATCATCGCAAAATATTTCAGGGCAGCCTTGATAGCATCTTCTTTCTCTTTCGGACACTGTGGCACTTTTGGATTTTCTGTCTTTGGCAGATTATAGTTCTCTCCTACTTCGATTCCACATTTCCTTTTGATTTGAGAAATATATAAATTTGAAACCTTCAAGCCAAATTCTTTCAGCACATAATCTTTGATTTCCTGATAGGTCGCTTTCGTCTCTGCACTGGTTGCATCCAGCTCATCTAAGTCTAAGTCGATCTCTATCGTGTCATCTGGTTTTTGTTGGGACAAAAGAACAACCGTCTCAACGGTATTACCTTTTTCCCACAAGAGCCGCCTTACCTCTTGACCATCCCGATATATTGGGAAATTAAACTCTATTGACTTCAAAGGCTGCTCTGACTCCCCATTTGGATATATCTGAATTTCTTTTATGAGATAAGTAATAAGGCTTTTCTTTTCCTCGTCACTTATTATATCATAGAGCTTTCCGAAATTCAGCATAAGCTTGTAAATATTGTCCAGAGTGATTGCTTCCATTTCGATAGAACTTTTTCTCAGCTTTGCATCTTCAATCCGTTCTTCCAACTCGACAATCGTATCATACAATCCATCAAGCCTTAATGTCATGTCGTGGATTTTTCTTTCTCTGAAACGAGCATCAATAGGCAGATTATCAATTTCTCGCTCCAGACGGGCTTTATTCAAATCTACTTCTTTCAGCTTGCTCTCATAATTGGCAAGTTCCTTATCAATAGCAGTGGTATCGGTCTGTACGCCAATACGCTTTTCTATCTCTTTTGCAAAATATTTATCACTTACCAATTCTTTAACAGCTTCAATTACAAGTGGTTCAATGTCTGTTTTTCTAAGCGATGCCTTGTAATCACAATGATGCCCTCGCTCCTGCTTGTTCCTACCGCAGATATAATAGTAAACTTCTTTGTATGTGCCATCTTTATTCGTCCACGCATGTTTATTCGTATACATTGAGCTTCCACAAAGAGGACACTTTAATATTCCCGTCAACAGATGTGACCTGTCCTTACCTATTTTGGACGGCTGCTTAATTCCTGTTGCCATACGTTTTGTGTGAGCTTTTTGCCATAATTCTTCGCTAACTATTCCTTCGTGTTGTCCATCTTCCAGAATATAATCATCTGTATGAACCTGCTTATATTCATTTTTTGTGCCTTTTACCTTTTCTCGTGTTCTTCTGCCATAAGCAATCTTTCCACAATAAACAGGATTGTCTAATATCAACCGTATAAAATGACTGCTCCAAGTTTCTAATGTGCCGTTCTGACGAGGTATCTTCTTTATACCTTGAAGATTAAGATATTTTGCTACCCCGCCAAGTCCTATGTCAGAATTAGCAAATTTATCAAATATAATTCTGATTGCTTCAGCTTCCGTTTCTTCTATCAAGAGCTGATTGTCTTTCAGATAATATCCGTATGGTGCAAATCCACCATTCCACCCACCTTGTCGTGCTTTTTCTCTCCGTCCATTCATTGTCTGTTCAATGATATTTTCTCTTTCAATTTCTGCAACCGCAGATAATACAGAAATTAAAAGTTTTCCGCTTGTCTGTGATGAGTCAATACCTTCCTCAATACAAATAAGATTTATTCCATACGACTGCACAAACTCCAATGAATTTAGAATATCTGCTGCGTTTCTTCCAAATCGTGAAAGTTTATAGACCAGAATATAATCTATCTCCAATCCGTTCTTTATATCGGAAAGCATCTTCTTAAAAGCAGGTCTCCCCTCAATAGATTTTCCCGATTTACCCGCATCTTCATATATACCAACAATCTCCATTTCCTCTCTGTCAGCAAATCGTTTCAGGCTATTCTTCTGCCCTTCAAGGCTATATCCGTCCACCTGCATTTCAGTACTTACTCTCGGATATAGGACACATTTCTTTCCTTCTCTGTTCATCGTACCACCTCCATAAATTTATAGGGAAATGTGATATGTAAGGCTGCGTAACCTACGCAGCACAATCTAATTCCTGCAAAACAGTCTTTCCGTATTTTTCAACTATCTGCACCATAACATTGATAAAAGAATTGAATGTTTCGGTTTCATCTTTCAACTGTTCGTCTTGCAGTTCTGTATTATGAATTAACTTTTCATTTCCCATAAACGAATACCTCCGCTAAAGCTAAAACGGCTGTACCTCTAAATTATAGAAATACAGCCGCCATTTTACCAATGTGCAAATCTATCCCTCATACCTGCTTTACACATTTGTTTTCATTTTTTTCAAGTGCAACACTAATGGCAAGAGCCTTGTCAACTCTTGCCATTATGTTATTGGGCATCATTCCCATATACTGTTTTAACCTCTGCTTATCAATCGTCCGTATCTGCTCAAGCAGGATAACAGAGTCCTTGTCAAGCCCTTCATAATTACTTACTGGGGTATGTGTGGGCAACTTTGCTTTTGTGTGTACTCGGCTCGTAATTGCTGCAATGATTACCGTCGGGCTGTGCTTGTTTCCTATATCATTGGAAATGATAAGTACAGGTCTTGTGCCGCCTTGTTCCGAGCCGATAACGGGATTAAGCTCCGCATAATAAATGTCGCCACGCTTAATAATTCGTTCCATTGTGTTTGACCTCCCAATATGATTTAGACAGATGCTTCCTGCCTATGTAGGCAGCCAAACGCAAGGAAGTATTTAAGGTCGGAAGTATCTTAACAATATCTCTGTTCTTATGACCGCCTTTCGCTTGGCTGATATGATAGAAGCATTTCAACTTGTCCTCGACACCCCGAAATGCTATGGGAAATCGCCAAACGGTCAGCAGCGAACTGACACCACGGGAGTTCCACCCCAACTGTCGGTCTGACAGAGCCGCCCTCATTGCCTGCGACGGTTTTTTCACGCTCGGACTGTGACTGGACGGGAGTATCATTATCCTCTTTGTGGGTTATGGCGAAATCGGGAGCTACCCGATATTTTGAGTCGGTAAAGATAGGCTCACCACCTTTCAATCGCTCGCTGCCGCTTGGCAGGTCGTGGCGTACCGCTACACACGCTTATGCTCATCACAATCACAAAGAGAAAGTATTTGGCGAATGGGTATTCGATTGTCAAGGAGCTATCCCGTTTTCGCCACACAAAGGAAAACAGGGTAAGAGGTTTTTTGTCCTCTCACCCTGTAGCCCGTGGGAATATTCAATTTTCCCCTCTACTCAAAAAACTTTTTTAATTTTTCTTTGAGCCTATCCATTCTTCTGTAAACAGCTTTTTCAGTAATATCCAGATACACCGCAATTTCACGGGTTGAATATCCTTGTACCTTCATCAAAGCAATCTGCAGTGTAAGCCTGTCCACCTTAATCAAAACTTGATAGAGGTGCTGATTTTCGATACTGTCCAGAAAATCCTCAACCGTTTTGACTTCGGGCTGTGTAGTATCTTCAGCAAACTCGTCAAGATATGTACCTGTTTCCTGCACTCGCTGATAATACCGTCTGTCTGAATTAAAAATCGCCCAATCGTGAACACGGAGCTTTTCTATATCGTCCTCATTAACGCCCAAGCTCCGTAACTGCTTCTCCTCGGCTTCTTTCCAGAGCCGCCATTTCTTTTCTTCTCTGGCTTTGTTGTATGCCATAATGTGTACCTCCAATCTGAATTTTTTTGAAAAATTTCAGATTGAGGTGGGCTACGACAGCCAGCGCCAAAAGCAGGCTTCTCCTGCGTTCTGATAAAAAGCGATAAACAAAAAGCCGCAAAGGTACTAAGACCTCTACGGCAATACGCATAATTATCTCTATAATATAGATATGTGATTTCTACTTAAAAAGTAGAAAAGTGCCACGAGCAAGCAAGGCTTTTTTTAACAAGTTATCCTCACTTGTGCGTGACACTATGTAAATAGCTGCTGCTTCTGATAAGCAGCGTGGTTGGATTTGCCCAACACATAAAAATCCCTCCAAACTCAAAACGGGTTTAGAGGGAAGATAAGTTTTTATTAGGACATGATAAATCCGCCCACCAAAAGCACCGTTTTTTTTATTCGGTGGGCTTATCCATCCTATTCTGTATAAAGAAAGAGCCAATGAACTGCAAGTTACCTCGCAAATTCATCGGCTCTGCGTCTGTGCGTCTGGCTCTTTGATGATAGTTACTTTTAATTGTTGAACATTTATAAGCTGTTCCTGCCTACACTTAGGACAAAAAAGCGGAAAATTAAGAAGTACCGTATTTTCTCTTATTTTTATCCGTGTTTTGTTTCCGCAAACGGGGCAAAGCACCCATTTTTCATTTTGCATAAAACATCTCCCTTAATGTACTTCATTAGTTCCTGCAATAGCCACTTGCTTTTCTGCTTCATTTAATTCTCTTTGAAGATGGATAGCCATAAATACCGTAATAATAGCAGAAAGCACATCTGCAACTGGCTGAGCATACAGAATACCATTCAATCCCCATATCATAGGCAGAACGAGAATAACTGGCACAAAGCAAATTCCCTGCCTGCAAGCTCCGAGAATAAAGCCTTCTTTCCCTTTTCCTAAAGCAAGGAATAATGAGGAATATACGGTATAGAAGCCAAACAGCATGAGAGAAAGTCCATTTACCCTTAATGAGCTTGCCCCTACTTTAATCATCTCCAGATTGCCACTTGCGAATTGTGACACGATGGACGTTGAAAATAAAGCCAGTATCAATCCATAAACAACACAAAATATGGTTGACCAGATAATAGAGGTTTTAATTGCTTCATACAGGCGGTTGAATTTTTTCGCTCCATAGCTGTACCCTGCGATTGGCTGAAAGCCTTTAATAAAACCAAATATTGTTAGACTTCCCATTGAAACAAGGCGTGTCACAACTCCCATTCCTGCGATTGCAGCATCTCCATAATCAGCCGCCGCATTGTTGATGAGAGAAATGGAAAGGCTTGTTAATATCTGGAACACAAGCGTTGGAATACCAATCTTAAAAATTTCCGATGCAACCTCTTTTGAAAGGCAGTAATTCTTTATTTTAAAATCAAATACACTCTTCTTTCCAAAAATATAAAATAGATACACCAGAGTAGATACTACCTGTGAAATTGCAGTAGCAATGGCGGCTCCTGCCACTCCCAAATCCAGTACATAAATAAATATAGGGTCTAATGCAATATTCAGTACGGCTCCCATCAGCAGAGCGCACATGGTCGTCTTTGCTGCTCCCTCGCTTGTCACGATATTATTCATTGTGACATTAAAGACATTGAAGATGCAGGAAATAATATAAATACTTCCATATGTGACCGCATAGGGCAAAATACTCTCTGTCGCTCCCAAAATACTTAGTATCGGCTTTAGAAAAATGACAGACAGGATAATCATAACTGCCCCGACAAAAACGCTGCTGTATAAGGCTGTGCTGACAACTTGGTTTGCCTTTTCCTTATCATTGCGTCCTAACAATCTGGAAATGTAGGATGCTGCCCCATTTCCAAATAGCAACCCTAAACCAACCACAACCTGTCCTAATGGGTACACAACTGAAATTGCTCCCATCTGGCTCTCTCCCAATCCTCCAACAAAATAGGCATCCACCAGATTGTATAATGCGTTTACCAACATTCCAATCATTGTCGGGATACCCATTGCTAATAGGGCTTGAGGGATAGGTGCGTTACCTAATAGCTGCATTTTCTTGTTTTGTTGACTCATAATTAACACTCCTTTTCTTGACTTTGAGTATAAAATATAGTAGTATAAATTACAGCAATTAAAGCTGTGTTGTATATACTACTATAAATTATAGTAGTTGTCAATAGAGAAAGGAGAATATCATGGCAACAATAGATTTAATCGTATTAGGAATGCTGAAAAAGGAAGCCCTAAGTGCTTACGACATCCAAAAATTGGTTGAATACCGCAACATATCAAAATGGGTAAAAATCAGCACTCCGTCAATCTATAAAAAAGTTATCCAGTTAGAGGAAAAGGGATACATTTCAAGCGACATAGTCAAAGAGGGAAAAATGCCAGAAAAGGCAATCTACTCCTTAACAGAAGCGGGTGAAAAACAGCTTGAAAATCTTATGTTTGAAATATCCGCAAAACCCATTCAAATCTTCTTGGATTTTAATGCAGTCATTGTCAACTTGGATGCCCTTTTGCCAGAAAATCAAATGAAATGCCTAACAGATATTGAAGCCAATATAAAAACACTAAAATCATATCTGGAAAAAAATTTGAAAGCGAAAGAAAATGTACCCGAAATCCCACAAACAGGATTAGCGGTCTTGCAACAACAATTCATTCTTGCACAATCCATTGAAACATGGATTGATGAATTAAAACTAAAATACGAATAATTACAATCCCCCATAAGATACTTTTCCAAATAGGCAGAGCCGATGAACTGTGAGTTTATCTCTCACAAGTTCATCGGCTCTGCGTCTGTGCGTCTGGCTCTTTGATGACGGTTACTTGCAAATTCTCGACTTCAATTAAAGTTTCCTGTCTACATTTCGGGCAGTAAAGAGGATAGTTTTTTAATTCTGTATCTTCTCGTATCCGATTACGGGTTTTATTTCCGCAAACAGGACATAAAACCCATTCTGTTTTTAATATCATACGCCCGTACTTCCTTTCGCAAAGTTATTCTTTTTCAAATCAATAAAATTGTTTGTCGAACAATAAAGTCAAATCATAGCTACACAAAAAATCAATCCACCTAACATATCGGTAAACAAATGCACACCGCAAATAAGCCGTCTAATAACCATAAAGGCAGTAAACAAGCCACACAAAGCATTTGTTGTATTACATAGTTTATGTTTTTTAATCAGCCGATGATATTGCATCATAGCAGTCATTGCGATAGATGACGGATAAGATGCTTCCAAAATACCACCTATTAGAATAGGACGGAGATTGATTACATTAAATTCGAAAAAGGTATAAGCACTCCAGCCTTACCTCATAATCTTAATAAATACACATACGCTTCTTCATTTTCAAAGATAAAACTCCTGCTAAATTCCCCACCATTTTTTTCAATCGTTTTTATTGAAGCAACATTGTCTTTTTCAACTGATAATTGCAACTGCTTCAAACCGTGCTCTTTTGCAACAAGACATATTTGTCTTAATATTTCAGTAGCATATCCTTTTCTTCTTTCTGACGGTCTTACACTATAGCCACAATTACCAAAATCCTTCAGAAAATCATTTAACCGATACCTCAAATCGACGATACCAACAATTTTATTATCTGACACTCTAACTGCAAAAAAGGTATCTGTCAAAACCCAATTTGGGTCAACCGTTTTCAAACTTGCATTGGCAATTACTTTCTCAAGCCATTCAGAATAAGAACTAATCTTATCGAACAATTCACTCCCATTGATTACTTGTTCCCCAAAATCAAAATGTTCCTGTCGGTATTTAAGTGCTTCTTTCTCCAGTTCCAATGTCGGCTTTACAAGCCGTATTTCTTCACATGTCATCTTTCATTCCTCCGTTTTTTTGTTTAACAAAAGTAACTTTATCTGTTCGATTATTCTTTCAGGTGTTTCATTAGGAATAGGCATAAGCTGGCTATACATCCGTACTCCTTGATATGTGAACAAGATTATATCGAAGACCCCCTTTATATCAACTTGCTTAAACTCGTTACGAGAAATACCATATTCGATTAGCTTCTTCCAAGAATGGTATGACAAATTGTACTGCTTTGATAAAACATTTTCCTCGTTCTCTCTACTACTAAAATATTCGTAAATTGCCATACTTAAAGAACCTTGAGTATCGTTCATTTCAGACTTATACCTGTTAAGTATCTCATTCAATATCTCAATGGCAGGCAAACCTTTATCTATGCTTTCCGAAAACAAATCATTCTGCACTTCTAAAAATTCTGATATTATTTCAGAAAATAATTGTTCCGTGCTATTATAATGGCGATATAATCCTCCTCGGCTAAGCTCTGTTACCTCGCAAATATCTTTCATCGTAACATTTTTAAAACCCTTATCAGCAAATAATACTTTTGCCTGTTGTTTTATAAACTGCTTTGTTTTATCTCCTTTAATTCCCATTATTTTCGCCTCCATTTTTGCGATGGTTGTGTCGCTTTTATTATACGACACTGATGTCGCTTTTGTCAATCCATCTTGCTTAAAGTTTATAAACAATTTGCTTTCGGATTTTTTATAACTATGTATAAGAGATATAATATCTCATTACAAGAGATTTCAAAGCGTTCAATAAGAACTCCCATTTCTGTAAAATATAATAGAAATATTATATTGCTACAAGGTGGTGAGTTTATGGACGCAAGAAACAATGATTTTGACTTCGATTTTACACCGATAGGACAGGCAATTAAGAAAGCAAGGACAACAATGGGTATGACCATAGATGAGCTTGCCCGTATTGTAGATTATGACCCAAGGCATCTGCAAGCAATCGAAAACGAAGGACAATACCCAAGTCTGGAGCTGTTCATTCAGCTTGTAACAATGTTCGGTGTATCGGTTGATGAATACATATTCCCAGATAATGATGTCAAAAGAAGTTCCGTCCGCAGACGCTTAGACGCAGAACTCGACAAACTAAACGATAAAGAGCTGTCCGTAGTTGAAGCAACCGTCGGAGGACTATGTAAGGCAAAAGAGCCAGAGGAATAAACCTCTGGTTTTTCTTTTGCCCATTCTTAATAGGCAGGAACACCGTAACCATAGATGGAGCTGCTTCCAACCGTATATTGATTTTGCCTGCAAGCGTCTCCAGAGTTACCCTCCACGGTGTAAACGACGCCGTTTTCGCATTTCTCCACAATGCCTACATGGTCGGTTTCTCCGTCGCCTTCCCAATCAAAGAAAATAATATCGCCTGCCTGCGGCTCGTAGTTTCTGTCTTGCCATTGTCCGTTACCCTTAAACCAATTTGAGCCGTCCACGCAGCCAGAAAATTTAGGGATAATCCCTCTCTCAATATATCCGCATTGGTCGGCACACCATGACACAAAGCAGGCACACCATTCCACACGCCCCTCAAAGCCATACCAACTCCAATAAGGCTGACCGCCCTCATTTCCGAGCTGTGTCAAAGCGACCTCCACAATCGCCTGGTTACCGCCGCTTGTGAACGCCCGCCCGTATGGATAATACCGCAGCACATGGGCGGGATACTGCGTGTCGCCATAGCTGTCCCAACCTAACCGTGCCGCCTGCATGGTGGAGAACTCTACCGCATTGGCATAGGAATAGCCGCCATAGTTGGTCTTAGCCCACGAGATATAGCCGTTGCCGAAATTGTAACCCTGCAAGGCAAGTTTGATATGCTCCATATCAATCGGGTTTTCTACCTCGGCAGAGATAAGGGCAGCCTTTAATTCCTGTACACCGCACTCAATCGAATATTCTGGGTCTTGTATCCCGTTCGGCTCGTGGGGATACCTTGTGTTAAAGCTGCCCTCCGCCGCCTGCATCGGGTCAAGTCCACGCCCACCACTTTCCTGCATCATTACCGCCTTGATAAGCTCCACATATTCGGGAATATCGTACTGTTTGGCATATTTCTGTATCAAAGGCTCATAGGCTTCCACCTCTGCACTGACAGGGGTATAGGCGTTGCTCCCTCTTCCGCCACCAAACATGGAAACAGCACAGCCGAGCAGGACGACAATGAGAATAATCACAACTGCAATCCAACCACCTGCAATTAAAGCGGAAATCAGAGCTTTTGTTCCTGCAATAATCGCCTTGACCGCAGCTATGGTGGCTCTGACCGTAGCTTTTGTTGCTTCAGCGGTTGCCTTTGCGGTGGCTTTTGCCGCCTGTGCTGCCTTTTGAGCAGTTTTCGCAGACGCCTTTGCCACTGCCTGTGCCGTTTTTACCGAGGTTTCCGTCGTTTTGATTGCCGCCTTAGAAGTTGCCTGTGCGGTTTTAATTCCCTTTTCGGTAGTCTTGACCGTTCCCTTAGCAGTTGATTTCACCGCTTTTTCTGCATTTCGGGCTGTGGTCTTAATCATTTTTCGCCCCTGCTGTCGGGTCTTTATCAACTGCGATTTTGCTGTCTGGGAAACATCGGGGGCAGAGGAACGGCTTGCAGCCCCGTGACGGATCTGCAAGCCGTGTTGTTCTGACATATTCTGTGTGGCTTTCTGTTCTGCGGCTTTGACAGCCCGACTTTGCTTGAAATCGGTTATTTTATCTTTTGCCTTACCGATATTCTCCTGCGTTGTCTTGACCGCCTTTTGCCCCTGCTTATTGAACTGGTGGATACCTTCGTCTTTTACACGGTCTGCCGCATAAGAAATCCTATCCGCAGCATATTCTGTGGCAGAGTTTTCATCAGCGTAATATCCCTGTTCCGCTTTTTCCTTTATCCCCACATAGGCAGATTTCATACGCTCACTGGCTATGGCGGCTTTATCTATGGTCTTTATCGTGCCTTTGACCGCATCTCTGGTTTTTATATCAGCCATAGAAAACCTCCTTTCCCAGAGGATTTGCGTTCAAATCAGCCGACCTTTTTTGCCACTACAACGAGCCTGCCGTTCTGTGCGGAGTATTCGCAGGTGGAAAGGGTAATGAGCCTGTCGCCGTATCCAGCGGTCACACCTGTATCATACAAAGCAAGCTCCTTGCACTTCCCGATATAGGAATTAAAATCTTCCTCATTCTCCGCATCAACAAAGTCGTAGTATCGGAAGCCCTCGGAGCTATACGCCACAGTCTTAAATACAGCGACGATTTCATACTCTGTCTGCTCTGTGAGGGTATCAAACTGAATAGTCTTGTGTTCCTCATAGAAGCTCTTGGACTTGTAATCCTCCAACGCTCCAAACATCTTGCCACCCTTGATGTGATGACCGTAGATAACCAGATTGTCACTTTCGGCAATATCACAATTCTCCTGCACATAAGGCGTACCTAAGTCGCTGTACTCTTTTTCAAAATTGTGCTTCAGATAAAAATTCGGATTGTTCCTGCTCTGCATCACAGGATAATTGATTGTCGTGCCGGCAATGGAAATCCAACCGACCATATCCTCATTCTGTAAATACAATTCCTGATACTTGGCAAGCACATCTTCCCCCTCGCTGACAGGGGCATCGTCTGGCACGGTTTCATCCGTGGGAGCCTGCTCTACCATCTCGGCAATCTCCTCAAAAGCTTCCGTCTGCTCGTCCACCTCTGCATAGTAATGATAAATGCGGAAGCCACAAAAAGCCGCCGTACCTAACAGGCACACGGCGACTACAACACAGATAATAGATTTATAATTCTTCATAGGCTTTTCCTTTCTTATCTTGAAATTTCCGTCTGTTTTCTGGGAGCAGGAAGCTCCCTGCAATATTCGGGGTATCTGACCTTGATACCCTCCATAAAGTAGGGAGCAAACTCACAGCAGAACAACTCCTCTGGCGTGAAATACCGTTCCCGCCCTTCCTCTGCATACCCGTTCCATAGGTTAAAAGCAAGATGGCAGACCTTGACTGTTCCGCTTGTCTGCCAGCCGCCGTGCATACCCTCTGGCTCGATGCAGTCCTCCTTGAAATTGAACATCTGGTTGATGTTCGCCCTCGTTTCCGAAGCGATACCCATCACATAGAAAAACGCCCTGTGATAACAGTCGTTCACTCTGCATTTCATCATATTTTCCAGAAAGAAATCACGGTGAGCCGTATCACGGAATTTAATATCAGCCATAAAAGACCTCCTTTCTTAGACCTCACCGAACTTAGTCGTCATCAACTTGTAAAGCTCGGTATTTCGTGGGAACTTGTTTACAAACGGTACAAGGGAGCTGCCTACTTTGAGTAATCCCTGTCCTGCACCGACATTCGTGATATAACTCATCTGAAGGTCGGAGATATTAAGGAGCTTGGCAAGCTCAAGTCTGTCCGTAGATGCTTGGTTAAGCATAATGATAAATTCGCTGTTAGCAAGCATAGTCCTTGCCGTATGGCTCTGCAAAAGATCGTCCACATTCTGCGTAATACCCGTACAGTACGCACCGTATTTACGCACACGCTTCCAGAGGGTAAAGAGAAAGTTTGCAGAGTATTCGTGCTGAAAGAGCAGATAGATTTCATCAATGAAAATAAAGGTATTTCTGCCTTTGGCTCTGTTCTGCGTGATACGGTTTAAGATACTGTCAAGCACCACAAGCATACCGATAGGCTGTAACTGCTTACCCAAATCCAGAATGTCATAGCAGATAAGGCGGCTGTGAGTATCAACATTCGTGTGCTTTGCAAAGGTGTTGAGCGAACCGTCCGTAAACAGCTCAATCGCAAGAGCGATTTCCTGTGCTTCTGGCTCATTCTGTTTTAACAGCTCCTCACGGAAGTCCTGCAAGGTGGGCGGCGTTCCCATATAGTTGCCCTGCTGATAGTAGCGGTACACGCTTGCCGTACATCGGTCAATAATGGATTTCTGCTTTGCTCCCAAGTTCGTGCCGCCGATGAGCTGTTCGCAAAGGGATAAAATAAACTCCGATTTCAGAATGACAGGGTTTGCACCGTCACCGTAATCGGAGTTCATATCCATAGCATTGATGTGATTTTCACTTGTCGCAGAGATATGAATGACTTCTCCCTGCATTGCTTTCACAAGCGGGGAATACTCACGCTCTGGGTCAATGATGATTATATCGGCATTAGGGTCGGTCAGAATGATATTCGTCATTTCTTCCTTTGCGGTAAAAGATTTTCCTGCACCTGACACACCGAGAATAAAGGAATTGCCGTTAAGGAGCTGCCTGCGGTTGGCAATAATCATATTTTTGCTGATGACATTCTGACCGTAATACACACCGTTTTCGTGGTAAATTTCCTGCACACGGAACGGTATAAACACTGCAAGGCTCTCTGTTGTGAGGGTACGCAGGGCATCTATCTTCCGTACACCAAATGGCAGAGCTGTATTTAATCCGTCCATCTGTTGATATTTCAGCACCGCAAACTGGCACAAGTGCTTTCTTGCGGTAGTCAAGAGAGCTTCTGTATCATTGTCGAGCTGCTCTTTAGTGTCAGCCGTATGCACCATCGTCAGCACGGCAAACATCATTCTCTGGTCACGGGTTGTCAAATCGTCCAGAAATTCCTTACTTTCCTTTCGCTGCTGTTCCAAATCATAGGGGATAACGGCTGAAAAATTGTTGTTCTGGTTCTGCTTCCTCTGCCAATTCGTAATGTTAGTTTCCACACCAAGCAGACGGTTTTCCACCTCCTGCACGGCTTCATCTGTGGGAACGGGGATAATGTCAACGGACAGCATCATATTCCTGTTCAACTCACAAAGCTCCGCCACCATACTGTCCTTGATATATGCCGCATACTCTCTGAGAAAAATCACACGCCCATATCTGTCACCCATTCTGAAGCAGTCGCTCTCAAATTCAAAGGTATCAGGGCAGATAAAATCCTTGAAATTGTGACCTTTCCGCATCGTCTGGGTAATATCGAAGTGGAACGCTGTTTCTTCTCCTGTACGGTAGAAGTCGTGGAAGATACGCAGCTTGTCGCCTGCGTCCAGTTCCACACACTTCGACCCCAGACGGTTAAAGTGGGCGATAAGGTCAGCACCCACACGGGCAAAGTAGTTTCGGGCTTCCTCGATATTCTTCTTGCAGACAGATACGGTTACATACTTATCCTGTACGATGGAATTAGCCCCTGTCGCCTTATCCAAAAGCATTTTGTTGTATTCCTTGCGGTACTTATCCAGACCGTCATCAGCCATTGGGATTAAAATGGTCTGTTCAAAATCAGCTTTGTTCAAGCGACGGTTGTTGATAGTGATTTTCGTGGTCGCACCGCTGTCAAGGGAATTAAGAAGCTCCGAGTATTCAAGGAACATTGCTTCCTTATCCTCACGGCTTGCCACGGCATAGTTTATATCCTCAAACTTAAAGGTCTTTGCGTACTTGTTCCTGCCTACAAGAAATATGCCGTCCTCCCAGATTGTCTTAATCGGGATAACATTTTGTACCGACTTCGGCACAACAAACTTTTCCCTGTCCTGCTTGAACAGATTTTTAAGAGTTCTCAGCATTGTTTACCTCCTTGCTGCATTTCGCTTTTTTCTTTTTCGATTTCTTTGGTTTTGGTGTCCTGCCTTTCTGCTTTTTCCGTACTGTCGTCAACCCTTTTTCATAGGCTTCAATGGTTGGCTTCACCGTTTCGTAATAGAGATTATCTGGCAGGAACATCAGCTTTTTCGGCATCAGAAATTCTGATTTAATCCACGCCCAGACAAACTGCTCTGCGGTCATACCGTTGTATTTGATAAAGCCCATAGCCGCAAAGGGGAATGCACCTAAGATACAAACCCAACTGAGTGTTTCCGTTCCAAACCGTGGACGGAGAAGAAAATACAAACCCATCGCCACGCCGCAGGCAAGGACAGAAAAAATGAACTGTCTGAGTGACAGTCCAAAAAACATACTCTCCGTATAATTACGGATTTCCTTATTTATCTTTACTTCCAATCATAGCACCTCCCTTACAAGCCCATCATTTCTCTTACAACACGGTCTGCCATTTTGACCGCACCGACAAGGACGAGCATATTGAACACAAGTTCCCCGATATAGCTCCATACCATTGTAACCGCCGCCGCATCGGGATTGACCACAGGCGGAGAAGAAGCAAATAGGGAAAAGATAATGCAGGCAAGCACGATAACCGCACCTTCAAGGCATACAGCGGCATAGCTCTTAATGAAGCTCTTGCCGACGCTTTGGCTCGGCTCTCCCGCAAAAGCGGAAAGGGGTACGGGTGCTATGGCAGTATAGATATACAGCTTGAAAAACCTGCCATATACCGACATAATCATTATGAATGACAGCACCGTAATAAACAGTCCGCCTATCAGCGTGACCGCCCATAGCGGGATACTCTCAAAAAATCCGCAATCTTCAACGGCTGTCACGATTTCCTGCGGCAACACCGTCTGCTGTGCCGAGCCAAATCCTGCGGCATTCATAATCGTGGAAATCATACCCTGCACAATCTTAAACAGTGCCATCATCAGTTCTAATCCGTAGGTCACTGCACCTTTGGCAATGGCAAAGCGGATAAACAGCTTCAAAGCCTGCTCTGGTCGCTTGACTTCTGCAAAATTTCCGCAGGTACGCATCACACCCACAACAAAGAACAGCACGAGCAGGGCAAGTCCAATAGCCTGCACCGCACCGTGAATATCCACGATGACATTCCATATCGTGCCGCCCTTAAAGTTCTCTGGGGATTGGGTAATGAGTTGCCATATCTCGGCTAATTTCTCATTCCAAGTGTTTAGGGCGTTCTCAAGATTTTGTACGACCCAATTATCTGACACTGATTACAGCCTCCCTTCAACGAATAGTTTATTTTTGGCATTTTCAAACCTCCTTTCTACTCTCATACTTTGCAGGTAGAAAGCATGAGAAAAATGTTGTATAATATAAAAGCCAACTGCTCCAACAGTTGGAAGCAATTGACTATGTAAGGGGATATGTTATGGACAAGTTAATTCCTGCTTTCATCATAATAGGAATAATTATATTAGGTTTCATAATGAAGCGTATTGAATTAAGCGATATAATCAAACGGGTTGAATTTACAAATAGCTATCGTCATAAATTCATTGAACTAATAAACGGAATTATGTCGAGAAACTGTTTTAATCAACAGTTATACTACGAACTGACATCAGATGTAAAATCAATGCAATATGAACTTGGCTCTGATGGAATATTTGCTTATGTTACTGATAACCTACGAGGATTTAGTACAAGCAATTACCAATTGCTGGTGAACTTCTTGCCAGAATTACGGAATGCTATCAACGAACGTGATAATGGCATAATTATGAACAGAATAAATCAGTCGGCACAGGACTGTGATGATATGTTCATACGCCATTTAGGAACTCTTAAAGAAGCTGAAAAATCCATAAGGAAGAATCTTTTTAATCCGTTTTCCTGTTTTTCTGACGGTATCAAGTTTATTGTTTCGTTACCTATTTTATTGCTCCATTGGTTTGGGTTTATTTCAGACGAAACCACTCGCAGGGCAAAACATAATTGGATTATAAAACTTCTAAATATAATTGTTACCCTTGTAGGATTTATAGGCGGTCTAATGTCAATCGTTATGGGATGGAATGAATTTTGGCAAATAATTCGCAACATATTTTAAATATCCTTATGTATTGCAGCTTACCCCAAAAGGTAAGCTGCTCTTTTTTAGCCTGTGATAAGAGTCAAGATTTCTTTTGCGAAGGTAATGACAACGCCGCCTGCAAGGGTCAAAAAGCCGTTGGCTCTCTGGGATGGGTCGTGGGATTTGAGGGAAAGACCAATCTGCACGATACCAAAGCCGAGCATAATCATACCGACAGCCCTCACCAGACCGAAAATGAAATCGGACAGATTGTTGACTACCTGAATGGGGTCATTGGCAGCAAAGGCGGTTACGGAAGTACCAAGCACAAATGTCATTGCCATAACAGCCATACAGTAATAGCGGAAGCCTTTCTTAACCTTTCCAGTCATCGGCAGCTTCGTGGTTTTCTTGTTCTCGTTCTTCTTAAAAAGTTTCATAGGGTAAATCCTCCTTATAAATTGAATATTTCTTCCAAGTCCTCATCGGACAGAAGCTCATAGGAAGTGCTGACAGCTTTCACGCTCACGGCGTTATCTGGAATATCACTGTCAAACACAAGGGTTGCGACAGCCTGCGTAGGCTCTCCGTGGATATACGGTGGTTGCCCTCCGTCAGCCGTCAGCTTCACATTCGGGTGCTTCAAGATGTCATACTTGAAGTCCATAACGGGGCGTTCTCCACGCACAAAAAGAAGTGCGTAACGGTTATCAAGCATACGCACTTCGTCTGGGGTCATCAGCTCACGCCCCGAAATCTGATAATTTGTTGAATAGTTACCACTCCGCCCAGAGCTTTTCCCGTAGGTGTTGGTATCAATGGTTTCCTTGCCCAAAAGCTCTGACACATATTTATGGGTGCTTTGCTCGTTGCCGCCCAGATACAGAAACTCATCGCAGTTGCCGACAATGCTTTCCCATTGCTTTTCAAAAAGGGCTTTGAGCTGTGCCAGATTTTGCAGAATAATGGATACCGATACCCCTCTGGAACGCATAACAGACAGGATTTTATCAAAGTCATCAGGCAATGAAACATTCGCAAATTCGTCCATTATGAAATGGCAATGCACAGGCAGGCTTCCGCCGTACTTGTGGTCTGCCAGATAAAAAAGCTGTTGAAAGAGCTGGGTATAAAGGATACTGACAAGGAAGTTAAAGCTCGTGTCGTTGTCGGGTATCAGAGCGAACAGAGCGACCTTCTTTTCTCCCAGACTTGGCAGGTCAAGCTCATCGGTGGCGGTCAGTCCTGCAAGGCTCTCCAGATTGAATTTTTCAAGCCTTGCGGCAAGGGTTATCTGGATACTCTTTAAGGTCTTTGCACTACCAGAGTGGTAATCCCTGTAATACTTAAGGGCGATATGCTCTGGGTTTACCATTTCCAGACGGTCAAACAGCTCATCCAGAGGGCTTACATAGCTGTCATCGTCCTCTCGGACTTCGCCTGCACGGAGCAGCTCCATAACCATCGGGAAATTCTGCTCGTCTGGCGGTGCTTCATATTTCAGATAAAAAACCAGAGCCAGAAGCAGCATACTCGCCGCCGTATCCCAGAACGGGTCTTGCGACTGTGAGCCTTTCGGCGTGGTCGCCTTAAACAAGTTTGTTACCAACCTCTGAACATCGTTATCGTTCCGCAGATAGACAAAGGGATTGTAACAATGGCTGCAGTGCATATTGATAAGGTCAAGCACACGCACCTCATAGCCTTTATTTTCCAACAGACCCCCGATGTCACGGACGATTTCGCCCTTTGGGTCGAGTATTACAAAAGATGTGTTGCACTGCATAGCATTTGGCTTGCAGAAAAACCTTTTTTTACCCGCACCAGAGCCGCCGCAGACTAAAATATTCAGATTCCTGCGGTGCTTTTTCCCGTCCAACCCAATACGGACATTCTGGGTCAAGAGCTTATTAGCTGACGGGTCTTTATCTCGGTACTTCTTATTCAAAGCACCTGCGTTGCCCCATTTCGCAGAGCCGTGTTCCTCACGCCTGCGGTAGTTCCTGCGTGTAGAGAAATAAACGCCGATGCCCATAGCGTAGGCAAGCCAAAAAATAAGGACAGTCTTTATGCTGTCCTCACACATCGTTATTTCAAGCGGATTGCCCATCGCCACGGGCATACCTCGGATAATCTCTACAAGACCGCCGCTGACATAGGGTGCTGTCAGCAGGGCAAGCCATACAACAGGAAGTATGCCGCAAACAGTAAGGATTAGGCTCGTTTTCTGGTCATCGTTCCTCATTACACCTGCAATGCACGACCTTAACCTTTTTTGTCGGAGCGTGTGCCACCTTACTTATCAGCTCGTCAACAGGCTCGGTGGGGCGTTCCTCCTGTAACTGCCTTGTACGCAGGGTGTTTAAGGCGTTGATGACGATATTCTTATCGTACTTATCAAGTGCGATATGGTATCGTTCCTCTCTCATAGTCTGCACCTCCGATTAGCGTTCCTGCTCTTTGTTCTTTGCAGGCTTGTTCTTCTCCATACTCTTATACATATCGCTCTGGATTTCGCCCAGAACATCACGCATCGTGCCAAGCTCTCCCTTGAACGCCTGCGTATCCATTTCCGCATACTCTCTGGGAAGTCTGGAAAAGTCAAAACCTCTGGTATCCACGCCGTAACGGGAGTTTACCATATAGGCAACGCAGAAAGATTTGAAGTCGGAAGCATCACGGCTCTCGTTGTACTTAAAATCATAGACCGCCGCCGACACTTCTTTTGCCATACTCACGAACAGCACTTCCTCGGAAAGCCCCTTCTTGACAAAAATGGTCTGCTGAGAGCCGTCATAATAGGCAGGCAGTTCAAGCTCATCGACAGGAACACAGGGTACAGGGCTTGCATCAATCAGAGCTGACACAAGCTCACGCATGGATTTCGGCTCCTGTTCCTGCCGCCTGTCCTTTGCCGAGGTTTCAGAAATGTCATAAACCACTTTGGCATTGTAGGAGACGCCCTTTGTTCCGTTCTCACGGGTGTATTCCTTGCTCGGCTCAAGGATAATGATTTTCTGTGCGTCCTTGTTCACATAGACACGGTTCGCTTTCCATTTGCTGTACTCTTTAAGCTGCGTTGCTTCGGGCATCTGTGCTGACACCAGAATAGCGTTAGCCACGGAGTAACGGTCAAAGCGACCCTGCACATCAAGATACTGACGGAAGCTGTCGCCGCTTGCCATCATTTCAGAGCAGGTATTGTCAATCAGCTCATAGGCTTCTTTCCGCTGTGCCTGCTTTGCGGCAGCCCATTCCTCTTTATCAAAAGGTCTGTTGCCGCCGCTGAATACATCGTAAATACTCATAGCTGTTTACCTCGTTTCTTTGGATTTTGGTTTCTTTTTCTTTCTCTGGGGCTGTTTATGCTCCGTTTTCCCGTTAACACTTTTCGCCCTGTCGGAAGCTCCGCTTTTGTCCAGGACGGAAGTGTTAATCTCTGCTTTCTGCTCCTTGCGGCTCTCCTTGATTTTCCGCAGTTCCTCTCTGACAGAAGGTTTCTCCTTAGTCATAGTAGCCCCCTCTGCGGATTTCTTTGGCTGCTCTGAGGTAGGCTCGGACTGAGGGGATTTTTCTGTCTTTGCCACCGAGGGGTTTGGTGCGTTTTCCTCCTTCTGGACAGGCTTGCCCATAAGCTCGTCAAGCAGCTTATCTTTCTCCGCCTTTTCCTGCACACCAATATCTGGCTCTGGCTGACCGTCCTTTGCATCTTTGGATTTCTCGGCTTCCGTCACAATAGAAGCGGTATCCACCGAAGCAAGATTAAAGCGTTCCACAATACGGCTGATTTTCGATGCGTCCTCGGCACGAGCGATGACATCGACCTCTGCATTTGGGTCTTTGTTTTTTCTGTCCGTGAGGACGCAGTAAAGCACACCGTATTTTTTTGCTTCCTGCGTGAACTTCTTTAAGTCGCCGCTTTTGACGGTAAAGACTTTCAGCTCCTTGCCAGAACGGAGCATACTTGTCAGCCTTGCTTTTCCTTTGGTTTTCTTTTCTTCTTTGAGAATGGAATACAACAGGATAGCGATGTTCTTCGCACCTGCACCTGTGATTTTGGCAGCGACCTCAAAGCCCTCCAAGCTCATTCGGACGATTTGTTCTGCCGCTTCGCCGCCTGTGTTCATTCTTCATCAGCTCCTTTCTTCGCTGTTCGTTTTCGTCTGCCCGTATCGTCTGCAATTTTTCCTTGAGGGTATCACTACGGGCGGAAATGCCCTCGCACAGTCTGACCTCCTTTCGGATAACTTTCAGCCGCCCCGAAATATCGGAAATCTCTGCCTTGACCGCTTCCTTTTCTTCGCCGCTTATCCTGCGGGATTTGGAGTAAAGCTCCTTTCGCTTCTGAAGCAGGGCAGACATCTCCGTTTCCAGAGAGCCTTTATATGAACAAAGCTGCTCCGCCGTATCAATGTGATTGCGGCAAAGCAGCCTTGTTTCCTGTGTGATAGCTTCCATCTTCATAAGGTCGTCCTTTAAGAGATAATGAAGCCGTGCATAATTTTGTTTTCTGCCTTTTGGCAGGATACCGAGCTTGTAGCAGTAATGGAGATACAGTCCACGCAAGCCACCGATTTTCTTAGCGTTCTTCAAAGAGCCTTTGACCCGATAGACCTTAATCTGTGGCTGTGGCTCCGAGAAGCTCTGGAATTTGACCGCATAGGAATTTTCTCTGATACGCTCCATAATCCTGTCATTGGTGTATTCCTCTCCGAGCTTATAAAGCCGCTTGGGTCTTTGCCAGCCCTTGCCGATAATCGTCCAATACTTGCGGTTGGGGTCAAAGTTTATGCGGTAGCCCATTTCTGCCAACTGGCGGTCAAAGTCTTTCAGCGTAAATGATTTGCTGATAGCTTCATCCACCGCTTGTCTGGCAACATTATCCCTCGTGGGTCGCCCCTGCTTTTCGGCTTGGTAAAGGGCGTAGGGCTTTTTCTTGCCGCTTGGGTATTCGATGACGGACAGGGCATACTCACGGCAAAGCTCATCGGAACGCTGACGGAGCAGCCGCAGATTTGCTTTGTTGTCGTGATAGTGCATACCATCGGCAAAAGAAACAGAGTTCACAACAAAGTGATTATGCAGGCAGTCGGTATTTAGGTGAGTGGCAACGATGACTTGAAATCTGTCGCCCCACATTCGCTCGGCAAGTTTAACGCCGACTTCGTGAGCCTGCTCTGGCGTAACCTCACCGTGCTTGAAGCTCTGAAAGCCGTGATAGCAGACAATCCCGCTCATATCGTTCCATTGTGCTTTGGCAATCATCATTTCATCTCTGGCAGTGTTCGGGTCACAATTTACACCTGTGACAAAGAAACGCTGCTCGGTCTTATTCTTATTAGTAGCGTACTCCATTACATCGACCATCGCCTGCAGGTCGGCTTCGGTGTATTTAGGGTTGACGGTCTTTTCGGGATTTTCGGCATAGTCAATTGGATGGTCGAGCCTGCCACGCACATCCCATATCTCGCAGACCGCCATTACGATGACCTGCGTGGAAGCAGATACCTTTTGCGAATGTCAATCTGAAATTCGTGCCACTTCCTTGCTTCCTCACGGAGCATCGGGGTATCCACAAAGCCGAGGGCGTTTGCCTTAACCGCAAGCTGATTGATACGGTTTCCAATGGCGGACAGCTCACGCATCATTTTATAGAACTCTGAGTCGGGCTTTTCGCAGAGCTGATAGCCCCTTACCATTTCTCTTAAAAAAGCTTCTTTTGAGCGACCCGATTTCCGCACAAGCTCATTAAGGTGTTCGGCTTCCTCCTCAGTCAGACGGAAAAGTATCTGCACATTTCTTTTTCGCATTGTCCACTTCCTTTCTCTCGGAAAGTCTGTTTATCTGCAAGCAGCACATACACACAACGCCGAACAGACCGCCGAGCATTGTGCCTATAATGAAAAATAAGAACTCACTCATTCTTGAACTCCTTTCTGTTCTCACGGGGTATTAGGGGCTGACCCCTAACAAGCGAATTTGGCTAACCAAATTCAGTGCTTGGTAAGACATCTCATTCTTCGCAGTCGTCCTCATACATACACTCACCGCACACTGGGCAGAAGTACGGACAGTCCGAACAATCCTCATTTTCCTGTGGTGTGTTCTCACCCGCACCATCAAGACCGTCCCCGCTCTGCTCGGTAATATCGGCTTCGCCGCAGGCAAAATCATCATCAGTAAAGTTGATAAGGTCGGTATCGAACAGGATAATTTTTGTCTTTTCCTTTGCCTGTTCGGGGCTTTCCGCACAGACGGAAACGGTCTTTTGGTAATGGGCAGTAAGGGTTACATCATACTTTTTCAATGATTCATTCCTCGCTTTCTGCATTAAATTTTGATTTGGTTTCAGTGTCGTTCTGGGCAAAAACTGCTACACAATCAACGGACATCACTCCTTTCACGAGCAGGCTTTGGTCTTGCAATTCCCAGATAGGACAATAAAAAATCGTTGAAGTCCTTGCCGACAGGCGGTGGATCATCAACGATTTTGTAGTCTTTCTGCAACAGTTCCTTCAAAGTAGCGGTACAAAGCCTGCCTACCTTGTCATTATCCAGATGCAGAACAATGGTCTTAATTTGTGGATTGGCACTCAAAAAAGTTGTGAGGGCTATGGGAATTTTGCTGTCCTTCATCTCTTTCTTTGGCTGATACACACCCGAAAGAGAAAGCAGACTTTCCGATTTGTAGTCCTTGCCCTCGCATTTCAGATAAGTGGCATAGGACAGCAAATCAATGGCGGCTTCAAATAAATGCACGGTATCCGCAGGCTCTCTTGCCAGAAGTCGGAACGAATACCGCTTGTCGCTGCCCGATGCGTCCTGCTTGAAAGTGCTGCCGAGAGTGCTTCGCAGGGCGGCATATTTCGGTGTTCCGCCTTCGTCTTTGCCGATAAAAACAGCATTGTGATAATCGGCACTCTCATAAAGCGTGCCGTCTGAGATACACTCCTGTATGAGCTGATAGTCAATACCACGCCCGAAAAGATACTGTATCACTCTGTTACAATCCTTATTTTTGGACGGCAGGAGCAGGACTTTCGGTTTATCTTTCTTGGGAGCAGGGGGTGGCTTCCAGTCCGCCATCGTCTGTCCCGTGAGAATTTCCACGGCTTCTACAAAGTCATATTCCTTGACCTTGATGAGATAATCGAGGGCAGAATAGCCGCCGAAACCTCTCGACCACCAATACCATTTGCCGTTGGAAATCTTTAAGCTGTCGTGTTCTTTCGTGCAGTAGACATTGCCCGCCACACGCTTTATATAGTGGTTCAGTTGTCAAGACAAAAAACTAAGCTTTTTATAATGAACTGATATATGT
>NZ_QTWS01000032.1:0-211 GCF_003461245.1 Blautia sp. AF19-10LB
TTTGATAACAACCAGGCAGAACGTGATCTTCGGATGATAAAGGTCAAGACCAAAGTATCCGGATGCTTCCGAACAGAGGAAGGTGCCAGAGATTATCTGAAAATCATGTCCTACGTAGGCACGGCACATAAACAGGGATACAATGCTTACGAAGCAATCAAAAATGCGATCACAGGTCACCCTGATTTCATCTTTGAATAAGGGTGGTTCT
>NZ_QTWS01000032.1:221-43179 GCF_003461245.1 Blautia sp. AF19-10LB
AATGCGATCACAGGTCACCCTGATTTCATCTTTGAATAAGGGTGGTTCTGAATAGTTACCTTTTTATTTATAAAAATTCAGTTGGTGACTTAAAATCTGCATGCTACTATAAATTTATAGATATTTATAATCAGAAATGAAGCACTTGTGCATGTGTTATTTATTACTGTTAATCTTAATGACTATAACACTGCTGTTAAACCGCCGGGAAAGTGCCGGATATTAACGAAAAAATGCCAGATAGTGCCGATAAAGTGCCGGATACTACAGGAAAAGTGCTGGATAGTGCCGATAAAGTGACAGATACTACAGATAAGGCACCAGATAATGTGCAGGAGATCTATAAATATGTATTGGAAAAAGGCTTCATTGTTCATTACAACAGCTAAGGCAGTTGGGATTTTGGGGGTATAATATCGTAGAGCAAGAGCGATTTTGTTGAATATGGTTGAAAGTGGTTGGCTGAAAAAAGAAGGTGCAGCACGAAGCACGATTTATGTAAGAAATACGGAAAAGAGATAACGTAGAATAGCTATAGACAAAATAATACAAATCTTTCCCAATTTGGAAAAAATGGACGAAGCAGTTCATTATCCTCCAGTTTATTTTGATAATCAATATGAAGAAGAATATGATAATAAAAACCTGTGACTTGTTAAAAAACGGTAGCAGAAAACTCCTTTCTATGCGGGGTTGAGGACAGAGGTAAAAATTCGAATCCTCTAACGCACGCTAATAAAAAATAAGACACAGCATTAAGCTGTGTCTTATTTTTTTGCCCTGTGGTATAATGAGTCTATCTTAAATAATGAGCAAGGGAGTGTAAATTATGAACAGTATTTTTCACAGGATCAGTGTAAGAAAATATGAAGACAGACCAGTAGAAAAGGAAAAGATCATGGAGATTCTGAGAGCGGGAATGCAGGCACCGAGTGCTTGTAATCAGCAGCCATGGGAATTTTATGTGGTTACGGATAAAGAAAAGATCCAGAAACTGTCTAAAGTAACACCATATACCGGCTGTGCAGCAGGAGCGCCTGTAGTTATCGTCCCTGTGTATCATACAGAAGGGCTTATAGCACCATCTTTTGTACAGATCGACATGGCGATCGCGCAGCAGAATATCTGGCTGGAAACAGATGCCCAGGGGCTTGGAGGCGTATGGTTTGGCATTGCACCGGTGGAAGACCGCATGGAAGAAGTACACAGACTGCTGGATCTTCCAGAAAATGTAAAAGTATTTTCCATGTTTGCACTGGGCTATCCGGCAGAAACAAGACCTCAGCAGAATCGATTTGCGCCGGAAAGAATACACTTCATCGAACAATAAAAAATAGCACGGATAAAAGAGAAGGAGGAAATTCATGCAGGATATTTTAGTTGTAGTAGACATGCAGAATGATTTTATCGATGGCGCTCTTGGAACAAAAGAGGCTGTCACAATCGTTCCCAAAGTAGAAGAGAAGATTCGAAATTTCAAAGGAACAGTTCTTTTTACACGAGATACCCATGAAACATGGTACCTGGATACCCAGGAAGGAAAGAAGCTTCCGATACCACACTGCATCCGGGATACAGAAGGCTGGCAGATCAGAAGAGAATTGGACGATTTGCGAAAAACAGAACCGATTGATAAGGAAACCTTTGGCTCTACAGATCTGGCAGCTGATCTGGTGGCAATGAACATTGATGATGAGATAGGAAGTATTACATTTGTTGGTCTCTGCACAGATATCTGCGTGATCTCCAATGCACTTCTGGCGAAAGCAGCTCTTCCGGAAGTGCCGATCACAGTAGATGCTTCATGCTGTGCAGGAGTGACCCCGGAAAGCCACGAGAATGCACTGAAGGCTATGGAAATGTGCCAGATAGATATTGTCAGATAAAACTACCAGATTAGAATTATGAGTTTTCATAACAGATAGAAAGAGAACAACCAACATGAACGACAAAATAGTAGTATGCATACAAAAAGGCGGGCAGAGGGATCAGGCGGAGTCTTTTGCTCGGCGGACGGGGAGTGTGATCGCGGATAAGCCGGGGAAGGAACTGACAGTACTGTTTGATTCGAAGGGTGTTTCCCTGACAGGATATGGACTGACTTATCAGGGGGATTTTGAGAATATGCTCCACCGCGTCACGAATGGACGGCTTCAGCACGAAATGCTGGTCCGCGCCGCCAAATCGGAGAAAGAAGGGCGCAGGGCTATCGATGCAACTGCCGGTATGGGAGAGGATGCTTTTCTTCTGGCAGCGCAGGGATATGAAGTGACTTTGTATGAGCAGAATCCTGTAGTTGCCATACTTCTGAAGGATGCACTGCGTCGTGCGAAGAAACATCCAGTGTTAAAGGATATCGCCGCCCGGATGAAACTTGTCGAGGGCGACAGCGTAGAATGCATGTCCAAACTGTTGGACCCGGTAGACGCGATCTATCTCGATCCCATGTTCCCGGCAAGACAGAAATCCAGCCTTATCAACAAGAAACTCCAGCTTATCCAGAAACTGGAACCGCCGTGCTCCGAAGAAACAGACCTCTTCGATGCCGCAATCAAAGCCGCCCCGGACAAGATCATCGTCAAACGCCCTCTGAAGAGTGAATTCCTCGCCGGAAGGAAACCTTCCTATACCCTCAACGGCAAAGCCATCCGCTACGACTGCTATACCCTGTAAACGGTGACGTAAAGCTACAAAAATTATTACCAAACTTCCAATAACCAGTAGCTTTTATCAGACAAAACCGCTATACTGGATTTATAAAAAAACAGGGAGGTTTTTGCTATGCAGGAAGTATTTGTTGAATCTTTTGACGCAACAAAATTATTCTTCAACAGGGAACTGGTCGAGGATGCCAGAGCTGCGATCGTCATTGTTCACGGTCTTTGCGAGCACCAGGGACGTTATGATTACTTTGCGGAGAAACTTCATCAGGCAGGGATCAGCACGTATCGCTTCGACCACAGAGGCCACGGCAGATCCGAGGGCGAGAGAACCTATTACAGCGATTTTAACGAAATCCTCGACGACACCAATGTATTCGTAGACCTTGCCATCAAAGAAAATCCGGATATCCCGGTATTTCTCCTCGGTCACAGCATGGGCGGCTACACCGTTTCTCTCTACGGAGCCAAATATCCGGACAAAAAACTCCGCGGTATCATCACCAGCGGTGCACTGGTTAAGGACAACGGCAAACTGATCACGTCCGTAGACCGAAATCTGGATCCACATACGAAGCTGCCGAATGAACTGGGCTCAGGGGTGTGCTCAGTCAGGGAAGTCGTAGACTGGTACGGCAAAGATCCATACAACACCAGCACTTTTACAACAGGACTCTGCTACAGCATCTGCGACGGTCTGGACTGGTTTGCTGACAAGATGAAAGACTTTGCATATCCGGTTCTTATGATGCACGGCGAAAAAGACGGCCTGGTAAGTGTTCAGGATACCATGGATTTCTTCGCAACAGCAGCATCCAAAGACCGCCAGATGAAGATCTACGGAGGACTTTTCCACGAGATCCTCAACGAATACTGCCGTGACGAAGTCATTGCAGATGTAATCGCATGGATGGATCACAGGATCTGAACAGATAAAAGAGAATTCTCGTTACAGAGAGAACAGTAATGAATTCTCTTCCTGAACATAAAGTAATTTTACAGCTTTGTGTATCATATAATGAAGGTATCATATTAAGAGGAGGGTACGCATGAAAAAGACCTTAAAAAGAATATTGGTATGTCTGATGTGCATAGTGATGTTCCAGACTGCGTTTATACCGACAAAAATTCAGGCAGCAGCAGTGAAACTGAACAAGACATCAGTTACCCTTGCTACAGGAAAGAACTACACATTAAAGTTACAGGGAACAAAGCAGAAACCAACATGGAAGAGCAGCAACACTCGCATTGCATCTGTGTCTTCAGGTGGAAAAGTTACCGCACGGAGGACAGGAAAGGCAACGATCACAGCGAAAGTTGGAAAGAAAAATTATAAATGCAACGTAACAGTCACTCCAGATTACAATCAGATCTATTACAAATATCTGGCATCTCATCATAAAGATATCAGATGGTATTATATTCTGAATGTGGATAAGACAGGTGCACCGGAGATGATTACCACTTCTTCAGGAGGTGGAACAACAAGCTACAATGTTTATACAATTTCCGGCAGCAAGGTAGTTCTGGCTGGAAGCTATGGTGCGAAAGGAATCAGTATGTCTCCACCTACAATTTCCTACGTATCCAAATATAAATGTCTGTATGCAGATGGCTGGACAAACTTCATAGGTGGAACATGGGCAAATATGTATGGAATGTCCGCTAAGAAGCTGGTATTAAAATATCATGCAAGAGAAGCGCACAGCAGAGGAGATTCCTATTACTATGGCAGGACAGACAGCAGTGCAAAGAGAGTATCCAAAGCTGCATATATAAGATACTATAATACGTATTTTAAAAACCACAAAACCTATAAAATGAAGGCAAATAATAAGTAACCACAAAACAAAATACAAATTTCATTTATACTTCAGGTATTCCGATCTGCCAAAGCAGAAGAATACCTGAAGTATTTTTTGTAAAAATTTAAATTTTTTGTAAATGATTTCACATCCTGTTTCATAAACCATTTCACTTAAGCAACTGCTAAAAATCGACAATTCCAATAAGAGAGAGTTATACTTATTCTTAGGATTTCCTGTGTAGATAAATCTACATTTGTACTGATGAATGCACGTAGTGCTTTGGGATTGCCAAATGCTTTTTCAGGATAACTTAAAAGAACTACCGCATTTTCTATGCCGTTGAGGTTTCCCTTATATCGGTACACATAATATTTTCGTTTATTGACTGTCACAAGGTCAAATCCATTATGTGTGGTGGACAATTCGGCAGCCAGTTCACTGAGTTTCTTTTTCATTTCTGATGGATACAGCAGACGGTTTGTTTTCAAAGCACCAATGGTATGGAACCCTTTCTGTGCAAAGGTATTGATTATTTTTTCAGAAACATACCAGCAGTCACAAAGGAAATAAGACATTACTGGTGGAACAGGCAGTTCCTTTGCAATGTTCTGTACAATGCCATTGCAGGAAAGCATGACAGCAACTGCCTGATGTCCCTAATCCTGTTTTTTCTTTAAATGAGACTGGTGAAAGTACGCATCTTCAATTGGATGTAATGCCCGTGACAAAGGCTTAGTCTTTGAAGCTATCGTGTCATCCACAATGCAGAAAACAGGATTTCCGGTACGTGCAGCTTCTGAATAAATAATCTCAATGACAGGCTGTTTTAATGCATCTGAAAGTAATGAATCATCCCATTTCCCGGAATTAAGGAAATGAGCAATCGTAGTTCTGTGGCAGGAGCTGTTTTTAGCAAAATCCGTGGTTTTTCCATGGTATCCTGAGATAAAAATGCTGATCAGGATACTCATAAGATGATTTATGACCCGGTTCGAATAGAATTTGCATAAATTTAATTTCTTAAACTGGTTGTATATGAATGACGAATGATGTATAGTATTTGCGAGAGGCACCTTCTTTCTTGTGAATGTTGCAAATGTTTGTTTCGTCACTTTCATTATACAACATAATCAGATTTAAGGTGTCTTTCTTTTATGCAAAATCACGAACTTGCTCATTTATAGAATATAGAAAAAATAAAAACAGTCTGATGATACAGGCTGTTTTTTTACGAAATAAATAGATAAGAGAGGTGTCTGCGATGTTTTCAAAGACCAGGAACAGAATGACAGAGGAACAACATTATGAGAAGGAGATCGGGCGACTTCGGACAGCGCTTGAGGAGGCTGATGCAGTTGTGATCGGTGCCGGTGCGGGACTATCGACATCGGCAGGATTTACGTATGCAGGAGAAAGATTCCGGGCACATTTCTCAGATTTTGCGGCGAAATATGATTTCTCGGATATGTATTCCGGCGGTTTTTATCTGTATGAGACGCTGGAAGAATACTGGGCGTACTGGAGCCGTTATATCTATATCAACCGTTACATGGATGCACCGAAACCGGTGTATGAGAAGCTGCTGGAACTGGTGCGGGACAAGGACTATTTTGTGCTGACAACGAATGTAGATCACTGTTTCCAGAAGGCAGGATTTGATAAGAAACGACTGTTTTATACACAGGGGGACTATGGACTTTTTAAGTGCAGCGAGCCGTGCTGTCAGGAAACTTATGATAATGAAGAGCTCATCTGTGAGATGGTACAGCAGCAGAAAGATATGAGGGTTCCAACAGAACTCGTCCCACACTGCCCGTACTGTGGAAAGCCGATGACGATGAATCTTCGGGCTGACAATACCTTTGTGCAGGACGAAGGCTGGCATCAGGCAGCAGAGCGGTACTCCAATTTCCTTCGTACACGCGACGGATTAAAGACACTTTATCTGGAATTAGGCGTTGGATATAACACGCCAGGGATCATCAAATACTCGTTCTGGCAGATGACGCTTAAGAACCATCAGAACACTTACGCCTGCCTGAACTACGGCCAGGCCGAATGCCCAAACGAGATCCGCAGCCAGGCGATCTGCATCAATTCTGATATTGGGGAGGTGCTGGAGAAGATTTAAAGATAACTGAAAAGAGGAAAAAACCATCATGAAAAATTATAAATTACTGACACCTGGACCACTGACAACTACCGATACGGTAAAGAAATGCTGTTTGACCACTGCACCTGGGATGATGATTACAAAGTATCACTCAGGAGATCAGAAAAAAACTGCTGGAACTTGCACATGTATCTGAGGATGAATACACTGCCATTCTGATGCAGGGAAGCGGTACTTTTGGTGTGGAATCTGTACTGACCAGCGTGATCGGAGCAGACGAGAAACTCCTGATCTGTGCAAAGGGAGCATACGGAGAACGTATGGAGGATATCGTAAAACATGCCGGGATCGACTATACGATCTACCATGAAAAATACGACAGAGTGCCGGATGCAGGCAAGGTAAATGAGATCCTGAAGAACGATCCTGCCATCACACATGTATCCATGGTCCACAGTGAGACAACCTCTGGAATCCTGAATGATATTGAGTCTGTCGCAAAAGTAGTCAAAGAAAATGGACGTACTATGATCGTAGATGCAATGAGCAGTTTCGGTGGTGTGGATATCCCGGTCGGAGAATGGGGAATCGACTTTATCATCAGCAGTGCAAACAAATGCATCCAGGGCGTACCGGGATTTTCCTTCATCATTGCAAACAAACAGAAACTGATCGAATCCAAAGGCAAAGCAAGAAGCCTTTCTCTTGACCTCTATGACCAGTGGGAGACTATGAACAAGGATGGCAAATGGAGATTTACTTCTCCGACACATGTAGTTCTTGCATTTTATCAGGCATTAAAGGAGATGGAAGCAGAGGGAGGAATCCCTGCAAGACATCAGAGATATGTGGAAAATAACCGTCTTCTGATCGAGAAAATGAAGGAACTTGGCATCCGTCCATACATCGACGAGGAGCATCAGGGACCGATCATCACAACCTTCTTCTATCCGGAAAATGCAAGCTTTTCCTTTGCAGATATGTATCAGTATATCAAAGAACGCGGCTATGCGATCTACTCTGGAAAAGTAACAGAGGCAGACACTTTCCGGATCGGAAACATCGGAGAAATCTACAAAGAAGACATCCTGAAAGTTTCAGAACTTATCAAAGAGTTTCTGGAACAGAACAGATAAAAATAAGTGAGGAAAAGCAAAATGAGTACATATAAAGCAGTAATTTTTGACTGGGCAGAAGATGACGTAGAAAAACTTTACTCTCTGTTTGAGGAGAAACTTCTGGGAATCCTCGATCAGTTTGCAGAAGTAAAGCCATATGTTCTGGAAACGATAGAGGAACTGAGAAAGAAAGATATCAAGATCGGTTCCACAACCGGTTATACCGACAAGATGATGGCGATCGTGACCGCCAAAGCAAAGGAAAACGGATACGAGCCGGATGCATGGTTCAGCCCAGATTCCACAGGAAATGTGGGACGTCCGTACCCATATATGATCTTCAGAAATATGGAAGCATTAAAGATCCAGTCCGTGAAAGAAAAATTCATCGATGCAGGCGCGGATGAAGTGATCCTGAATATGAAGGAACTGACGAAATTATTGTGAGATTTTCCTATCCTATAAAACATCTTCCGGGATATTGTCAGCGGAACTCCATTCCGGAAGCAGTTTCTGTCAGTACATGGTGGCGAATGGAATGTTTGGCCTGACAGAAATGAAAGATCAGCTGAAATGCAAAACGGCTGTTTCCATGGTTATGGCAGGAGTGGGAGTCATAGAATTGATGATCATAAATCTATTTTTATAATAATGCCTTCATACTTATTTTCGAATATTCATTCACATAAAGGGGTTGTTGCTGCAAAGATGAGAGATCATTTTTGCGGCAGCAGCCCTGATTTCAAGAGTTTTATTGGCTTGATATGAACTTACTATAATTTGAACCAACCAGTTTAGAGTAATTTTATTGACTTGTTATGTATTTGCTATAGTTTAAGCCAATTAATTCCGAGATTTTGGTGGACTTTATTTGTACTTATCTGTTTGCTAGTCATTTATAGCCTGAAATTTGGATGGTCTAATTTGCCATTACTTTTTCCAAGGTCATTAAAGGATAGCAAAATAAAGCAAAACCGCCGCCAGGCAGATGTTCCTATCTGTTTCTGGCAGCGGTTTTATTTATGGATTGAATGGTTTAGCAGATCACAATGATCTGAATTGGAGGTTTTTTACTGGATCGGCTCGAAATCTACAGCGCCGTGTTTGCACAGCGGGCAGATGATGTCTTCCGGGAGTTCGTCGCCTTCGTAGATGTAGCCGCAGACTTTGCAGACAAAGCCTTTCTTTCCTTCGGTCTGCGGTTTTGGTTTGACGTTGTTCTGGTAGTAGGTGTAGGTCATGGTCTCCTGGTCGCTCATGACACGGGCTTCGGTGACACTGCAGATGAACATGCCATGGGTTCCGAGGTCAACATATTGCTCTACCTTGAGGGACATGAATGCGTTGATGTATTTGTCCAGGAATACAAGTCCGTTGCCGGAACGGTTGACTTTCTGGCCTGCGAATTTGTCAGCAGTTCTGCCGGACTGGAAACCGAATCTTTCAAAAACAGAGAACGGTGCTTCGACGGACAGACAGTTTACATTCAGGACACCAGTCTGCTGGATCACATGGTGAGAGTAGTTGGCTTTGTTGATGTTGACTGCTACACGGTACGGGTTATCGGTCAGCTGGGTAACAGTGTTTACGATCAGTCCGTTGTCACGTTTTCCATCGTTGGAAGTCACAACATAGAGACCGTATCCGATACGGAAAAGTGCAGACATATCATTTTTGTTTGCGAGAGTATCGTTCTTGGCGATATATTCTTTGCAGAGTTCATCGGTCATTGCCTCGATCTCTTTTCTGTTTTCTTCTTTTACAGCGGACCAGATGTGGACGTTGTTCTTTAACCAGTCGATCTTTTTGCACGGAGCCATCATTTCTTTCATGACTTTGGCTGCCAGAGGAGCCCAGGAGCCATTTTCGATGATTCCTACCGTGCGGTTCTGGAAATTATGCTCTACCAGTCTGGTGATAAAGTCATTCATGAACGGATAGATGCTCGCATTGTAAGTGGTGGTTGCAAGGACCAGTTTGGAATAACGGAAAGCGTCGCTGAGAGCCTGGGACATATCGTCTCTTGCAAGGTCATAGACGAGAACCCGCGGACATCCTTTGGATTTGAGTTTTTCTGCAAGGAGATATACAGCGTCTCTGGTGTGACCATATACGGAAGTATAGGCGATCACGATTCCGTCTGTCTCCGGTGTGTAGGAGGACCAGGTGTCATAGAGTCCGATATAATGGCCAAGATCTTCAGTGAGTACAGGACCATGAAGCGGACAGATCTTCTGGATATCAAGTGTTGCGGCAACTTTGAGAAGCGCCTGAACCTGTTTTCCGTATTTTCCTACGATACCGATGAAGTAACGTCTTGCTTCGTCATCCCATGGCTCCTCTACATCGAGCGCACCGAATTTGCCGAAACCGTCTGCGGAAAACAGAACTTTTTCTGTGCTGTCATAAGTCACCATAACTTCCGGCCAGTGTACCATCGGAGCAAAGACAAAAGTAAGCTGATGGAATCCAAGAGAAAGTGTACCGCCGTTTTCTACTTCGATCTTGCGTCCCTCGAGGTCGAGATCAAAGAAGTTCTGGATCATGTTGAATGCTTTTTTGTTGGAAACAACTGTGGTGTCCGGATAAACTTTGAGGAAGTTTGCCACGTTTGCTGCATGGTCCGGTTCCATATGCTGAACGATCAGGTAATCCGGTCTGCGTCCGTCGAGGATCTGCTGGATATTGTCGAGCCATTCATGTGTGAAGTTGGCATCTACGGTATCCATAACCGCGATCTTGTCATCCAGGATCACGTAAGAGTTGTAGGACATTCCGTTTGGAACCTTATACTGTCCTTCAAAAAGGTCAACCTGATGGTCATTTACACCTGCGTATCTGATAGTATCTGTGATCTTCATATTTCGTACCCTCCAATTTGTTATGAGTTTTATGTAAAACGTTTTTTGTATCCTTGACTTTGTTAAAAGTATAACAGAATACAGAAGAGAATTCTGTTGCAAAAGTCACAAAAATGCTCTTAATTGAGAAAAATAATGTTATAATAATGGAAAAACAATGGAAAGAGATGAGGGGAAAAATGGAGCACATCACACTTTTTACAGATATTCTGCCCGAAGAACAGGAAAGAATGCGTGTCTGTTTTCATGCAAGGGAAATGACGTTCCGAAACGGAGAAACCATCATGGAATATTCAAACTCCATGAAAAAGATCGGTCTGATCCTCTATGGCAGGGCGATACTTTACTGCTGTGACACCGAGGGAAATGAGTACATGATCGATGAACTCAATAAAGATGCCGTTTTTGGCGAGCCGTTTTTGCTTCCGACGGATTCACAGCATTATTATGTCCGTGCGGCACAGGAGACCAGGATCATATTTATCGACTACGAGCATGTGATCAAACGCTGCGACCAGGCATGCCACCATCACAGCCAGATGGTCAGCAATCTGTTGCAGCTTACCGCGATCCAGTCCCGGCAGCAGAATGAGCGGATCTACATGCTTTCCAGATCCAGTACACGTAAGAAACTGATAACCTATCTCAATACACTTTCCGCAGAAAAACACAGCAAAGACCTCACACTTCCTATGTCCTATACCGCACTGGCACAGTATTTAAGTGTCGACCGCAGTGCCATGACGAGAGAACTTAAGAACCTCGAAGCCGAAGGAATCATAGAGAAAAATGGAAAGCAGATCCATATGATTTGACACAGGCAGAAGAGGAAGAGTATACTGAAAATAGTATATAAAATGAGGAAAGAAATGAGAAATTTTATTAAAAAACTATGCCCGTTGTTTCTCGGAGCTGTGATGCTGACAGGAAATATACAGAGTATTCTGGCATCAGATGAGAGCACAGAAACTCTTACAGATCTTATGATAGGCTGTGATGAATATAAGCCATATAATTACTTTGACGAAAACGGAAATCTGGTAGGAATTGATGCGGATCTTGCAGAGGAAGCCTGCCATCGAATGGGATATGAGCCGGTTTATGTTATCATGAAGTGGACGGAAAAAGAAGCTTATCTTGGTGAACAGATCATAGACTGTATCTGGGATTCCCATTCTCTGAACGGAAGAGAAGACAGTTATCTCTGGTCCGAACCATATATGTACAGTCAGGAGTCTGTCATCGTAAATGAGGATAGTTCCATCAACAGTCTGGATGATCTCAATGACAAAAACATAGCAACTCTGGTTAATACACGTGCAGAAGATATTCTTCTGCAGCTGGATATCTCACCCGAGATTTATCCCCGGAATATATATAGTTTTCAGCTGATGAAGGAATGCCTGACAGCGTTGCGGCAGGGGTATGTGGATGCTGTTGCGGGTGACAAGCTGTATCTTGAGACTTATATGAAGGACTATCCGGGCAGGTTCCGTATTCTTGATGAAAGCCTGGAAACTTCCAAGCTGGCAGTGGCTTTTTCAAAAGATACAGACCCGGAACTGGTCGATAAACTGAATGAAACTTTGAATGAAATGAAGCTGGACGGAACCATTGACAGGATTCTGGAGAAGTATGAAACTTCAGTGGAAAATGCTTCGTAGGGGGCAGAACAGTGAGATCGAGGGGATCATCAAGTTCATGAAAGAACAGTGTATCCGTTATGATAATATTCTTACAAACAGTAAAGTGCGGATACGGACAGATCTTATAGAGAAGACGACGGAACTGAAACGATGTATGCAGAAGGAAGACATGGACGAGGAACAATTTCAGGAATATCTGGAAGAGCAGCGTCTGACAGGAATCCTGCTTGTTGATAAAGACCTTGAGATCATCCAGAATATCTGTACAGAAAAAATCCCGACAAGTCTCTGGAAAAATGCATTTCGTAATCAGAATCTCCAGAATGTATTTTCCTATAAAAACAGAGTTCTGACTGATCAGATCGTAACGGATGAGGAAGAGACTTATTACTACGCAGCAATGTCAGATGGTGATGCAGACAAAATCGTTGTGTGTTATGAAAATGCTTCAAAGAAGGCAGAGCAGGAAGACGAAGTCAGCATAGAGACGATCCTTACCGGCTACAAAGTGGAGCGAAATGGGATCGTGGCACTCACAGATGGGGAAACTGTGATCAGTTCCAATGATGAAACGATGCAGGGAAAAAAGATTTCAGACTGCCCTCGGATCATGATGTTCAACTCTGCCTGGATTCCGGAAAGTCTGGTCTGTGTAGAGGAAAATGGAAATATATACTATGGCAGGCACACCAACTGTGGACAGTATTATATCTATGTTTTCTTTCCAAAAAATGAGGTTTTTGCCGAGCGTGGTATGGTCATGACATATGCAGTATGTCTCTATCTGGCATTCTGGTTTATACTTCTTGAAATACGTAGAAGAGGCGAAAAACGAAGACGAGATGACCTGGAATATCAGCATAATATCATTAATGCGATCAGCAAAATTTATATGACAAACTATGTGGTGGATCTGAAAAAGAATAAATTTGAGATCATTCGTGCACCGGAGATCGTTTCAAAAGTTGCAAAAAATTTCAAAACTGCATCAGAGATCGTAGATGCAGTCACAGAATATTTTGTCGGCAAAGATTATCAGGAAGGAATGCGGGAAGTTACAGAACTGTCCACAATTTCTGACAGACTCCGGGGAAAAGAAGCACTCAATTATACATTTAAGGACAGAGGCGGTACGTGGTTTATGCTGAATGTTCTGCCTAAAAGGATCCTTCCTAATGGAGAGATTGAATCAGTAATTTTTACTGCGCAGGATGAGCCATGATATCCGCACGCCGATCAATGGAATTATGGGCATGCTGAACATCGGAGATCACTTTCCGGAAGATATGGAAAAACAGGCGGAATGCAGAGAAAAAATCCGTGGTGCATCGTCATTTTTGTTTGAACTTGTAAATGATGTGCTTGATATGAGCAAGATGGAATCTGGAAAGATCGAACTGGAGGAAGTCCCGTTTGATCTGTTGGACCTGCTGGATGAAGTTGTTTCAATGATTGAAGTTCAGGCGATGGGACATGGTCTTGATTTCATTTATGAACGGCACGAGGAAATCCATCGTCAGGTGATCGGAAGTCCGGTACATTTAAGACAGATCCTGATGAATATTGCAGGAAATGCAGTCAAATATAACCGTGAAAATGGTTCGATCAGACTGGCTTATCAGGAGACTGCTTTTGACGGAGCGAATGCTACGTTTGAGTTTGTATGTGCTGATACCGGCAAGGGCATGAGTAAAGAATTTCAGGAGCATATGTTTGAGCCGTTTTCCCAGGAAGAAAATGGTGCCCGCACGACTTTTGGCGGAAGCGGACTGGGACTTTCAATTGTTCAGAAACTCGTAGAAAAGATGAACGGACAGATCAGCGTTGTGAGCGAGGAAGGAAAAGGAAGTACTTTTACCATCACTCTGACTCTTAGGGTAGACCCATTGACGGAAAGCGATTCCAGGGAGCCGGAGCTGAAGACGCAAAGGAAGTCGATCAAGGGAATACGGATCCTTCTTGCAGAGGATAATGCGCTGAATATGGAGATTGCAGAGTTTATCCTGGAAAGCGAGGGAGCTGTGATAACGAAAGCATGGAATGGTCAGGAGGCTGTTGACATTTTCCAGAATTCAGATGAGGGTACTTTCGATATCATCCTTATGGATGTAATGATGCCAGTCATGGACGGATTGAGTGCAACCAGGACGATCAGGGAAATGGATCGAAAGGATGCCAGAGAAATCCCGATCATAGCGATGACCGCCAATGCATTCGATGAGGACCGCAAACGGAGCCGCGAGGCAGGAATGGACAGACATCTTGCAAAACCGCTGGATCCGCGGGAGATCGTAAAGACGATAAGTGAATGTATTTCGCACAAAAAGTAAGAAATTTTGAGATGACCGTCGGAGATTATTATAATTTTCGGCGGTTATTTTACACAGGGTACTTGACAGGAGAAACAATCAGAATTATATTTATAACAGTGTTACATAACACTGTTACGGAGGAGCAGATGACAAAACCAGTAGAAGGAGTTTCAGAGAAAATCCTGGCATGTGCCAGGGAAGAATTTCTGGAGAAGGGCTATTCCGATGCCTCTCTTCGGACGATCGCGGCAAAGGCAGACGTTACAACCGGATCTATCTATTCCAGATTCGGCGGGAAGGAAGGTCTGTTCAGTGCGATCGTACAGCCGGCAGCAGATGAATTTACGGACATTTTTCTTCGTACACAGGAGGAGTTTCATGCAGTGGATGAGGAGAAACAGGCAGGTTTGATGGATGCATATGTGACCTCAGGAATGGAAAAAATGCTAGACTGTATGTATGATCATTTTGAAGAGTTTCAGCTCCTGCTGGATGCCTCTTATGGAACGAAATTCCAGAATTTTGTAGAGCATCTCGTAGAGATCGAGACGGAATATACCTACAAATTCATGCAGGTGATCCAGTTCCAGAACGAAGGTGCGAAGGAGATTCCGGAGGAATTCATTCACATCATGACGACCGCTCTTTTTGAGAGTGCCTTTGAGGTTGTCCGTCACAAGATGCCGAGAGAAAAGGCAGAGGATTATGTGAAGATGCTGGAGAAATATCATTACGGAGGCTGGAACGCGATCATGAATTTTGATGAAAACAGATGATCAGTAAAGAAGACTGCTTTTTGCAGCGGCAGAAGGGCAGTCTTTTCTAAAAACTACTGGTTAGACAATACTAATAAAAGTCAGTACTATATAATCACGGTAAGTGTTATGTAATAATAAAGCGGTTTTCGAACTTTGGAAGGGAGGATATTATGAAGAAAAAAAGTTCATTATCACGACTTTTTGAGTATGCAGGAAAGTACAAGTATCTGACGGTTCTCTCCTGGATACTCTCGGCAGTCAGCGCATGGATCGCACTGGTACCGTTTTATTATATCTGGAGGATCATAAAGGAAGTTCTGGCGGTGGCACCGGATTACAGCCAGGCACAGAATCTCAAAGGTTATGGATGGGCGGCAGTCGGATTTGCGCTTCTGTCCATGATTATCTACGTAGGATCACTGATGTGTTCGCATGTTGCAGCGTTTCACGTACAGGCAGAAATGCGTTCTCAGATGATGCATCATATCGTGACTCTGCCGATGGGATTCATGGACAGCGAGGGAAGCGGTAAGATCCGCAAGATCGTCAATGAATCCAGTGCAGCGACTGAAACTTATCTGGCACATCAGCTTCCGGACCAGACAGGGGCTTATGCGACACCAGTCGGACTTCTTGTCCTGCTTCTCGTTTTTGACTGGAGGCTGGGGCTTCTGAGTCTGGTCCCGGTTGTTGCAGCATTCCTGATCATGGGCTCCATGACCGGTGAAAAGATGCAGCAGAAGATGAAAGAATATCAGAATGCGCTTGAGGAAATGTCCAGTGAAGCAGTGGAATATGTCAGAGGAATCCCGGTTGTAAAGACATTCGGACAGTCTGTATTTTCGTTCAAACGTTTTCAGACTTCCATCAAGAATTATGAGAAATGGACGATCTCTTACACCAAAGATCTGCGTATGCCGATGGTACTTTATACGACCATCATCAATGCGGTATTTTCCGTGCTGATCGCGACTGCGTTTTTCTTTACGGCGAGTGATGCATACCTTCTGAACCTGCTGTTTTATATCATTATCACACCGATCATCACGGTAACTCTGAACAAGATCATGTTCGCAAGTGAAAACCAGATGATTGTTGCGGATGCCCTGGAAAGAATCGATGGGATCCTGGACCGCCAGCCTCTTCCGGAAACAAAAGACGGCAGGGCAGTGGAGGACAGTTCTGTTACATTTGAGAATGTTTCCTTCCGTTACGAAAACGCATCCAAGGATGCTCTGCATCAGATCAGTCTTCAGATAAAAGACGGAGAACATGTGGCGTTTGTCGGACCATCCGGAGGCGGCAAAACAACTCTGGCAAGCCTTGCCGCAAGGTTTTTTGACACGACAGAAGGAACTGTCCGTATCGGCGGCGTGGATGTGCGTGACATCCCGTCAGAGAAACTTATGGAAAAAGTTTCCTTCGTTTTTCAGGACAGTAAACTTCTCAAAATGTCCATCTACGACAACGTGCGTATGGGCAAAAAAGATGCAACAAGAGAGGAAGTCCTTCAGGCACTGAAAGATGCACAGTGCGAGGACATTATTGCAAAAATGCCGAACGGGATCGATACTGTGATCGGGAGCAAAGGAACCTATGTTTCCGGCGGAGAAGCGCAGAGACTTTCCATCGCGAGAGCAATGCTTAAAGCTGCTCCGATCCTGATCCTGGATGAGGCAACTGCATTTGCAGACCCGGATAACGAAGCAAAAGTGCAGGCGGCTTTTTCCAGACTATCTGAGGGAAAAACCGTTATCATGATCGCACACAGACTGTCATCTGTTGTAGATGCAGATCGGATCTGTGTCCTCAAAGACGGAGAGATCAGAGAGATGGGAACACACAAAGATCTCGTCGCAAACGGCGGAATTTATGCCCATATGTGGGAGGCATACAATCAGTCTGTCTGCTGGAAGGTAGGTGCTTGATATGACATTTAAAGAAAAATTACAGCATAAATATGCCCTCTCCGAGCAGGGCGCGAAGGATATGATCCATGCGTTTATAAGCGCAACGATATCCAATATTGTGCTGATGTTTCCAGTTGGAATGCTGTATCTGCTTGTCAAAAATTACATGGAAGGAACACTGGAAGGCAAGGGAATCCTGTTCGCGGCAGGCTGTCTGATCTGCCTGGCCCTGATCGGAGTTACAACTTATATCCAGTATAATGCGACCTTCTTAAGTACTTATGTAGAGAGCGGTGTGCGCCGTATCACACTGGCAGAAAAACTCCGCAAGATCCCGCTTTCATTCTTCGGAAAGAAGGATCTTTCTGACCTGACAAGTACGATCATGGCGGACTGTGCGACGCTGGAAACTGCTTCTTCACACTGGATCCCGGAGCTGGTTGGAGCGTGTATTTCGACTGCCCTGGTAGCTGTTAGCCTGTTCTTTTTTGACTGGAGAATGGCGATCGCAGCACTGTGGGTACTGCCGGTATCTTTCCTGATCGTAGGGTGTTCCGGCAACGTACAGAAACGTGCAGCAGGCCGTCAGATGGATCTCAAAATGGCATGCGCGGACGGTATTCAGGAATGCCTGGAGACAGTCCGTGATCTTCGCGCAAACAACGCGCTGGCAGAATACATCAAAGGCCTGGACAGCAAGATCAGAGCTGTTGAAAAGCATGCGATCGTGACGGAACTGACAACGGCAGTGTTCGTGGCAAGTGCACAGATGATCCTCAAATTCGGTATTGCAACGACTGCGTTAGTGGGAAGTGTCCTTCTGGCAGAGGGAAAGATCGATGTGCTGACGTTCTTCATGTTTCTGCTTCTTGTATCCAGATTATATGATCCGCTGCAGATTTCTCTGCAGAATCTTGCTGCGATCATATCTGCAGATGTCCAGTGCAAACGTATGGATGAGATCCTGTCTCATGATATTCAGACAGGAAGTGAGAAACTTACAAATCAGGGATATGATATTGAATTTACCAATGTTGGATTTGCGTATAATGACAGAGAAGATGTCTTAAAGGATGTTACTTTTACCGCAAAGCAGGGTGAAGTAACAGCACTGATCGGACCATCCGGCGGTGGTAAAACAACTGTTTCCAGACTGGCATCCCGCTTCTGGGATATCAACAAAGGAAGCATTAAAGTTGGCAGTATGGATATCGGAAAGATCAATCCGGAAACGCTGATGTCACTGTATTCAATTGTATTCCAGGATGTTACACTGTTCAATAATACGATCATGGAAAACATCCGTATCGGCCGCCAGGATGCCACAGATGAAGAAGTCATTGCGGCGGCAAAACTGGCTCACTGCGATAAATTTGCGGAGAAACTTCCGGATGGATGGAACACCATGATCGGTGAAAATGGATCCGAACTTTCCGGTGGTGAGAGGCAGAGGATATCCATTGCCAGAGCCTTCCTCAAAGATGCACCGATCATTCTTCTGGATGAAGCGACGGCATCTCTTGATGTAGATAATGAAACAATGATCCAGGAGTCACTGTCCCGCCTGATCCGGAACAAAACAGTCATGATCATCGCACACAGAATGCGAACCGTCGCGGACTCTGACAAGATCGTAGTCCTCAAGGACGGCGTCGTAGCCGAGCAGGGCAGCCCGGCAGAACTTTCCAGGAAGAATGGAATCTATCAGCATATGATGGAGACACAGATGCAGGCCGCAGGGTGGAAATTATAGAAAATTTATTTTGATTTTTCTTCCAGAAAATCATACGCGAACTGTGCGTACATTGCGGCTCCGCGTTTGAGGACGGATTCATCCACAGTGTAGTGGTCGTTGTGGTTTTTTGCGGTGAAACCAAGTTCTTTATTCTGGCTTCCGACGAGACCGAAAACGGCGGGAACTTTCTCCATAAAGTAGGCGAAATCTTCGCTGATCATCATCTTCGGGAAGGGTTTCAGAGCGTCCGGATCGTACATTTTGGTGGCGGCGTTTCTTGCGATCTGGACGAGATCTTCGTGGTCATTGATGATCGGAGCTGGAAAATATTCAAAGGTAAGAGTGGCCTTTGCTCCCATAGAATCGGCTGTGTTTTCGACGATCTTGCGGAGCAGAGGCTCTGTTTTTTTACGCATTTCCGGGGAGTGGGTGCGGGTGGTTCCCTCCATAATAACTTTGTCAGCGAGGATGTTAAAACGCTGGCCGCCGGTGATCTTGCCGACGGTGACGACAAGCGGATTCAGTGGGTCGTTCATGCGGGAGACGATAGCCTGGATCTCTGTGATGATATGAGCCGCAGTCAGGATCGCATCAACCCCCTGATGTGGAGTAGAGCCGTGAGCAGAAATCCCTTCTACTTCAATGCGGAAATTATCGCAGCTTGCCATGCGCGGACCAGTCTCAAAATTCATATAAGGCGCATCGAGATCGCCCCAGATATGTGTCCCGTAAATGGCATCTACATCGTCCAGAAAACCATGTTTTACATAGTATTCTGCACCGTGACAGGACTCTTCCGCAGCCTGAAAAATGATCTTTATATTGCCTTTTAAGTTCTCCTTTTGGGACATCAGCATGCGAATCCCGCCAAGGAGCATTGCGATATGGCAGTCATGTCCGCAGGCATGCATGACACCTGGATTCTGGCTGCAGAAAGGCAGGGCTGTGTGTTCTTCGATGGGAAGGGCATCGATATCTGCACGGAGCGCGACCGTCTTACTGTCAGGTGTACTTTTTCCACCCTCGATCATTGCCCAGAGACCGTTGTAATCCGGGTAAAAATGTGGTGTAAGACCCATTTCTTCCAGGCGTTTTCCAATCGCCTGAGTCGTATTTTTTTCTTCAAAAGAAAGCTCTGGATGTGCATGAAAATAGCGGCGCTGTTCAATGATCCAGGTCTCATTTTGTTCTGCCATATCTTTAAAATTCATAGTCAAAATCCTTTCGTAAAAGTATGATGCAAGGTAAAAATATTCTTATGATAATCAATCAGACCATCGCTTTTCATCCTGCTAAGTTCCTTGGAAAGAGCACTCCGGTCGAGGCTCAGATAGTCGGCAAGCTGCTGACGATTGAGTGGGATTTCGATGCAGTTACTGCCCTGAAGTTCTGCCTGATAGGAGAGATAAGAGAACAGTCTTCCACGGATCTTTTTGGATGAGGTGTGCAGGATCCGGCGGGAGAGAGTGAGGTTTTTGCGGGCACTGATGATGACAAGATTCTGGATCAGGCGTGTGTAATTTCCCTTTCCGCTGGAGGCAAGACGGAAGATTTCCGGGACATTTACAAACAAAATTTCCGTATCTTCCGTGGCGATCACGTCCACCATCATCGGCTCTCCAGGCACACAGGCATAAGCCTCGGCAAAAACTTCTCCGGGTTTGACCAGCCCCAGGATACTGGTATTTCCCCAGATATCATTATTCTCGATCTGGGCAGTACCAGACAGCACGATCCCAATATTCGACACCGGTTTCCCGGCAGTATAAACCGCCGAATCCCGAACAAACCTCCGGGTAGAAGCCCGAAGCCCACGTAAGAGCTCCTCTGTTTCGGAAGGCGTATATCCGCGAAATAAAGAAGTCTGGGAGATGAGAGAGAAATCCATAAACAGTCACTCCTGAAATTTATTTGTTTTAATTGTAAGCATATTCTGGCAACAGGTCAAGGAATGATTCTGCAAAACATTTTAATCCATGGGTTCTGCAGAAAAGTTGTAGATATTTTTAATTCCGTTGTCATAACCATGGAATTTTCCTCCTCATTCCAGTATCCTGTACTCAACAGGTGAGAACACCTGCGATACCGAGTCAGAGATACAGACAAAATGAGGAGGAATTTTTTTATGATCAGAAGGATCATTCAGATAGATGAAGAAAAATGCAACGGATGCGGAGCGTGTGCGGCGGCTTGCCATGAGAGCGCGATTGGCATGGTTGACGGAAAGGCGAAGCTCCTTCGCGATGACTACTGTGACGGCCTGGGCGACTGCCTCCCGGCATGTCCGACCGGCGCGATCACATTTGTGGAGAGAGAAGCAGCGGCGTATGACGAAGCAGCCGTTCTCGCGAACCAGAAAAAAGCTACAAAATCACAATCCCAGCTCCAGCAGTGGCCGGTACAGATCAAACTTGTTCCGACAAATGCACCGTATTTCGACGGCGCGAAACTCCTGATCGCGGCAGACTGCACCGCTTACGCCTACGCAAACTTCCACGAAGATTTTATCAAAGGCAGGATCGTCCTGGTAGGCTGTCCGAAGCTGGATGCCGCAGACTACAGTGAAAAACTTGAAGAGATCATCCGAAACAACAATATCGCCAGCGTAACCATTGTCCGCATGGAAGTTCCATGCTGCGGTGGTCTGGAAATGGCAGCCAAAAAAGCCCTCCAGAACAGTGGCAAATTCATCCCATGGCAGGTAACCACCATCTCCGTGGATGGAAAGCTCCTCGACTGATTTTTTATTCATAAAAATAAGAAGGAACATTGGACAAATCGGCACACACGATTCCACAGGTGATGCCATGGTAACTGTTCTCGAAGGAGTCGGCGAATTCACCGTAGGCGGTGTAAAATACCAGTGCAAAGCAGGCGAAGCAATCGTAATGCCAGCCAGGATCCCACACGCAGTATATGCAGTGGAGGCATTCAAAATGCTCCTGACCGTAGTTTTTCCACAGAAATAAGATTCACAACTTACCGGCAGACCGCAAATCTGCCGGCTTTTTTTCTGCAAAGGCTTGTTCATGAGAGCTGATAGAACATTATCCCGACTACCGCGTGACAAAAACGGTCTGACATGCACAAATGTTGGATAAAAGGTATAAATAGTGACAAACTCATTGAAAATTTTGAAGAAATTTCGTATAATATGACATAGATAAATTTACAAAAATACCCAAAACGATAAACAGGGGAGGAAAATCCCATGGCAAAGACAATAACTATCTGTTTTACCAACAACAAAGGCGGCAGCGGCAAATCCACGACCTGCTCAAACCTCGGCGCAGCCATGTCACGCGCCGGAAAGAAAGTTCTGCTGGTTGACGGTGACATGCAGCTGAATCTTTCACTGGCAGTTTTTCCAGAGGACTGGGTTCTGGAGCACGCCCAGGGAGAGAAGAATCTCTACCATGCAATTGGTAAACAGGAAGACCTGACAGACTACATCGTACACACACCGTACGAAAGTCTTGATCTGATTCCGTCATCTACGCTGATGAGTTCCATCGAGTACGAACTTTTTACCAAATGGCAGCGAGAATTTATCCTGAAGAAATGTATCCAGAAAATCAAGGATTCAGGCGTTTACGATTATATTCTCATCGATGCACCGCCAACCCTCGGCGGATGGGTCATGAACATTCTGTGTGCATCCGATAAGGTAATCATTCCTGTAGAGGCAAGCCCCTGGGGAATGTTCGGACTTGCAAATATGTTTGAATTTCTGGGCGAAGTTAAGCAGATCGCACCAGATCTCGAAGTTGCGGGTATCGCAGTGACCAAAGTCGACACTCGCAAGAATTATTTTAAACAAACCATGGAAACTTTGCATCAGCTGGACAATATTCATGTATTTGACAACCTGATCCGCGTTGACAGTACCATTGAATGGTCTCAGGACAACAGCATTCCGGTTGTAGAATACAAGAAATCCAGCAGAAGCGCGAAGGAATATACAGAATTAGCCAGGGAGGTAATGGATTATGTCAGTAGGTAAGGACAGCATTCTGCGCGCTGCAAACGCAGAAGCCAAAAACACAGAAACAAAAGCAGAACCAGTAAAACCAGCAGAAGAAGCAAAAGCTCCGGCAGAAGTCAAAGAAGCACCAAAGGCAGAAGCTAAAGAACCGGCAGCCAAAAAAACTCCTGCCAGAAAACCGAGAGCAACAAAGGCAAAAGCCACAACAGCCAAGAAAGCAGCACCAAAGAAAACCACAACCCGCAAAAAATCCGTAAAAACTTCCGTTCTCACACCAGAGAATTCAGAAGAACTTCAGAAAGCTTTTGTCAAGGACAAAACACCGGAAGAAGTACAGGGTTCTGTTCAGGTAAATGAAGAACTTCCGGTTTATCTTCTGTAATCTCATGTGAAGATATCGAAAAGGGCTAAATAGCTAAATAAAACGAAATCAGGTTTCCACACGACAGATAACATCGTGCGAAAACCTGATTTTTTATTGGAATTTTATTACATTTCAGATGCAGTCTGGTGCGCACCTTCTTTCTCAGGGAAAATATGTCTGAAGATGAAGCGTACAAGCGGCCCTACATAAATGAGCTGCAGGAAAAATGCTGCCGGGAAATTCATGGCAGTAGTTTCAATCCATACAGCGATGAACTGACTTCCGGCATTTTTGAAAAGAAGTGTTGCGGCAAAACTCATCAGTGGGCACATCAGAGCGATAGATGCAACAGAGATCGCAAGGATCATGCTGAACGGATGACAGTTTCTGAAATCGACCATACGTGATGCACAGGCAAAAGCCAGCTTGGACACGATAAAGAAATCAAGAACAAACGCGATCGGTCCCATGATGATCAGTTCATGAAATGCGGAAAGAAATATAGAATTTGTCATCTCACCTACATTGAGTCTGATATTATAACAGATCATGCTGTAGACCATAAAAAATACCATAATAACTGTAAAAACTACTTCCTGAAACTTGTTTTTAGGCATAAAAAAATCCTCCTTGAATAAATAAATTAAGATACAAGAGCATGTGTTGTTCGTTAATCATTCAGGGAGAATGTGCGTTTCCAATTAGACCATATTCAATTGACAGTTGCGAATTATACTATATACGAAGAAGAAATGCAAGAGAAAAATTGAATTTTTCAAAGTTAATTTAAAATCTGCACTTAGAAAATAAGCAAAAATTAATATTCACGAAACTTTACAGAGAAAGAAGCATGTGATAAAATGACCTCAATAGTGGAGGATTTTACCATACGATAAAGTAGAAACTATTTACAGATGTTTTTAATAAGAAGAAGAGGGATAAAAATGAGTGCAGGGTTACATTCAAAATGGAATCGTACTTTAACCTGGATGTTGTCGGCGGCTCTTATAGCTCAGGGAGGCACAGTAGTATACGCCGGTGATCTGGGGGATGAAGCGGCAGTCGAGGCTTTTTCTGAGGATAATTACGAAGCTGATGATGCAGCCAGTGATCTGGAGTTCTCAGGCGATGAGGAAACTGTAATTGAGGACAGCACAGATGAAAGCACAGAGAATATTGATGCAGAGACCAGCGAAGGAGACGAACAGACAGATGCAGATGCTGATTTCCAGTCTGAGGCAGATTTCACTTCTGAAGTTCAGGTGGAAGAGGAGACTTCAATCGCAGATGGGCTTTATCTTGGCGATATACCTGCTGATAATTCTATCGGTCAGATCATAGACGGTAATGTTGTATTTAATGGAGTTTCTGAGGAAACCAGTCTCTTTGTACCGGTTTATGGTGAGAAGGGCGGCAGCAAAATTGCAGTCAGAGATATGACATGGGAATCCAGTGATGAATCTGTTGTGAGTATTTTTGATACAGATTCCGACGATCAGTTACAGTTAAGAAGCCATAAGGCAGGTGGTGCTGTTGTAACAGGAACTTACCAGCCAACAGATGAGAATGGAGCTGTATCCGGCGAGCCAATGACCATCAGCATTCGTGTTTTTGTTAAGGGAATTGTGCTTGCAGCAGGCTCTGACAGCATTCAGTTATCTTTAAATGAGGATCTGTCTGTACAGGCAATTGGCTATAAACTGATTGATGGAACAGGTGAGGATGGAACAGCGGCAGATGGACAGGATGTTATCTGGAATGTGGATGATCCGCAGATTGCAGAAGTGGATGACAATGGAAATCTGATCGCGAAAGCCCCTGGTGAGACAACTGTAACTCTTACATGGGGTGCATTTACAGCAACAAGCAAAGTAAGTGTTACCGGTACGGGAATAAAGCTGACACCAGCCAGCCGTAGTATTAAGCAGACTGGTGCAACTATCATTTTTGCAGAGACATGGGATGGCACAGAGAAGAATGACAGTCCGTCAGTTACATGGACCAGTTCTGATCCGTCTGTCGCAACAGTTGATGATAAGGGAATTGTTACCGGCATCGGTACGGGTACAACCGATATCGTTGCAGCCTGGAATGGTGTTCAGTCCGAACCGCTCCAGATCAAAGTCACACCGGCAACGGATGTATCTGTAACGACACAATGGGAAGACAGCGGCGCACTGACCGTTCGTCCGGATCAGGTTGATGTTCAGCTGCTTTCCAATGGATTTGAATATGACAGCATTACACTTGGCACAGATACCGAGTGGAGACATGTGTGGGTACTCCTGGATTCTCAGGATGAGGATGGTCTTCCGATTACCTATGATGTTGTAGTTGCGGCTCCGATTGGTTATACCGCAGAAGTACAGGGCAGTGCTTCAGAAGGATTTACTGTGGTATATCGTCCAGCGAAATAACGGAAGCAATTTTATGGCATAAGCCCTTGATGTTACAGCACTGAGGGCTTATTTTATTGTATAATTGCAATAAATTCTCATTAACGGGCAAAAAGTGTTCTGAATTTCAAAAAACTCTGCCCACAAATAATGTCACATCTTGAAATATGAAAAATAATACGTATAATTTTAACTATCGAATCGGCGAGTATGAAAGAGAAAAACCGTATATTCAGGAGTTTACCTGAGTATACGGCTTTTTTATTGTTAAGAAAGTTCTCCATTTTCCAATTGGTATATAATACTTTCTACGTATGTGGCAGCTTCTTCTGAAGTGTAGAAACTGCTTTCCAGCATATTCTGGAGATAATCAAGAAATGTTTCAAGAAGTCCATACTCCTGGATCGTAAATAGCATGACTTCTCCATTATATTTCTGAAAAATCAATGTTCCGACATTTCCACGAATACAAAGATGCAGGTTGGATGGAAGATGGTTTAATGGCTTTTGCAGAATTCTGTAAGAACCCTTGCGGCAGCTTTCGGCAACTCCATGTAGCATCTCGATTCGGTGCTCAACAGTAAATTTATGATAAAAAACTTCTGGAATCTCGGCAGTCCGTCCGGATGTAGCAAACTGAAGAAGTCCGTCAGCTGTAAAATATACATAAGTCTGGCTGTCTGTGAGTCTTTTCATATTTCCTCTAAAAGCAAGGGCAGCCTGTTTGATAATTTCCTCACTGTGCGGAATATCATAATTAAATGCCTGTTTCAGAATCTTTTCGCTGATAAATGGTGTAATACAGACTTCCGGTTGAAGGGCAAAAGTAGGTGCCTCTTCAGAAACTTCAAAAATTGTATTGAAAACATTCGAAAAATTATCCGGCAGAAAAGCAGTTGGCAGAAATAACTGTGAACATTGTTCCAGATAAGTATTGTACATTTCCTGAAGCATATGTATTACATCAGAATTGCGGTAAAAGATTCCTGACTGTCCGTCAGCAGTACACATCAGCGCTGCATCGGAAGTCAGAATCATACATGGAAAAATATTCATATTCTGGTAATGAGATGGAATATTATCATAATAATACCATAATGTATAATTCAATCCAGACATGTAGATTGGGAAAATCGCATCCAGATACTTCAGGTTTACAAGCTCATGCTGTTCTGTAAAGGTGTCTTCACTGTTCAGACAGAGGATATGCTGAACTTCCAGGGTATCAGACGGAGCCAGCGTGGAGAGCAGATGAAAAACAAATTCATGATCTGGCTGTAGAAACAGTGATATCTTGCCGGAAGACCTGGATGCTTCGGCGAGGAACATTTTGTGGATGAAATAGTTGACGCTCTGAAGACTGGTCAGGACTGTGCAGTCCGATTCCTGATTATTCTGGATAAGTTTTGAGGAAAAAATAAATTCATCCGGTGATACAGAGGAATGACTTGGAAAGTGCCGGATAAAATTTTCTACACTTTTGCGCTTGTAGTAGACTTCCGGACCGATCACAGTCACTTCCCAGGCTTCCTCGAAACGCTGTGTTTCTGCTGGCGTCAGGTGCATGAACTGGGCCATTTTTTCAAAAATATCTTTGGACGGCGGATTGCGTTTACCACTGATCAGCTTGTACATGGTAGAGCGGTCAATTCCGCAATATTTGGTCATAGGTGCAACTTTGACGTGCCTGGCTTTGATATATTCGGTAAGAACCTCCGAAAATGCTGACATGTTAAAAACTCCTTCCGGGTTGATTTGATATGATGAAATCCGGAAAAGGAATTTTATTCATCCCATCCCTCATAAAAACGGATATTTACAGAAATATTCCGGACGATATCGCCTTCTTCAAGTTCCAGGTCGTCTGCATCAGAAACAGGCGGGAGCTGGCAGTCATCCTCATCAAGTTCCAGAGAGATCCAGTTGTAAGCAGCGGCATTTGCCTCCTCAATTGCTTCATCCAGAGTCTCGCCCTCTCCGAAACAATCCTCAAGATCCGGGAAAAATCCCTTATAAGTACCTTTATCAGTTTTGCGGAATACCGCAGGATAAATAAATTTCATGATACACATCTCCTTTTTACTCAATGTTAATAGTATATCATATCAGGTGGAAAAAAAGCAGAAGATTTTGTATAATGGTGGAAAATGAATGGATAGTTTGCAAAAAAATACAAAGGAGATGTGAAATGGCAGTCAAACTTATCGCCAGCGACCTGGACGGGACCCTGCTGACAAACAAAAAAGAACTTTCTCCACGTACAAGAGAAGCCCTTGATCTGGCGGCAGCACAGGGAATCTACCTTGTGCCGGCAACGGGCAGATCCTTTGAATCTGTACCTGAGATGATCCGTGAGTACCCGGGAGTGGAATATCTGATCACAGCCAATGGCGGCGCTGTTTATTCTGTCAGCGAAAAGAAGCGCGTTTACCAGTGCCTTATGACACCGGAGTCTGTAGACGCTGCGATTGCTGTAAGAAAAAGAGAAAAAATGGTCATGGAGGTCGTCGTCGACGGTGTTCCCTACGCAGAGGAAGCGTATGTCAGAGATCCCGTCCGCTATCTGGCGACAGAGTACGGGGCAAGATATATCAAGGCAACGAGGACTCCTGTGAAGGATATCATTGAGTTTGCAGCGCAGCATGCGAAAGAACTGGACAGCATCTCCTTCGTATGCAGCCATGAGGACAGGAACCGCCTGTATACATCCCTGGAGAAAGAGATTCCGGATATCTACGTGACTTCCTCTGTGTCAAATCTTCTCGAAATGGGGCACAAAGATGCAGGGAAAGGCAAAACTCTATTGTGGCTTCTGGATAAACTCGGGATCTCCCCGGAAGAAGCGATGGCATTTGGTGACGCAGACAACGACAGCAGTATGCTGGAAGCAGTAAAATACGGCATCGCAATGGGAAATGCCACCGAAAACTGCAAGAAATCCGCCGCCTGCGTGACCGGAACAAACGAAGAAGACGGTGTGGCCGAGGCTATTTTATCGCACATAAAATGTGAAATTTAACTAACCCTATTGACAATGGAAAAAAATCGTGATATTTTATAGAAAATTTGATTTAGTTAATTAAACCGTTGAAGCGGAGATAAAAACTATCATGCGCGCACAGAGAGTCCGGGAGGGTGAGAGCCGGGTGGAAATGCAGATTGTTAAATGGACCGCTGAGGGCACAGGGAAAGGCGATCGCTTAGTATTCTGTGACGTGAGGCATACGTCAGTTGCCGGGAATATGAAGGTATTCCGCAAAGCGCACGGGTCATTCCGTGAATCAAGGTGGCACCGCGGGTGAATTTTAACGCTCGTCCTTGACAGAGAGCAGATTCTGTCATGGGCGGGCTTTCTTTTTTGCTCTGACAGGAACAAACAGTAATACACAGGGAGGTATGATCCATGTATCCTACGATAGAAACCATCAGAGAGATCGCAGCAAAAGGTCAGTACAAAAGAGTTCCGGTCTGCCGGGAAGTATACGCAGACAGATATACACCGGTAGAAGTTATGAGGACTTTAAGGAAGGCGAGCAGGCATTGTTATCTGCTTGAAAGTGCCAGCCAGACAGAGGTGTGGGGACGCTATTCTTTCCTCGGATATGAGCCGGCCATGGAGATTACCTGCACGGACGGAGCAATGAAGATCCGCCGCACGGAAGGCGAAGATCAGGGTGAGATCACAAAGCAGGTTGCACATCCGGGAGACACTTTAAGAGAGATCCTGAAAGAATACAAGAGCCCGGTGATTGAAGATATGCCACCGTTTACCGGCGGTTTGGTCGGATATTTTTCCTATGATTACATCAAATACAGCGAGCCGAAATTAAAGCTTGGCGAACACGAAGATCCGGATTTCAGAGACATGGATCTGATGCTTTTTGACCAGGTGATCGCCTTTGACCATTACAGACAGAAAGTACTTCTGATCACAGGAGTCATGCTGGACGACCTGGAAAATTCTTACCAGAAAGCAGAGAAAAAACTTCAGGAAATGGCAGATCTGATCCGAAACGGACAGAAGGCTGAGTTCCTGCCATTACAGCTTGATTCTGAGATCAAACCGCAGTTCCCGAAAGAAAAATACTGCCAGATGGTAGAAAAAGCAAAACATTATATCCATGAGGGAGACATCTTCCAGGTGGTGCTTTCCAACCCGATGAGAGCAAAAGCAGAGGGAAGTTTATTTGATACTTACAGAGTCTTGAGAGCAACAAATCCGTCACCGTATATGTTTTATTTTTCCAGTGATGACATCGAACTTGCAGGTGCTTCACCGGAAACCCTGGTAAAACTGGAGGACAAAAAACTTACCACTTTCCCACTGGCAGGAACCAGACCGAGAGGCAAGACAAAGCAGGAAGACAGGGAACTGGAAGAGGAACTTCTGAAAGATGAGAAGGAACTTGCAGAGCACAACATGCTGGTCGATCTGGGACGAAATGACATCGGAAGGATCAGCAAGATCGGAACGGTAGAAGTGGAAAAATACATGAGTGTGGAGCATTTTTCACAGGTTATGCACATCGGTTCCACAGTCGCAGGAGAGCTTCGAGAAGACAAAGATGCGATAGATGCAGTCGACTCCATCCTCCCGGCAGGAACACTTTCCGGGGCACCGAAGTTCCGTGCCTGCCAGATCATCGAAGAGCTGGAACAGAGCAAACGAGGCATTTACGGCGGCGCGATCGGATATCTGGATTTTGCAGGAAACCTTGATAGCTGCATTGCGATCCGTCTTGTATACAAGAAAAAAGGTGAGATCTGCATCCGCTCCGGAGCAGGGATCGTAGCAGACAGCGTTCCGGAAAAAGAATTCGAAGAGTGCTGCAACAAGGCAAGAGCCGTAGTTCTGGCAATCCAAAAAGCACAGGAGGGATTGGAATGATCGTACTGATTGATAATTATGACAGCTTTTCCTACAACGTATATCAGCTGATCGGTTCCGTAGAACCGGACATCAAAGTTGTTCGAAATGATGAATATACAGTAGAAGAAATCGAGGCAATGAAACCGGAAGCACTGATCCTTTCACCGGGACCGGGCAAGCCGTCAGACGCAGGAATCTGCATCGAAGCAATTAAATATTTTGCAGGAAAACTTCCAATCTTCGGCATCTGTCTTGGACATCAGGCAATCTGTGAAGCCTTCGGCGGCAGAGTTTCCTACGCAAAAGAACTGATGCACGGCAAGAAAAAAACAATCTATACCGTCGGAGAAAGCAAACTTTTTGAAGGACTGGGAGACAGCTTCCAGGCAGCCAGATACCATTCACTGGCAGCAGTAAGAGATAAACTTCCGGAGATTTTAAGAGTCACAGCAGAGGCAGAAGACGGCGAGATCATGGCAGTGGAACACACAGAATATCCAATCTATGGAGTACAGTTCCATCCCGAATCCGTTATGACACTGGATGGTAAAAAGATGGTAGAAAACTTCATAAATGTTGTAAGAGTATAGTTAAGGAGGACATGAAAATGATCAAAGAAGCAATCGTAAAACTTTCAAAAAAAGAAAACTTAACATATCAGGAAGCAGAGACAGTCATGGATGAGATCATGAGCGGACAGGCGACACCGGTACAGATGTCTTCCTATCTGACAGCACTTTCCATGAAGGGTGAGACCATCGATGAGATCACCGCTTCCGCAGCAGGAATGCGCGCGCACTGCATCAAATTACTGCATGATTTGGATGTCCTGGAGATCGTAGGAACCGGCGGTGACGGAGCAAACTCCTTCAACATTTCCACCACTTCCTCACTGGTGATCGCAGCAGGCGGCGTGCCGGTAGCAAAGCATGGAAACCGTGCAGCATCCTCCAAGAGTGGTGCAGCAGATGTTCTTGAAGCACTTGGAGTAAACATCACGATCTCCCCGGAAAAAAGTGCAGAACTTCTCAAAAAGATCAACATCTGTTTCCTGTTTGCACAGAATTATCATATCGCAATGAAGTACGTAGCACCGATCCGTAAGGAACTTGGAATCCGTACCGTATTCAATATCCTCGGACCTTTGAGCAACCCGGCAGGAGCAAATATGCAACTGATGGGTGTGTTTGATCAGAGTCTTGTAGAGCCATTGGCACAGGTTATGGCGAAGCTTGGTGTGACAAAAGGAATGGTAGTTTTTGGACAGGACAAACTGGATGAGATCTCGATGAGCGCACCGACTTCTGTCTGCGAGATCAAGGACGGATGGTTCCAGTCTTACGAGATCACACCGGAGCAGTTCGGTTATACAAGATGCTCCAAAGATGATCTGGTTGGCGGAACTCCGGCAGAAAATGCAGAGATCACGAAAGCGATCCTGAAAGGCGAAGAGAAGGGACCGAAGCGTCAGGCAGTATGCCTCAACGCCGGAGCTGCACTCTATATCGCAGGCAAAGCAGAAACCATGGAAGCAGGTGTACGCATGGCAGAAGAACTGATCGACAGCGGTGCAGCACTGAAGAAATTAGAGGAATTCATTCAGGAATCTAACGCTTGAATGACCGATTAGAAAAGGAAATTTTTTACTATGAACATATTAAATGAGATCGCTGAGAAGACGAGAGAGCGCATCGAAAAAGACAAAAAAGAGATGCCGAGAGAGGATCTGATCCGTGAGATCCAGCAGAAAAAAGTGCAGATGCTTCTCAATCCGCTGATCCAGTCTGAGACAGCAAAAACGCCGCATAGTTTTTATCAGGCACTAAAAAAACCGGGAATGTCCTATATCTGTGAAGTCAAAAAAGCATCCCCGTCCAAGGGGCTGATCGCACCGGATTTTCCGTATCTGGACATCGCAAAAGAGTATAAAGCAGCCGGTGCATCCGCGATTTCCTGCCTGACGGAACCGTTTTATTTCCAGGGTTCTGACCAGTATTTATGGGAGATTGCATCAGAAGTTGATATCCCGGTACTGCGAAAAGATTTCGTCATTGACGACTACATGATCCTGCAGGCGGCAGCTTATGGTGCAGCCGCAGTGCTCCTGATCTGTGCATTACTTGACGATAAACAGCTTCGGGAATACCGCGAAATGGCAGAAGATCTGGGAATGGATGCCCTGGTGGAAGCACACGATGCAGAGGAAGTTGCGAGAGCTTTAAAGAGCGGAGCAAGGATCATCGGAGTCAACAACCGTGACCTCAGAACCTTCGAGGTGGATATGGCGAACAGCATCAACCTTCGCGAACTTGCACCGGAGAATGTGATCTTTGTTTCCGAGAGCGGCATCCGCACATCGGAGGACATCAAGCGTCTGCATGATAACCAGATCGAGGCTGTGCTGATCGGAGAAACCCTGATGCGAAGTCCGGACAAAAAAGCAGCACTCGAAGAACTGAATGGAGCACCGTTGACTGAGGATTGAGAAACAGAGAGATGCAGGAAATGACAGCTCAGGATCATAGCAAAGCTAAGATAAAAATATGTGGGCTCAGGCGCAGAGAAGACATCCTCGCCGTCAATGAGGCGAAGCCGGATTACTGTGGATTTATCATAGAATTTCCCAAAAGTTTCCGGAGTGTAACGGCAGATGAAGTGAGAGATCTGGTGAAAGATCTGATCCAGGAGATCCAGCCGGTTGGAGTGTTTGTCGATGCACCGATGGAGCTGGTAAGATCACTTCTGGATGACGGAACGCTTGCACTTGCACAGCTTCACGGACAGGAAAATGAGTCCTATATCAGAGAATTAAAAACATACACAGACAAGCCGATCATCAAAGCGTTTTCCATAAAAACAGCCGAAGATATCGAGAAAGCACTGCAAAGCCCGGCAGATTACATCCTGCTGGATCAGGGCGGCGGAGGAACCGGAAAGACTTTTGACTGGTCTTTGATCCCGGAGATCCAGAGACCGTTTTTTCTCGCAGGAGGCATCGGAGCCGCCAATCTGGAACAGGCGATCCGGGAAATCCATCCATATGCGGTGGATCTAAGCAGCAGTGTGGAGACAGAAAAGTGGAAAGATCCGACGAAGATCCGGCAGGTTGTGGATATCGTCAGGAAAATGAAAGAAACAAAGTAATTATATAAAGAAACAAGGTGTTTGGAAGAATATAGAGGAGGACACAAATGTCAAAAGGAAGATTTGGAATACATGGAGGGCAGTACATTCCAGAGACACTGATGAATGCGGTTCTGGAGCTGGAAGAGGCCTATAACCGTTACAAAGATGACCCGGAATTCAACCGTGAACTGACCGATCTGCTGAACAATTATGCAGGCCGTCCGTCACGTCTGTACTATGCAGCACATATGACAGAAGACCTCGGCGGAGCCAAAGTTTATCTGAAACGTGAGGACTTGAACCATACAGGAGCACACAAGATCAACAACGTTCTGGGACAGGTTTTACTTGCCAAAAAGATGGGAAAAACACGTGTCATCGCAGAGACAGGAGCCGGACAGCACGGTGTTGCAACCGCAACAGCAGCAGCTCTTATGGGTATGGAATGTGAAGTATTCATGGGTAAGGAAGACACAGAACGTCAGGCACTGAACGTATACAGAATGCGTCTTCTGGGAGCTAAAGTACATGCCGTTACATCAGGAACTGCAACCCTGAAAGATGCCGTTTCCGAGACAATGAGAGAGTGGACAAACCGTATTTCCGATACACATTATGTCCTCGGATCTGTCATGGGACCGCACCCGTTCCCGACGATCGTCCGTGATTTCCAGGCAGTCATTTCCAAGGAGATCAAAGAGCAGATCCTCGAAAAAGAAGGCAAACTTCCAGATGTTGTGCTTGCCTGTGTGGGCGGCGGTTCCAATGCGATCGGAACTTTCTATAACTTTATTGAGGATGAGGGAGTCCGCCTGATCGGCTGTGAGGCAGCAGGACGCGGTGTCAATACTGCAGAGACGGCAGCGACGATCGCAACCGGAAAACTTGGTATTTTCCATGGCATGAAGTCCTATTTCTGCCAGGATGAGTATGGTCAGATCGCACCGGTTTATTCCATTTCAGCGGGATTAGATTACCCTGGTGTCGGACCGGAACATGCACATCTTTATGACAGCGGACGTGCGGAATATGTGCCGGTAACAGACGATGAAGCGGTAGATGCATTCGAATATCTGTCAAGAACAGAAGGCATCATTCCGGCGATCGAGAGTGCTCATGCCGTGGCTTACGCGAGAAAGATCGTGCCACAGATGCGTAAAGACCAGATCGTAGTTATCACTATTTCCGGACGAGGAGACAAGGACTGTGCAGCGATCGCACGTTACAGAGGGGAGGATATCCATGAATAAGAGAATTACAGAAGCATTTGCAAAGGGAAAAGCATTTATCCCGTTTGTTACCTGCGGGGATCCGTCCCTTGATGTTACCGAAAAAATCGTATATGCCATGGAAGAAGCAGGTGCAGATCTGATCGAACTTGGTATTCCATTTTCTGATCCGACCGCAGAAGGCCCTGTCATCCAGGGCGCAAACCTGCGTGCTTTATCCGGTGGAGTTACCACAGATAAAGTTTTTGATATGGTAGAAAAGATCCGCAAAAACAGTTCTATCCCAATGGTATTTATGACCTATGCGAACGTTGTTTTTTCCTATGGGATTGAGCGTTTCTGCAAGAGAGCAGCAGAAGTTGGAATGGACGGAATGATCCTTCCGGATGTCCCATTTGAAGAAAAAGAAGAGTTCGCATCCGTTGCAGAGAAGTATGGTCTGGATCTGATCTCTCTGATCGCACCGACCTCCCACGAGAGAATCTCCATGATCGCAAAAGAGGCAGAAGGATTTGTCTACTGCGTATCCTCCCTCGGAGTTACCGGCATGCGAAGCCAGATCACCACAGACATCGGAGCCATGGTGGAACTCGTCAAAGCCCAGAAAGACATCCCATGTGCCGTAGGCTTCGGAATCTCCAACCCAGAGCAGGCCAAGAAAATGGTCTCCCAGGCCGACGGCGTCATCGTGGGTTCTGCCATTGTCAAACTCTGTGAAACCCACGGAGCCGACTGCGTACCGTATATCAAAGAGTATGTGAAGTCCATGAAGGATGCGATAAGATAAAAGCATATATCATGTATAGAAAGCTTTTTTCTTGAATAATTACCCGGTATCTAATCACCAGGCATCGGAGGGAATGCCAGATGTATTTTCCGATGCAGGAAGCTATTATGAACACTGTTTTTCTGATATATTCAGCTTATCAGGAAGACGGTGTTTTTTATGATGATAAAAAATCAGATGGATTTTCACTTGCTTGTAAAAGGAATGCCTTCATGTTATGATATAGACATTAGTTGGGAAAGGAGTGGCAGACATGGCGAGATTAGGCATTCCGGTTGGTATTTCAGATTTTGAGAAAATCCGGAAGAATGGATATTACTACGTTGATAAAAGTGGACTGATCGCAGAATTATTAGAAGAAAAATCCATAGAAGTTACTCTGATCACCAGACCAAGGCGTTTTGGGAAGACTCTTGGTATGAGCATGCTGGCGAATTTTTTTGATATTCGAAAAGAAAGTACAGAGTTGTTCAAGGGGCTGGAAATTACGGAACAAAGAGACGTGTGCAGTGAGTGGATGAACCAGTTTCCAACGCTGTTTGTGACCTTCAAGGATGTTGACGGATTAGATTTTTCCAGTGCTTATGGTATGCTTTCTTCAACGATCACAGAACTTTACAAAGAGCACCTGTATTTAATGGAAAGTTCCCGGATAAGTCCATATGATAAAGAAATCATGCAGCGCATTATTACAGAAGAAGCAACTGTTACAGATATCAAAAAGAGCCTGTCGTTGCTGATAAAGCTGATGCAGCAACATTATCAGAAAAATGTAATCCTTTTGATCGATGAATACGATGTCCCGATTGCAAAAGCCAGCAGCCATCAATATTATCCACAGATGCTTGAAATCCTTAAAGTGATGATGAGCACTGCGTTAAAGGACAATCCGGGGCTTTGCTTTGCAGTAGTCACAGGCTGCCTGCAGATTGCGAAAGAGAGTATTTTTACAGGAACCAATAATTTTGTTTCCGATACAATAAGCGATTCAAACTTAAATGAATATTTTGGTTTTACACAAAAAGATGTAGATAAGATCCTGAGCGAAGCAGATGTCGAGGAATTTGGAGACGAGATGAAGAAATGGTATGATGGGTATCATTTTGGAGAGGTTGATGTTTACTGCCCCTGGGATGTGATGAATTATATTCGTGATATCCAGCGGAATCCGAAGGCAAGACCGGCAAGTTACTGGAAGAATACCAGTGATAATGAGATCATCCGTTCTTTTATTGATTACGCAGGAAGTAACATTACAAAGAAAATGGAAGCCTTACTTTCAGGAGGTTATATCATACAACGTATAGATGAAAATCTCACTTACGATTATCTGCATTCTTCAGAAGAAAATCTCTGGAGCATTCTTTATCTGACAGGCTATCTGACGCAGGCAAGAGAAAATGAAATAACAGATCCGTTGCCAGACAATATGTCAGCGTTAAAAATTCCAAATGCTGAGATCAGAGAAATTTTTGAGACTACCGTTGTGAAATGGTTTTCTGAGAGTGTCAAAACATGGAATCGAAAGGCTTTGTTCGATGCTGCATGGAGTGGTCAGAGCGAGATCCTTACACAGGAAATGAGCAAACTTTTGCGAAAAACCATCAGCTATCATGATTACAGGAAAGATTTTTATCATGCTTTTCTTGCAGGGATTTTTACAGGAGCAGGATATGTTGTAGAGTCAAACAAAGAACATGGAGAGGGACGCAGCGATATTGTTGTGTATGACTCTGTAAATGGACAGGTGGCGATTTTTGAGGCAAAATATTCCAGAACATTGTCTGCTATGGAGGGCGACTGTGAAGCAGCCCTGCGCCAAATTGACAGGCGTATGTATGCAAAAGAGTATGAAGATGAATATGACCATATTTATTGCTATGGTGTAGCTTTTTATAAGAAGCGTTGTCTTGTAAAACAAAAGAAAGAAAACTGATTTATTATTGGAGAAGAGGGGTATAGCATGGAATTCCAGCATGAACTGGTGATCCCGGATGAGGGACTGCCGTTTAAATTTTTTCTGTTTGAGGGAAGTCAGGGAAATTATGTGAGGGAGAAACACTGGCATACGTCTGTGGAGATCTTTGCGGTGATGGAAGGTTCGCTGACTTTTTATCTGAATGATGAGAAACATCCGCTCAAGGCGGGGGAGCTGATGATTATCAATTCCAATGAAGTGCATTCGATCGATTCGCCGGAAGAGAATCATACGGCAGTACTTCAGATTCCGCTGAAGCAGTTTGAGGACTATTTTACCGCACACCGATTTATACGCTTTGCGGGAAGTGTTCCGGAGATGGATGCGACACTCTGGAGACTGGTGCGTGAAATGTATAAATTATACGGGAAACGTGGAGTCGGATATGAATTCAAGATCCGTTCCTTCTATTATGATGTGCTTTATTTTCTGGTCAATCACTACCGGTTGGACGAGGCGGGCGAGCAGGAAGTACGCCACAGCCGCCGCCTGGATGCTCTTGCGAGAATTACTTCCTATATGAGAGAGCATTATCAGGAAGAACTCAAACTGACCGAAGTAGCGAACATGTTCGGTTACTCCGATGCATATTTATCCAGAATGTTCCAGAAATATGCAAATGTCAATTTTAAGACGTACTTACAGGACATCCGAATGACCTATGCATACAGGGAATTACTGAACACAGACAAGACGATCAGCCAGATCGCCCTGGACAACGGATTTAGCAGCAGCCGCGCTTTTACGCGGGAATTCCAGAAACGATACAGCATTCTGCCAAGCGAACTTGGACGAGAAAAATAAAGAATAAAAATGCAAAAACAGGCGGATCAGAAACGCCTGTTTTTTTTCTTAATAGTTATAAATGTTTGTACAAAACAAAAAACTAAAAGGTCAAAAAAGTGCACTAAAGAGGACAAAAAATCTGGCGAAATAAAACACACCTCATGATATGATATCTCCAACATGAAAAATATAAAGGAGGTAACTTCAGGTGAAGATTCAGAATGTAGCAGATGACGCATTTCGCAGATATGGTAAAGTACTGGAGGGGTATGACTTTACAGAACTCCTGAAGGAAATGAAACACACACCGGTACCGGAGGACGTGATCTATGTGCCATCCGTAGAAGAGATGGAGGCATTGCCGGTAGCGAAGGAACTTCAGAACAAAGGATACGGTGGACTGCCGATCGAGATCGGATACTGCAATGGTCATAATAAGAAATTAAACGGACTGGAATATCACCGCAATTCCGAGATCAACGTAGCGGTTACAGATCTTGTCCTTCTGATCGGACATCAGCAGGATATCGAAAAAGATTTTACATATGACACATCCAAAGTAGAAGCATTCCTTGTTCCGGCAGGAACCGGAATCGAAGTATATGCAACAACTCTTCACTATGCACCATGCCATGTAAACGAAGCAGGTTTCCAGTGCGTTGTTGTTTTACCAAAAGGAACAAACACGGAGCTGACTTTTGACACAGCCGCTGAAGGCGAGGACAAGCTTCTTACAGCTAAGAATAAATGGCTGATCGCACACGAAGAAGCAGCTATCGAAGGTGCGTTTAACGGACTCAAAGGTGAGAATGTCGGAATCAACTGATTTTTTATACTGAAAAGCAAATAACTGTAAATACAAACTTATATAATATGGAGGAATTTTTATCATGAACAATATCCCAGTAGTAAAACTTGGAATCATCGCAGTAAGCCGTGACTGTTTCCCGATCCAGCTCTCTGAGAAGAGACGCGCAGCTATCAAAGCAGCCTACACAGGAGAACTTTACGAATGTCCAGTAACTGTTGAGAACGAGAAAGACATGGAAAAAGCACTCGAAGATGTAAACAAAGCAGAGTGTAACGCCCTGGTTGTTTTCCTTGGAAACTTCGGACCGGAAACACCGGAGACACTGATCGCAGAAAGATTCGACGGACCGTGCATGTACGTTGCAGCAGCGGAAGGCGACGGCGACATGATCAACGGCAGAGGTGATGCTTACTGTGGTATGCTGAACTGCTCCTACAACTTAAAGATGCGTCATCTTGAAGCATACATTCCGGAATATCCAGTTGGAACAGCTGATGACATCGCCAAGATGATCGGTGATTTCGTACCGGTTGCACGTGCCGTTATCGGTGTTCGTAACCTCAAGATCATTACATTCGGACCACGTCCGCAGGATTTCTTCGCTTGTAACGCACCGATCAAAGGCCTCTATGAACTGGGTGTTGAGATCGAAGAAAACTCCGAACTTGACCTTCTCGTTGCTTTCAAAGAGCATGAAAACGATCCTCGTATCCCGGAAGTTTGCGCAGATATGGCAAAAGAAATGGGCGAAGGCAAATACTACGAAGACCTCAATGCAAGAATGGCACAGTTCGAGCTTACTCTTCTTGACTGGGCAGAAGCTCACAAAGGAGCAAGAAAATACGTTGCATTTGCTGACAAATGCTGGCCGGCATTCCCGTCACAGTTCGGATTTGAGCCTTGCTATGTAAACAGCCGTCTTGGTTCCAGAGGAATCCCGGTATCCTGCGAAGTTGATATCTATGGAGCACTCAGCGAGTACATCGGACTCTGTATCTCCAACGACGCAGTTACACTGCTTGACATCAACAACTCTGTTCCGCAGTATATCTATGACGAAGATATCAAAGGAAAATATGATTACAAACTTACAGATACATTCATGGGATTCCATTGTGGAAATACTCCGGAATGCAAGATGTGCGAATCCAGAGCCGTTAAATATCAGCTCATCCAGCACAGACTTCTTGAGCCAGCAGGATCTGAGCCAGACTTTACAAGAGGAACTCTTGAAGGTGACATTGCTGCTTCTGACATCACATTCTATCGTCTGCAGTGCAACTCAGAAGGTGAACTGGTAGCATACGTTGCAGAAGGTGAAGTTCTTGATGTACCGACAAGATCCTTCGGTGGTATCGGTATCTTCGCTATCAACGAAATGGGAAGATTCTACCGTCACGTACTGATCGAAGGCAACTATCCGCATCACGGAGCAGTTATGTTCGGACATTACGGAAAACAGTTCTTCGAAGTAGTGAAATTCCTTGGACTGGATGTAAAGAAGATCGGTTACAACCAGCCAGCAGGAGTAAGATACCCAACAGAAAATCCGTGGGGATAATCTTCTGATTTTGAAAAAAATAAAATAAAATCAATACAGACATCCCGGGAGTTTTCCTGGGATGTCGTGGTAAAGAGCAAAATATCAGTAAAAAATATCAATAACAGACAGAATGTGCATCTGCGGGGTATGTATGCAAAATGCACAGTTAGGAGGAAATATGTACTATATTGGTGTGGATTTAGGAACTTCTGCCGTAAAACTTCTTCTGATGGAAGAATCAGGCAAGATCTGTAATATCGTATCAAAAGAATATCCACTGTTTTTCCCGCATCCGGGCTGGTCAGAACAGAATCCGGAAGACTGGTTTACCCAGAGTGTTGAGGGAATGAAAGAACTGACCGAAGGAATCGACCGCTCCCAGGTAGCCGGAATCGGCTTCGGCGGACAGATGCACGGACTGGTAACACTGGATGAAAATGACAATGTCATCCGCCCGGCAATCCTCTGGAATGATGGACGTTCCCAGAAAGAAACAGAATATCTCAACAATGAGATCGGCAAAGATAAATTATCACAGTACACAGCAAACATCGCTTTTGCAGGCTTCACAGCACCAAAGATCCTGTGGATGAAGAAAAACGAGCCGGAGAAATTTGCAAAGATCGCAAAGATCATGCTTCCAAAAGACTACCTTGCATACAGACTTTCCGGATCTTTCTGCACAGATGTTTCTGATGCATCCGGTATGCTGCTTCTTGACGTAAAGAACCGCTGCTGGTCCAAAGAAATGATGGAGATCTGCGACGTTAAGGAAGAACAACTTCCGAAACTGTACGAAAGCTGGGAAGTTGTCGGAACACTGAAACCAGAAGTTGCAAAAGAACTCGGATTCTCTGCAGACGTCAAAGTCGTAGCAGGAGCAGGCGACAATGCGGCAGCAGCAGTCGGAACAGGAACTGTTGGTGATGGACAGTGCAACATCTCCCTTGGAACTTCCGGAACCATCTTCATCTCCAGCAAAAACTTCGGCGTTGACGAAAACAATGCACTGCATTCCTTCTGCCATGCAGACGGAAGCTATCACCTGATGGGCTGCATGCTGAGCGCAGCATCCTGTAACAAATGGTGGGCAGAGGAAATCCTTCAGACCAAGGATTTCGCAGCAGAGCAGGCACCGATCCAGAAACTCGGCGAAAACAATGTATTCTTCCTTCCATACCTGATGGGAGAAAGATCACCACATAACAATCCTGACGCAAGAGGTGTATTCTTCGGAATGTCCATGGACACTACAAGAGCAGATATGACACAGGCTGTTCTCGAAGGCGTAGCCTTCGGACTTCGCGATTCCCTCGAAGTTGCAAGAAAACTTGGTATCAAGATCGAACGAACCAAGATCTGCGGCGGCGGCGCAAAGAGCCCGCTCTGGAAAAAGATTATTGCAAATGTGATGAACCTCAAAGTTGATGTTCTCGACGTAGAAGAAGGACCGTCCATGGGTGGCGCCATGCTGGCTGCCGTAGGATGTGGGGCTTATCCGGATGTTGAGACCATCGGAAAGAAGATGGCTCACGTCGTTGACACCGTTGAGCCGGAGGAAGAACTTGTGGCGAAGTACGAAGAAAAGTATCAGAAGTTTAAGAAACTGTATCCGGCCCTTAAACCACTTTTCTAGGGTACTGCCCAGATTCCCGCAGTTTGGAAACTGCAAAACCTTATGCGAGGGGAGGGCACTCGAAGTTGCGAAGGCCGTTCTCCCCTCGCGCTCCCCACCGGGCCACGCCTGGTGCATCAGGACAGAACGGGCTGACGTTAAATAATAGTATGATAAAATAACAAATTTTATTTAAGTTTTCCTTATGTTTTATAAAAAAACATAATAATCGCGACAATTTATTGACAAATGACAATAAATATGATAATCTTTTCTCACCAAGTAAATAGAGTCTCCGGTGACTGACGGAATTGTGGAGATACCACGAGGGAGCAGGAGATTTGTAACGCCGACCGTCTGGGCAGTATTTGAGGGTAACTCAGATACTGCTTTTTTTAATAAGAAAAGAGGGCTTATTAAAAATCAACGCCATGGTTGCTTGGTGACGGGGCAATCACGACAGGCGTTATCGGCAAAGAAAGGAGAAAATTATGGGATTCAAAAGTGACATCGAAATCGCACAGGAGTGCACAATGGAGCCGATCAC
>NZ_QTWS01000033.1:0-32964 GCF_003461245.1 Blautia sp. AF19-10LB
CCTCATACATAACTTCGGATAAAAGATTGGCAAGTCTTTGTTCGGCTGCTTCCGGTTTCTTTGAATAGAGCCTTATCACATCTGCCATATCGTTAAATGCGTTGACAGTATGTGTGATCTCTCTGAGAAACATAATCTCATTATATTCATCTTTCGATTCGAATCCCATTACTTTGGCAATGTCCGCATCTTTGGTACTGCCTTTGTAATTTTTACAGGCGAACTGAAACGAATCCAGAAACAGTTCATATTGCTTTAACATTAACAGCAGTAAGTCTTTAGAAAAAGCGTCTTCTGTTTTATTAAGATCAAGAGGTAACTGTTTGAGAATATCGCCCATCACATCACGAATCTGCAATTCCTTCTTATCCGTAATATCAGTTTCATATTCATCGGTTTCCCCTTTGAGCCATTCAATCGATACATGAAGTGCTTCCGAAAGGCCTTCCAGTACCATCTTTTTGGTATTGTCAATCGAACCATTCTCATAACGCAGGATTGTGGAAGCGGTAACTCCCATCTTCTCTGCGACATAAGGCTGTGTCAGATTTAATTCGAGACGGCGCTGTTTTGCCCTGCTGCCGATCAGCTTGCGTAGTTCTTTATCTTTCATGCTGATGTGCCTCCTTTTTCGGTATGTCATTACTATACCACGCAACAAAATATATTGCAATATGCAATTTATAGAAAACGAATGAAATTTCATAATGCTTGACAAAGCAATATAAACACGCTATACTGACAGCACAAATGAAATTGCATAATGCAATTTAAAAGGAGGTGGTCATATGACACAAAGAAAGATTGCCTTATCTATTGAAGAAGCTGCTGATTATACGGGAATCGGCAGGAACACCCTGAGAAAACTGGTGGAATGGAAGAAACTTCCGGTATTAAAGGTTGGGAGAAAAGTCCTGATCAAAACGGATATGCTGGAACTTTTTATGGAAGCCAACGAGGGCAGAGACTTGAGGGATAAGGGAAATGTGAAAGCAGTCACAAGAAACGGTTCAACTTAAAAAAGCGGTTCCCGAAGAAACCGCCAAAGGTTCTATCAGACCGGAGTCATGATATACCTACACGCAAACAGATTATACCATGTACTTCGTCTGACAGACAACAGGAAACTTATGTTTGGAAGAAAAAGAAAGGACGATGATATTTATGGCAAGATCAACAAAGAGTTATGAGGAGCGTATGCTCCAGTTGGAAAAGAAAGAACAGGAAAGCCTTGAGAAAGCAAAACAGTATGCAGCACAGAAACGGGAACTGAAGAAACGTCAGAAAGATGTGGAAACTAAAAAGCGGACACACAGGCTCTGCCAGATTGGTGGTGCGGTGGAATCGGTGCTGGGTTCTGCGATTGAGGAAGATGATATCCCAAAGCTGATCGGCTTCTTAAAAAGGCAGGAAGCAAATGGGAAATTCTTCTCAAAGGCAATGCAGAAAGAGCCAGTTGCGAATACGGAGGAAGTGTAATGCCGGAGGGAGTGGATTTTCCATTCCCTTCATTGCTTTTTCATGAAGGGCGCACTTATGGACAACCAGAGGTCGTCCGTATAAGTTTGCCACAGGTGGCAACCGGTCTGCGCTTATGCTTGCCGGGCTCGTTCCGTCGGCGGGGCTTTCAGCCAGACCTGCTCATGCCGCAGGAGGCACTCTTCGCCAGAGGGGCGCATTCCATGCAGGCTGTTATGCACAGGGCACTCTTACGCAGAGGGCGTTCCGGCAGATACCATTTTCTTTTTGGGAAAACGTTACCTGCCGGAAATCAAAGCCGGATACGGCAGAAAGGGGGAAACGGAGCATGGCGATTTTTCATTATACAGTAAAGATTGTTGGACGCAGCAAAGGGAAATCCATCATATCAGCATCTGCGTATCTCAATGGTGATGTGATGAAAAATGAAGAAACAGGCAGGATCAGCTACTACACTGCCAAAAGAGAAGTTGTTTATACCAGCCTGTTGATGTGTGAAAATGCACCACAGGAATGGCTGAATGTACCTGCTGAAAATATCAGACGGTTCCAGAAATCTGTCCGATATAAAAGGGCAGATAACAAAGAAGCCGCACTGAAAAAATTTAAACTTACTTTTCAGAAGCAGCGTTTATGGAATGAAGTTTTGAGGATAGAAAAAAGTGCAGATGCACAACTCGGCAGGTCATTTGAGTTCTCACTTCCGAAAGAATGGAGCCGACAGGAACAGATTGATTATACAACTGAATATATTCAAAAGACCTTTGTAGATAAGGGAATGTGTGCGGATTGGAGTATCCACGATAAAGGAGATGGTAATCCCCATGTGCATTTACTGGTGACGATGCGACCATTCAATTCAGACCACTCATGGGGTAACAAAGAAATCAAGGATTGGGAGTTTGTCAGAGATGAAAATGGAAATATTGTGGTGGATGAATCCCATCCGGACTGGTGGCAGGATAAAAAGAACCCTGACCGTCATGGAATCCGAATCCCCGTACTTGATGAAAATGGAGTCCAGAAAGTCGGGACAAGGAACCGCAAACAGTGGAAACGTGTATTAACCGATGCTACCGGGTGGAACAATCCGAAAAATTGTGAGCTATGGCGGAGCGAATGGGCAAACGTCTGTAATGCACATTTGAAAACGGAAAATCACATTGACCACCGTTCTTATGCAAGGCAGGGAAAATTAGAGATACCGACGATCCATGAGGGCGCAGATGCCAGAAAAATTGACGAGAAATTTCAAAACGGACAGACATCCTCTACTTCATGGAAAGTAGAGGAAAACCAGATCATAAAAAGACAAAATGCACTGCTGGATAAAATACAGATTTCTTTTGGAAAAGTATCCAGTGCATTAACACAATGGAAGGAGCGATTGCGTGACATTAGAAGAAAGCCGGGAAGTCATTCCCATGATGGAGACAATGATAAACCAGATCGAGGAACAGCAGAATCTTATGGCAGAGATGGTACAGGAATTGCAGGAATGGGACAGGCAGCTCCTGTCTTTTCAGGAGCAGAACCAGAGTTTAAAAAGCTTAAACAGCGAATTATCCAGGCTGCTAAATCTTTTGCCAGATACAGAAGAACTGCTCTCACAGATCGAGCAACAGAAAACCAGAATCGAACAGTTGGAAAACGAGAATCAGCAATGGCAGGAATTAACGCAGAAGCTGAACAACGAGAACAGCTTATTGCAGAAACAGAACAGCGAATTGCTGACCTTAAACAGCAGATAGAGAAAGCGAGGGAGATCGATGAGCGAATGCAGAAACTTAGAGAACGTCGGGCAGGTGGAAGAACTTCTGCTGATGACCGAACAGATGCAGGACGAACTGGATCAGAAAGACCAGACAATCCAGGAACTAAACAGGCAGCTAAGCGAATCGCTGACCTTGAACGAGAAATTGAACAGCGAAAACAGAGCCGAGAATATCGAAGCATTGCGGACAAGATTAAGGCAAACAGAGGAACGATTGACCAGCGAGACAGACAGCAGGAAAAGAGCCGACGCAGAAGCCGTGGCATGGAAATTTAAGTATGAAAAAGCAGAGCAGGAAAAACTTTATGCACAGACACACCAAAAGACGGTAGAGGTAGCTGTTGAGAAAAAAGTGCCTTATGAGAAATGTGAAAAATGTGACCGTACTGCTTACCGGAAAGCAAAAGAAAAATGCGATAGCCGTAAAAGCCAGTTAGAAAAGAAATATAAAAATATGACGATTGGTTATGAAAGTATCTTGTTTCTACTGGCATGGTACAGCATAACAACAACACTGTTTACTGCGATTCTTTCGCCGGTTTTCCTTAACGACTGTATCGTCTTTTTCGGTGCGTTAGGAAAAGGAATGGGAAGTTTATTTCGGGAGTTTGTGACAGGTGCAGACTCTTTCGGACAGTTAAGCAGTGGAATACCTAACAGTATTCTTTCCGGGATTGTGTACTGGCTGATTGCCGGTACTGTCATGGCAATTTTATTCGTAATAACCGGGTGGCTGATAATCGGGATTGGTTATCAGGTAGGAAAAATCTACCGGAAATATTGTTGGGATATCATCAGTATCGTGGTAGCGATAACGAGTACAGCTGTTGTAATTTACTTTGGAGAATGGATTAAAAACGCTAATCCGATAAATCTTATTGTATTGCTATTACTGTCGCATATTATTTATATTGGAATCAGATGTTATGTGAAAGACTGGATGGAAGAACGAGGATATTATTAAAAGAGGACAGGGAAATTTCATAATCTTCCTGTCCTTAGTAAGGGACTATTGATTGTTTATATAAAGAAAAAGTATGTAAATAAATCTTGACAATTAGTACGAATTCGGACTATAATATAAAAGTCTGGATTCGTACTAATTTAAGGAGGAAAAAGATGAGAAAAGATAATAATATGATAATACAGTTGCAACGATATTATGCTTTATGGAAAGAATGTACAGCAATGTATGAGGAATGGTCAAAGGATCAGGGACTGTCTTCAAATGGAGTTTTTGCTTTGCATTCATTTTATGAAAGTAATGGAAGATGCACGCAGAAAATGATAAGTGAAAAATGGAATATACCTAAGCAAACGGTAAATACGATACTAAAAGATTTTCAGAAAAAAGGATACATCAATATGGTATCTGATGATTCAGACAAGAGAAATAAGCTGATATGCCTCACAGAATCAGGAATGGAATATACGAAAGATATCATAGAAAAACTGCACTCAAAAGAAATATATGTAATCGAAAAAATGGGATTAGAGAATATAGAAAGTCTTAATGATAATACAGAGCTGTTTATCAGACTTTTCAAGGAAGGAGATTGTAAGAAAAATGAATCATAAATCATTATTTTTTAAATATGTTATTCCATCTATTATAGCATTTGCATTATCAGGAATATATGCGATAGTGGATGGATATTTTGTAGGCAATACCATAGGAGATGCTGGACTTTCGGCTATTAATATTGCATATCCGATTGAGGCTTTGATTCAGGCTCTTGGAACAGGAATTGGTATGGGAGGAGCTGTTTATTACTCAATTAATGCAGCAGAAAAGAAAGGAAAACGGGCAGAAGAATTTATTGCTACAAGCTGGTGGCTTCTTGTAATAGTAAGTGTTATCAGTACCATAATTATTTACTCCTTTTCGTCTAAAATTTTAGGATTGCTTGGAGCAGATGGAATTATATTAACAAATGCGACAGATTATATCAAAATTATAGCACTTGGAGCAATATTGCAGATTCTTGGAACTGGAATGATGCCATTCATTAGAAATTATGGAAACTCTTTCTGGTCAATGTTTGCGATGGTTGGTGGATTCATAACCAATATTGTTCTGGATTTTATCTTTGTATGGATATATGAAATGGGCATGAAAGGTGCAGCCACAGCTACAATAGCCGGACAGGGTGTGACTGCAGCAATTGCAATCATATACGCATTATATAATAAAAAGTTTTATGTGTATGTATCCTTAAAAAATGTAAAAGAAATGTGTGGCGCTATATTCAGAGTAGGTCTTGCACCATTTGGGCTAGCATTGACTCCTAATATTTCATTGGTGTTTATAAACCGATTCTCCGCTTCTTATGGGGGAGAAAAAGCTATTGCAACTTATGCATGTGTATCCTATATTATCTGTATCATATATCTCATATTGCAGGGCGTAGGTGATGGAAGTCAACCTTTAATGAGCCGTTTTTATGGTGAGAAGGATCAAGAAAGCCTGAGAGGAGTTCAGAGAATGGCATACATTTTTGCAATAATTCTTGCTGTTTGTGGTGGAATTATCATGTATGTAAACAGAGCAAATATTGGAGGGGTTTTCGGAGCTTCTTATGAAGTAAGTATTGAGATTTCTAAAATTGTACCTATATTTTTAGTGTCATTTCCATTTGTTGCGATTACCAGAATAGCGACAGCTGGATTTTATGCTACTGAAAAAAGTGGATTGTCATACATTCTTACATTCATTGAACCAGTATTGATGCTGATATTTATGCTTGTTTTACCACCTTTATTTGGTGGACAGATTATGATATGGTGGAGTACGGTATTGGCACGTGTTTTTTCAGCGATTCTGGCATTCATACTAATAAAATATTGCGAAAAGGGAGATTTGCAATATGGAATACAGAAAATTTAACAATCAGATAGTAGCAAGAATAATCTAGGTTTATCTATTGTATTTTTAAGGACAGCCTCATAGCAATAGGGCTGTCCTTTTAAAATTATGAAGCTAATTTTTAATAAATTCTAGTAGATTTTGATTGGAATAATCATAACTCTAATGAATCTTCAGCATCTACCCACATCTGTAAATTCCCATCAAGATATAACCTTGCATATTCTAATGGCTCATCGATTGCAAGCGATGTCAAAGCACAATCAGATCCAGGTGTGGTTCTTAAATTTTTTTCTGCTTCCCAACAATCAATACGGAGTATATAGCCCGTATTAGTATATACATCAATGCTGTTGCACTGTGGATTGTATTCTGCAAATATTGTTCTCATCGTATCCCATCTCCTTATCATTTAATCAATCAGTAGTAGCAAAAATTAAGAAGCATTTCAATCAGTTCACCATGTCACTTTTATTTTGTGTTATACTGTCTTATAGATTTTTCTTGCCCTTGTATTTGCCCTTATCAGAGTGCATAAACACTGATGGGACGATATAACACAAGGGAAATAATAAGGGAAAGCTCACCTGCGACAAATCCAGTGTTTTCAAGGGGTTGCGAAGAATTTAATAATAAAATATAACAGTTATTAAATTTCTTAAAACAGGTGAAATCTCAATCTGAATTTTGAGTGGAGAGGATATTCCTACGGCGTGCAGCCGGATGTAAACCATTTTAAATGTGCAAAACATCTGACTATAGCAGGAACGGATATTTATCATCCAACCCAGGATCACCTGAGTGGTGCAGAAATCGCATTTGGTGGTGATCTGATCCGCTGTCTCAAAAATGACAACTACCTGGTTCTGGAAACCGAAGCACAGGGCTATCCGGGATGGACACCATATGATGGACAGCTTCGCCTGCAGGCATACAGCCATCTGGCCTCCGGTGCTCTTGGTGTGATGTACTGGCACTGGCATTCAATCCATAACTCTTTTGAGACTTATTGGAAAGGCCTTCTGAGCCATGATATGGAAGAAAATGCCGTATACCGAGAGACGTGTATCATAGGCAGCGAGTTTAAGAAACTTTCACCTGTCTTATCAGGCTTTAAGAAAGATAACAAAGTTGCGATCATGGTGAACAATGAGGCTCTGACTGCACTTAAATGGTTTGGAATCGAAGCCAGTGCAGCAGGAGATAATGGAATTGGTTATAATGATGTTGTCCGCTGGATCTACGATGCACTTTACAAAGTAAATATCGAGTGTGACATTATATGGGAAGAGAGCGAAAACATTGAGAAATACCAGGCAATCATCCTTCCGGCCATGTACACTGCAGATGAAAAAATCCTCACACGCCTGAAAAAGTATACTGCTCAGGGAGGCACATTGATTGCGACGTTCAAGACCGCTTTTGCCAACGAAAATGTAAAAGTGTATCCTGACAGACAGCCGCATATTTTACATAAAGTCTTTGGTATGTACTATCAGCAGTTCACGTTTCCGGAGCATGTTACTCTGACAGGATTTGAGGGCGGTGAACCGGAGGCAGAGACCTTTATGGAACTTTTGATTTCTGATGGGGCAGAAATTATTTCTGCATATCAGCATCCGAATTGGAAAAAATATGCTGCAGTTACACGTCATACATATGAAAGCGGAAGTGCCTGGTATATCGGGTGTATGTTTGAAGAACATTACCTGCAGCAGCTGTTGATAAAGATTCTGGCTCAGTCTGGTGTAAATGCAGCAGTATCGGAGAAATTCCCGGTGATCGTGCGTGAGGGAATCAATGCAAAGGGCGAAAAGCTTCGTTTCTATCTGAATTATTCCTGGGAAGAGCAAAGCGTTGAAACAGCGGATGATTTTGGAGTGATACTTGGAAGTGCTGATAGTACTAAGCGTGAAATTCACCTGTCGGCATGGGATGTATGTATCATAAAATTTGATAAATAAAAAGGGTGCAATAAGCAAAACCCGAGGCGGAAAGCCCCGGGTTTCTTTTATCATTACTGTGAACAGTTATCTTTTATCTTTCTTAAGAATGGAATTAAACAGCGTAAAGAAGGTGATCGTTGTCACCGTAGCAGCTATGATATCGCTTACCGGTTCTGCAAGAAATACAGCAAAAACTTTATTGTCGAAGAAATTCGGCAGTATGAAGATCAGAGGTATCAGCAGGATGATCTTACGCAGGCAGGCAAGAAGCAGACTGACTTTCGCCTGGCCGAGAGCCATAAAGCTCTGCTGGCAGCTTACCTGGAAGCCAATAGAGAAGATTCCGGCCATGTAGATGCGGAGTGCCCAGGAAGCGTATCTTACAAGTTCCTTATCTGAAGTAAAGATTGCTGCAAATGCCTTTGGAAAAATCATCACGACAAGACAGAAGGCAGATGTGTAGATGATGCAGGTACAGAACTGTGTAAAAAATGCTTTTTTTACACGATTCGGTTTATTGGCACCAAAGTTGTAGCTGATGATCGGCTGTCCGCCCTGGCAGATTCCCTGAAGCGGAAGAGAGACAAGCTGGCTGATACTGGTAATGATCGTCATTGCTCCGACAGCCACATCACCGCCGAATCTGGAAAGACTGCTTGTAAAACTGATCGACAGAAGACTTTCTGTTGACAGCATAACAAATGTGGAAATACCAAGAGCAAGACAGGGACCAAAAACCTTAGGATCCAGGTGCATATTGCTTCGTTTCAGTCGAAGGATTGTTTTCTTTCCGGTCAGGAAGCGGAGGATCCATACAGCTCCTACGGTCTGACTTAGGACAGTGGCAAGTGCGGCACCTTTTACTCCCATGTCGAGAACAAAGATAAAAATCGGATCCAGGATGATATTGATAACGGCACCGATGACTGTAGTCATCATACTGATCCGGGCAAAGCCCTGAGTGGTAATGAAGGTGTTCATGCCCAGCACGATCAGGACAAAAAAGCTCCCCAGAATATAGATTCTGGCATAGTCAGATGCGTAAGTTAAGGTGACATCACTGGCACCGAAGAGTCTGAGCAGAGTCGGTGCACTTACATAAAACACGATAGTCAGTATAATTGACAGACCGACTAATAAAGTAAAACAGTTTCCAAGGATTTTTTCTGCCAGATCGTTATCTTTCTTTCCCATTGCAATGGCTGCACGCGGGGCACCGCCGGAACCGACGAGCATGGCGAATGCATTCAGCAGCATCAGAATCGGGGCAAAAAGTCCGACGCCGGTCAGTGCGGCGGCTCCGATTCCCGGAATGTGGCCGATATAGATACGGTCTACGATGTTATAAAGCAGGTTGATGACCTGTGCGACAACTGCCGGAACCGCCAGCTGCGCGAGGAGTCTGGGAATACTTCCCGTCTCCATATTGGGTGTGTTGGTTTGTATTTTCATAATGATTATCTCCGTGAGTTTTGTTGTTGGATAGTATATATCAGATGTATTACAGAATCTAATATTGTCGTATCAAGTAGCATAGCACAAAAACCGGAAGTTGGAAAGATAAATTCAACTTTGGCATCTTCCACCGGGATAGAGTTGAAGTGTTTTGAGGTGAAAATTGGAAGTGCTTGGAGAAAGACTGTCACCTTATCAGGATCGTAAAGAGATCATCATAAGAGATATTCAGAACAGGGAACGGATTGCATCTCAGATTTTTGCGGAATTTGGATTTGCACTTCTGTATTCAAGAAGTTAGGATGTGATTCGTCCGAACCTGGCAATCTGTATTCCAAAGCAGGAGGATTACTTTACAAATGCATATTTCAAAGAAATACCAGAAGGAAAATAATAGGAATTATGTCTTTTTGGTGATTTTTTATATGGAGATGTGTTGAAATAAATAAAATACTGTTGAAAATGTCTATAAAATTATGCTATTATGTATGTGCGATTTTGAAAACAAATAGATAAAAAGATGAATATAGAAACAAAAAGGAAAGATATGTTTTTGAAATTGCAGAAATACCAGCTTGGAGATTCTAAGAATTAAAAAAGGTAAAGGAGAGAAATGTGATGGAAGATTTTTCAATGAGTGAAAATGCAAAAGATCAAATTCAACAGAAATTGGATAAAAATCCGTTTCTGGCCTTGAGTAAGTTGGTATATCAACAGGTATACAGAGAAATTATAAATGGAAATTTGCTTCCACAGCATAAAATTATTGAATCTAAGATTGCAAAGGAATTAAATATTTCCAGATCTCCTGTAAAAATGGCATTGGCTGAAATGACAGAAAAAGGAATTCTCGAAAAAGAAAAAGGAAGAGAGTTACACGTTAAAAAGGTAAGGTACGAAGAATGTTTGTGGATTTATGAAGCAAGAATGACCTTAGAGCCAGAAGCAGCGTATCTGGCTGCAAGGAGAATAAATAAAGAGGAAGTGGAATTATTGGAAAGACTGGTTGGCTGTTTTGAAAAAATTGATAAAACACATGATCATACAGCATATAAGAATGCAGATAAACTATTTCATGAGACTATAATCAAGGCATCGAGAAATAAATATTTAATGGCCATGTATGAATCTATAGAGTGTCCATTGGCTATGTATCGTAATCAATTAAATCAATTGGCATATGAAGAGTGTTTTCAGGAAAATGGAATGGAAAAAGGTTCCAGGTATCATAAATCAATTTACAGGATGATTCAAGGACATTATCCATTAATGGCGAAAGATGAAATGAAGAATGATATACAGAGAATGTATGGTACTATGTCTAGATTAAAGGGTTAAATTACGATATGAAAAGCAGGATGATTGTTTCAATCATCCTGCTTTTCATTATGAAGAAAATGGTTAAAAAATAGACATATGCATAAAACAAAACCAAAAATACAGCAAAAAAATAAAAAAATGCACTAATGATTAGGCAAAAAATAAAATAAATACATCAAAAAGTATAAAAATTGACTCAATATTGTCTAAAGATATACAATTTAGCTAATTCGAACGGCAGAACTTAAATACAAAAAGGAGGAAACAAAGTGAGAAAAAGAGTGATGTGTACAATTTTGGCTTGCACAATGTTGACACCTGTATTGTTGCTTACAGGATGTGGGTCAGAAAAAGATGGAGTAAAAAGATTGAAACTTTCCATCAATACAAATCAATCTCAGGTGGATATGGCAGAAGCTATGGCAGAAAAAATTGAAGAATTATCGAATGGAAAAATGGCAATTGATATTTACGGAGATGGACAGCTTGGAGGCGACAGAGAGGTAGCAGAAACGGTTCAGTATGGAAATATTGACATGTGTGTTGTATCAACTACACCTGTAGCAGCTTTTTATCAGGATTTAAATCTGTTTGATGCGCCATTTCTTTTTAGTGATTCAGAACAGGCACAAAATATTCTGGATGGAAAAGTTGGAACGGAAATAGCAACAGGAATGGAAGAGATTGGATTTAAAGTATTGGGATTTCCTGAAAATGGTTTCAGACAGTTATCTACAGCAGATACAGAAGTTCATACACCAGCTGATTTGAAAGGCTTGAAAATACGTGTCATGGAAAGTGAAGTTCATATTGCAACATGGAAAGCATTGGGCTCTAATCCTACACCTATGGCATTCTCAGAATTGTTTACAGCGCTGCAGCAGAAAACTGTAGATGGGCAGGATAATCCATTTGTAACAGACCGCGACAATAGATATTATGAAGTTCAAAAATACATTATTGAGACAAATCATGTATATACACCATATCTTCTTCTGATGAGCAAAGATAAATTTGATAAATTATCAGAGGAAGAACAGAAAATTGTTGAAGAAGTAGGAAAATATGGAACTGAGGTTCAGCGTCAGAAAACTGCAGAATACAATGGTGATGCGATAAGTGATATGCAGAATAAGGGTGTAACGCTTGTTACATTGACAGATGAAGAAAAACAACAGTTCCGAGACGCAGTAAATAATATTTATCCTCTTGTAAAAGAAAAAATGAAACATCCGGAATTGTTCGATCAGGTATTAGAGAAAACCCAGTGAGGAGGAATTGAACAGTGAAAAAATTACTAAAAATTTTAGATGAACATGCAGAAGATGTGCTCGCAGTTATATTGATGAGTGCAGCAACATTAATTATTGTCATACAGGTAATTATGAGGTATTTGTTTAAAAACTCTTTATCCTGGTCAGAAGAAATGGCAAGATATTTATTTGTATGGATGACTTTTATCTCTATTTCCTATGGTATTAAAATGAGAAAACATGTAAAGATTGAAGCCGCCTTATCGCTGTTTCCTAAAAGTATTCGCCCGTTGGTTGTAATTATTGGAGATATTTTTTCACTGGTATGGTGTGTTTTTGTTACAGTAGTTGGTTTTAATCTTATTGGAAAGGTAGTAAGGTCAGGTCAGATCTCACCAGCTTTATCTGTTCCGATGTGGCTGATATATCTTGCTCCATGTATTGGATATGCACTCTCAACAATCAGATGTATTCAGACAATTGTATTGAGAGTTAAAAATTATAAAGAGGGGGTGGAAATGAATGATTAGTCTTGTATTATTCGGTTCACTGGTGGTGCTTTTGATTCTGAATGTTCCAGTATCAATATCTTTAGGTATTGCTTCTTTGATTACCATTTTGGTTTCGGGTGATTTGACGTCTGGATATATAGTGCAAAATCTTGTGACTAGTGCAGACTCCTTTACAACAATGTCTATTCCATTTTTTGTTCTGGCAGGAGAGATTATGGGAGGCGGTGGAATATCTAAGCGTCTCATGAATACAGCAAGAGCCTTTTTTGGAAGATATACAGGTGGTCTTGCTATAGTAACCGTTGTAGTATGTATGTTCTTTGCAGCAATTTCTGGTTCCGGTCCTGCTACAGTAGCAGCAGTCGGAGGAATGGTAATTCCGTCTATGCTGGAAGCTGGTTATGATAAAAAATTTACATTGGCAGTTATTGCAGCAGCAGGAAGTATTGGAGTAATAATTCCTCCAAGTATTCCTATGGTCATTTACAGTGTATCAACAGGACAGTCTGTCTCTGAATTATTTATGGCAGGATTTATTCCAGGTATTCTTATTGGTCTTACATTAATTTTATATTGTCATTTTTATTGTAAAAAACATGGATATAAAGGAGATGAAGAACCATTTTCCTGGAAAAATGCAGGAAAAGTTGCGTGGGATGCCAAATGGGCACTTATTTGTCCGGTTATTATTCTCGGAGGAATTTATGGAGGTATTTTTACACCAACAGAAGCTGCTGCAGTCGCTGCTGCATATGGATTTATCATTGGAGTATTTGTGTATAAGGAAATTAAGTTAAGTGATATTTTTACAGTTATCAGATCAGGCGTTTTAACTACATCAACAATTATGATCGTAATTGGATGTGCAGCAGTCTTTACAAAAGTATTAGCAGTTGAAAAAATTCCTACAGCAGTAGCTGATCTTATTGTAGGATTGAATGCTGATAAGATTGTAATTCTGATCCTTATCAATGTAGTTCTTTTATTTGTAGGATGTTTTATGGAAACACTTTGTGCAATTATGATTCTTGCACCGATCTTCCTTCCGATCGTCACAGCAGTTGGTGTAAATCCGGTTCATTTTGGTATCATTATGGTTGTCAATCTTGCAATTGGATTTATTACTCCACCTCTGGGAATTAATCTGTTTGTGGCAAGCCGTGTTGGAAAAGCACAGTTGTCAGAGGTTATTCAGGGAATTGTACCATTTATTGTTGTTATGATTGTGGATCTTTTATTGATTACCTATATTCCTGCAATATCCATATTACTTCCAAGTCTGTTTATGGGATAACCCTAATTTTTTAATATATCTATTTAGTAATTTGCCGTACAGATGATGTACGGCAAATTGTTTTATAAGATATATTTTGATGTTCTGGGTGTTGTATTTTACTGGAAAAATATGATGTTTATTACAGAGGAAAAGAGAATATTTGCACAAAATCCTGACAATATGATAAAAATTGCGAATGAAATTGCACATTGGAAAGAACAAAGAAAGGACATATTACACAATAAAGAATTAAAATTGACTCAATTTATAGAGAAAATATACAATGTGATTAACTTGAAGAACAAGAAAATTAATACAGGAGGCGAAGATATGAAAGCAATTGTAGTTGATAAGAATTCTGCTGACGGACTGGATTATTCTATTCAGCAGAGAATTTTTGAGGAAAATGGTATTGAATTCATTTTGGAAGATTGCCAGACAGAAGATGAGATTATTGAAAAATGCAAGGATGCAGATGCACTTCTGGTTATTTATCGGCAGATCACTCCAAGGATTATGGATGCATTGAAAAATTGTAAGGTAATTTTAAGATATGGAATCGGGTACGATGTGATTGACGTAAAGGCTGCAACAGAGCGTGGAATTAAGGTGTGCAATAGTCCGAGACATTGTTTGGACGAGGTGGCAACCCATACAATTGCTATGATCCTGGCCATGGAGAGGAAACTTGTTTTTTATCATAATCTCGTAAAACAGGGAAAGTGGTTGGCAAATGAAGGATTCAAACCACATAGATTATCTACACAGACATTAGGTTTTGTAGGATTTGGAAATATTGCACGAAGAGCAGCTGAATTTGCAAAAGGTTTTGGATTCAGGATGCTTGCATATGATCCGTTTCTTCCGGAAGAAGTGGTAAAAGCAGCTGGTGCCGAAAAAGTGGAACTGAATCAACTTCTTGAAGAGTCCGATGTAATATCTTTACATACGCCATTGATGGACAGCACATTCCATCTGATCAATAAGGACACCATTGCGAAAATGAAGGATGGAGTTATGATTGTAAATACGTCGCGTGGTCCGATTATAGCAATTGATGATTTGATGGAGGCTGTTAAATCCGGAAAAATTAAAGCAGCAGCATTGGATGTTGTAGAAGGAGAGCCGATAGTAGTTCCTGATCATCCATTATTTGAAACAGGACATATTATATGTTCACCGCATGCAGCATACAATTCTGTAGAGGCAGAGGCACAGATGATGGAAGTGCTTGCAACGACTGCAGTTGATATTTTAAATGGAAAGAATCCGGCAAATATAGTAAATAAAAAAGAACTGGGGTTATAAGAAAACGGATATAGAAAGGAAAATACAGACTATGAAAAATTTACTGAGAGAAAAAATTATGAATGGTGTAAAGACAGTAGGAACATTTTTTGAAGCTGGAAATGCCAGTGTTGCAGAAGCACTTGCCCTTACTGATCTCGATTATATGCTGATTGATACAGAACATGGACCATTTGATGTGGAAAGCGTAATGCTGATGCTCCGTGGCGCAGAACTTCATGGAACAACAGCTCTTGTGAGGGTAAAGGATTCAAATAGAAATTCTATTTTAAAAATGCTGGATATTGGTGCTGGAGGATTGATTATTCCACAGGTACATTCTATTGAGGAAATAAAAAAGATTGTTGAATATGGAAAATATTTTCCTGTAGGACAAAGAGGAGTTGCTTTTGCAAGAGGTGCCGGTTATGGATATCTGGAACATGCAAAAGGAGATATTAATGATTATTTTGCTACATGCAACAGAGAAACTCTTTTAATCCCGCAGTGTGAGACTATGGGGTGTCTGGAAAATATTGAAGAAATTGCAAAAGTGGATGGGATTGATGGTATTTTTGTAGGACCGTATGATCTGTCTGTTGCAATGGGAATTCCAACACAGTTTGACAAGCCGGAATTTAAGGCAGCTCTTGAGAGAATCTTAAAAGCAGTAAAGGATGCAGGTAAATTTACTATTATCTATTGTGCTGATTTCAACGTTGCAAACACCCGGCTGAAACAGGGCTTTGACAGTGTAACGGTAGGTCAGGATGTAAACTTCTATATAGATGCAATTAATGCAATGGTACATTCAATTGAACGATAGAAACGGAGGGTACAAACATGACAGTGAATGAACTGAAAAAATTTGCAACCGATGTCAGGATTGAAACCGTGAAATGTCTGGAGGCTCGTACCTTCGGTCATATTGGAGGCTGTCTCTCGATTGCAGATGTACTTACAGTTTTATATAACGGGGAATTAAAAAATATTGATCCGAAAAATCCGAAGAAACCGGATAGAGATATGCTTGTAGTTTCTAAAGGACATGCAGGTCCGGCAGTTTTTGCAACACTTGCTCTGAAAGGATATTTTCCATTAGATTGGCTTCCGACATTATGTGAAGGCGGAACAAGACTTCCAAGTCATTGTGACAGAATCAGGACTCCTGGAATTGATGCATCTACAGGATCACTTGGACAGGGATTATCCCTTGCAAATGGATTTGCTCATGCAGCAAAGATAAAAGATAAGAAGAATCGTATTTACTGTCTTATGGGAGATGGTGAGATTCAGGAGGGACAGATTTGGGAGGCAGCAATGTATGCCCATCAGTATAAACTTAATAATCTGGTGGGAATTGTTGATTGGAATAAAAAACAGATAGATGGAACTGTTGATGAATGCATCTCTCTTCTTGATATTGCAGAAAAATTCAGAGCATTTGGATGGTATGCAGTCACGGTAAAAGGTGATGATATTGAGGCAATACAGATGGCATTTAAACAGATAAGAGAAAATCAGAGTGATAAACCAGGCGTTTTAGTTCTGGATGGTGTAAAGGGAAGTGGCGTTAAATGTATTGAAGAAATGAAATTTAACCATATGATTCCAGTGGATAAAGAATTAGCTGATCAGTGTCTGGAGGAACTGGAAGCAGTCAAAAACAGTCTGTAAGGAGGAAAAAGAGAATGGTAAAGACAATCTACAATGGTGAATACGAAAAAAAAGCGATTACTGATCAGTTTGTGGAAAATCTTGGAGAAATGCTTGAAAAAGATACAGACGTGATTTATCTGGATGCTGATCTTATGTTTGCATTTGGTGCTGGTCTCTGGGAGTTAGGGGACAAATTTCCGAAACGCGTAATACGATGTGGGATTGCAGAAGCAAATATGGTTGGAACAGCAGCTGCGATGTCTGTTATGGGAATGAAACCAATTATTCACAGTTTTGCCTCTTTTGTTACGAGAAGGGCGTTTGATCAGATTTTTCTTTCAGGTGCCTATGGAAGAAAAACATTGAATATTATTGGAAGCGAACCAGGATACAAGCAGACTTATTGGGGTGGAACCCATATGGCTTTTGAAGATATTGCCATGATGCGTACAGTGCCAAATGCATATATCTTTGATATTGTGGATGGTGTTCAGTTTAATAAACTTCTGAAGAAAACGATAGACATGCAGGGAATTTATTATTACAGGACTCCGTTGGCTGATAATATTGCTGTATATGATGAAACATCTGAATTTGAAATTGGAAAAGGAATTGTGTTAAAAGAGGGAACAGATGCAACAATTATTGCCTGCGGGCGTCTGGTAACAATTTCTCTTCAGGCAGCGGAATTACTTGAGAAAGAAGAAATTCATGTACGAGTTGTGGATATGTTTACGATTAAACCGCTGGATGAAGAACTTGTTAAGAAATGTGCGGAAGAAACTGGGGCTATTGTTACAGCAGAAAATCACTCTGTTTATGGTGGGCTAGGATCAGCAGTTGCGGAATATCTTGGTGAAAATGATCCAACAGTTGTAGAACGCATTGGGGTCAGAGATGAATTTGGAGAAGTTGGTTCAGAGGAATATCTGCGAGGAAGATTTGGATTTATTCCTGAAAAAATTGCAAAACGTGTCAAAGAGGCTATTGCAAAGAAAAAAGCATGAAAAGGAGGCTGAAAATGATATATCAGAATGAATATAAATTCTGGTTTTGTCCGGGCTCTGTGGATCTTTATGGAGATGAGGAGATCCGTATTGTAACGGAACACAGCCGTAGAATTGTAGAAGAACTGAATCAGTCAGGACTGGTGCCGTATGAAGTTGTTTTGAAGCCGACGCTCCTTACGAATGAAAATATCCGAAGAACATTTAATGAGGCCAATGCGGATAAATATTGTGCGGGTATAATTGCATGGATGCATATGTTTTCACCGGCCAAATCATGGATGCTGGGATTAAAAGAACTGAGAAAGCCTTTACTTCATTTGCATACACAATTTAATGAAGAGATTCCATATGATACACTTGATATGGGATTTATTAACATCAACCAATCTGCACATGGAGATCGTGAATTTGCATATATGCTGGCACGAATGAAAAAAGAGCATAAGATTGTCGTAGGTCATTGGAAATCTGAAAGGGTTCAGAAAAAAATTGGCGATTGGATGCGGACAGCAATTGGAATTATAGAAAGCGGACATCTTAGGGTTGCCAGATTTGCGGATAATATGTTGAATGTTGCGGATACGGAAGGAGATAAGGTTGAGGCACAGTTAAAATTTGGTTGGGAAGTAGATACTTATACAATTGTCGAAGCGGCGGAGGCAGTAAATAGTGTTTGCGGAAATGATGTCAAAGTGTTGACAGATGAATATTATGAAAAGTATGGTATTATCTTAGAAGGCAGAGATCCTGATGAATTCAGAAGACATGTAGAAGAACAGGCCAGAATTGAACTTGGAATTGAAAAATTTCTGAAAGAAAAGAACTATCAGGCAGTAGTAACACATTTTGGTCAGCTTGGTGGGCTTAAACAGCTTCCAGGACTTGCTATGCAAAGATTGATGCAAAAAGGATATGGATTTGCAGCGGAGGGAGACTGGAAGACGGCTGCATTACTTCGAATAGTCAAACTGATGACTGCTGGTGTGAAAAATGCAAAAGGAACTTCTTTTATGGAAGATTACACTTATAATCTTGTTCCAGGTAAAGAAGGAATTTTGGAAACCCATATGTTAGAAATTTGTCCGTCTATTGCAGATGGAGATGTAAATATTCGTGTAAATCCTCTGGGGCTTGGAAACAGAGAAGATCCGGCAAGGCTTGTATTTACAGCTAAAGAGGGAGATGCCATCGCTTCGTCATTGATTGATATGGGAGATCATTTCCGATTAGTTATTAACGATGTAACCTGTAAAAAAACAGAATATCCAATGCCAAATCTTCCGGTTGCAACAGCTTTCTGGACACCAAAACCAGATTTCCTGACAGGAGTAGAAGCTTGGCTTATGACAGGTGGGGCTCATCATACAGTTATGACATATGATCTTACTGCGGAACAATTGGGAGACTGGGGCGACGCAATGGGGATTGAAACTGTTTTTATCGATGAAAATACAACAATTCGTCAGCTGAAAAAAGATCTGAAATGATTTCAAGACACAAGATAGTGAAAGAATCAGTAGGAGGAAGCAAAATATGAATAAGATTGGGGTTCATTTTGGATATTTTAATAGGAACTGGAACACAGATTTTGTGAAACAGATTGATGTAATAAAGAGAATTGGACTGGACATCATGGAAGTTGCACCGGCTCCCTTATTGGCATTAACGAAAATACAGAGAGATGAAATTGCAGCAGCAGCAAAAGCTAATAATATAGAACTGACTTTTTCTGTAGGATTAGGTCTGGATCAAGATCTCGCGTCAGAAGACGAAACTATCAGAAAAAACGGAATAAAATTTACAACAGATGCATTTAAAGTCATGTCTGAAATGGGTGCGAAAATGTATTCAGGTGTTGATATTGCCGCTTGGAATAAGACTTTTACAGAAGGAATCATAGATAAAAGTGCCGCATGGGAAAGAAGTATACTTGCCGTAAAAGAAATTATGAAGTCGGCCGAAGATATGGGAATTACCTTTGCTGTTGAAGTAGTGAATCGTTATGAATCTTCACTTGTTAATACAGCGGAAGAGGCAATAAAATATGTGGACGAAGTAGACAGTCCTAATTGTAAAATTCTGTTGGATACATATCATATGAATATTGAAGAAGATTCCTTTGCAGGAGCAATACGGTCGGTTGGAAGCAGACTGGGACATTTCCATGTGGGAGAATGTAATCGAAAACCACCAAATGAGCAGGGAAAAATGCCGTGGGATGAAATTACAGGTGCATTAAAAGAAATAAATTATCAAGGTGCTATAGTCATGGAGCCATTTATTAAAATGGGTGGAGAGGTAGGACGTGATATTAAAATCTGGAGAGATATCAGTAAAAATGCTTCAGAGTCAGAGATGGAACAGCTTCTCAAAAATGCAGCCAGTATGTTGAGAACTAAAATGCAGTAAATTTATAATAAAGCAAATATAAATAATGAGAGTAGATAGGGAGATCATTGCCGTTCGTATTGCCTTATCTACTCTTTTTAATATTGTGAATGATTTTACGAAAAACACAGAGTCATTCAATTGTGGTTGGGCATTATGGGAAAAGATGTGTACAAGATATTGACAAAAAATAAAAATAAGAAATAAAATTGCATAATAAAAAAGGCAATTAAAAGAAAAAGTTGACAATAAAGAACTGAAATTGACTCGATTTACAGGCGAAATATACAATATAATTGAGCTAGAAATAATATAGAGATTTCTTTTGGGACAAAACCTCTTTTTTGTTACATGACAGCAAAAAGACGGGAATGATATAATTCTAACAAAAACTTTGTTAGGATAACAAAATTATTTGAATAATTTGTACAAATGGATTGAGGTTTTCACATTAATGTGGTAAAATCTGACTATGCGTAAAAGAAAAATTAACAAATAATTAGTAAAAAGGGAGAATGATATTGAAGCAGTGGTCAGAAATTCTGCGTAATGTCACAATGCTGTCCCAGCTGGGACTGTCATTTATCACACCGCTTCTGCTGTGCCTGGCACTCTGCTGGTTTATTACTTCCAGGACCGGTGTCGGAGGCTGGGTCTATATTCCTGGATTTTTCTTTGGGATGGGCGGATCGGCGACTGTGGCATATAAGTTTTATCTTTCTGTAAACAAGCAGGAGAAGAAAAAACACAAAAAAAATAAAATATATTTCAACAGACATTCATAAACAGCGATATGACGGACAGAATAAATGAAAGGAATAAAGAAATTATGAGCAGTATATTCGATAAGGTGCAGCCGGCAGTAAAAAAAGAAACAAAGAGAGTAGCCATGATCACGGCAGTCGGTCTGGTTCTGATGTGGATCCTTTTTGCAGGACTTCACTTTGCAATGCCAGACAAAGTGCCGTTGGATTATACCGTATTTCTGGGAGGCATTGGAGGTGGACTGATCGCAGTCCTGAATTTCTTTCTGATGGGACTGGCTGTTCAGAAGGCAGCTTCAGCGACAGATGAGGGAACTGCGAGAATGAAGCTCAAAGCAAGCTATTCACAGCGTTTTCTGATGATGATGCTGTGGGTGATCGCAGCGATCGTTGCACCGTGCTTCCATTTTGTAGCGGGAATTGCTCCACTCTTATTTCCGGGAACGGGAATCAAGATCGTGGGGATATTTCATAACAAAAACTAGGAGGGGAAAATCTGAATAAGACAGGAGGTGAGTGAATGTATGGAACTGGATATTAATGGGGCGAAGATACTTTTTACTTTACCCATTGACCTGCCGGTTCTGGGACCTTTAAGAATCAGTGAGACCATGGTAGTAAGCTGGATTGTTATGCTGCTGATTACAGGAGTGTGTATCTGGCTGACGCATGATCTTAAGGAGGAAAATATTTCCAAACGGCAGGCTGTGGCAGAACTTCTGGTGGAGATGGCGAATAAATTCGTTGTCGGAAACATGGGTGAGAAGTTCAGGTACATGATTCCATTTGTTGCGGCACTTTTTGCGACAAGTGTGGTATCGAACCTGATCAGTCTTGTGGGACTTCGAAGTCCGACATCGGATCTGTCTACAGAGGCAGCGTGGGCGGTTGTGGTATTTATCATGATCACCGCGCAGAAGATCAGGACCAGTGGATTCGGCGGTTACTTAAAGGGATTTACACAGCCGATTCCGGTTATGACACCATTTAATGTTCTTTCTGAACTGGCAACACCGGTAAGTATGGCGTGCCGTCATTTCGGAAACATTTTATCAGGTGTCGTTATCAATGGTCTGATCTATGGGGCGCTGGCAGTGGCAAGTTCCGCACTCCTGGGACTGATCCCGGGACTTGTGGGCGATGTGTTGTCACAGATACCTATTCTTGATGTAGGTGTACCGGCTATTTTATCTGTATATTTCGACTGGTTCTCAGGAATTATGCAGGCATTTATTTTCTGTATGCTGACGGTTATGTATATCGCAAATGCAGCAGAGGAATAAAAACTGTTGTTAGGAGATGAACAGCAGCAGATAAGGGATCCCGGGTATATGGGAATATCCGGAGACAATTTTATTACAGGAGGTTTTTACTATGGATTTTCAGTTATTAGCAAAAGGTATCGCATTAGCAGGTTGTGCAATTGGAGCAGGATGTGCGCTGATCGCAGGTATCGGCCCTGGTATTGGTGAAGGTAATGCAGTTGCAAGTGCACTGGAAGCAATCGGACGTCAGCCGGAATGCAAGGGTGATGTTACATCTACCATGCTTCTTGGTTGTGCTATCGCAGAGACAACCGGTATTTATGGTTTTGTAACCGGTCTGCTCCTTATCTTCGTAGCACCTGGTATGTTTATGAACTTCCTGGGCTGATCAGGAAAACAGTAACGGATGCGTCAGATAAGAACGCATCACAGCAGGACAGGAGATGACTGCCAGCATAAGCGGGCAGTGACAACAGGAGGTTACAAACATGCAGGTACAGGAATTAGTAGGAATTGTGCCGTGGAATTTTATAGCGACGATTTGCAACCTTTTTATTCAGGTGTATCTCATTAAGCGTTTTCTTTTTAAGCCGATCAACGAGATGCTGGACAAGCGCAGGGCCAAAGCCGATGCGGAGATCCAGGATGCAGTGAAGGCGAAGGAAGAAGCTCAGGCTATGAAAGCCGAATACGAAAAGAATATGCAGGAAGCCAGGGACAAGGCAAATGACATTGTCAAGACCGCTCAGAAAACAGCGGCTGTCCAGAGTGAAGAGATGCTCAAGGAAGCTTCCAGTCAGGTAACTGCCATGAAAGAAAAGGCAGAGAAAGACATTGCACAGGAGAGACGTAAAGCTGTCAACGAGATCAAGGGTGAGATCGGAGGCATGGCTGTTGAGATCGCCGGTAAGGTAATCGAGCGCGAAATTAACGAAGAGGATCACACGAAACTGATTAATGATTTTATTGAGAATGTAGGTGAGGCATCATGACACAGGCTGCCAAAGTCTATGGCGGCAGTCTGTACGATCTTGCTGCCGAAGAAAAGCTCGATGGACAGATCATGGAGCAGATGAATGAAATCAGACAGATTTTTCGGGAGAATTCAGGATATCTGAAATTACTGGGAGAACCGGCGATCCCGCAGGAAGAGAGAATGAAACTTCTCGATGAAGCCTTTGGCGGACAGGTAGAGCCGTATCTTCTTAATTTTCTTAAACTTTTATGTGAGAAGAAGATCCTGAGAGAGTTTTCGGGATGCTGTGAGGAATTTACCCGCAGGTATAATGTCGACCATGGCATTGTGGAAGCGGTAGTTACCAGTGCAGTTAAACTCAAAGAAGAACAGATGGAAGCCTTGCGCGCCAAACTGGAGAAGACAAGCGGCAAGAAGATCCATCTCACACAGAAGACAGACCCGACCGTTCTAGCCGGACTCCGCGTGGAGATGGAAGGCATACAGCTTGACGGAACGGTACAGGGACGTATTTCGGATATTTCAAAGCGACTGGAAACTACCCAGTTGTAATATCCCGCGAGGTGTTTTGGCATGAATATGCCAAAAGCCCGAGACATGCATAAGGCAAAATGCCATCACCGAAGGTGATATGGGATGCATTTTGACTTGTAACTGTGAAGGGACTGAACAGTTACAGAAGCTGAATGAAGTAGTGGTTTAGTGAAAAAATAAGCAAAAGCTATAAAATGTTAAAGGATGGAATGGACACATGCAATTAAAACCTGAGGAAATATCCAAAGTCATCCGAAGCCAGATAAAATATTATGAAAATGCGATACAGCAGAATGAGACAGGTACAATCCTTATGGTTGGTGACGGAATCGCACGTGCCAGCGGACTTGTGAACTGTATGGCAGGCGAATTACTGGAATTTGAAGATGGAAGTTTCGGTATGGCACAGAACCTGGAAGAAAACAGTGTTTCTATTGTAATATTTGGCTCCGATGAGAATATCGGTGAAGGCCAGACCGTAAAGCGTACAGGCAAAGTTGTGTCTGTACCGGTCGGTGAGGCTATGATCGGACGAGTAGTGAATGCACTTGGTCAGCCAATTGATGGTGCAGGACCGATCGATACAAAAGAATTTCGCCCGGTAGAGAGCAAGGCACCTGGAATCTGTGAGAGACGGTCTGTATATCAGCCGCTTCAGACAGGTATCAAGGCGATCGACTCTATGATCCCGATCGGACGGGGACAGCGTGAGCTGATCATCGGTGACCGTCAGACAGGAAAGACAACTATCGCAACAGATACGATCATCAACCAGAAAGGCAAGGATGTACTCTGTATCTATGTTGCGATCGGACAGAAACGATCTACAGTAGCATCTCTGGTGGAGAATCTTACCAGAAACGGTGCTATGGATTATACCATCGTAGTGGCTGCGACAGCTTCTGAATCCAGCCCGCTGCAGTACATTGCACCGTATTCAGGCTGTGCAATGGGTGAATACTTTATGAACCAGGGAAAAGATGTACTGATTATTTATGATGATCTGAGTAAACATGCGGTTGCGTACCGTGCACTTTCCCTTCTGATCCGTCGTCCGCCTGGACGTGAGGCATATCCTGGAGATGTTTTTTATCTGCATTCCAGACTGCTTGAGCGTGCAGCGAAGCTTGACGACGAGCATGGCGGCGGTTCTCTGACAGCACTGCCGATCATCGAAACACAGGCAGGTGACGTATCTGCCTATATCCCGACAAACGTAATTTCTATTACAGACGGACAGATATTCCTGGAAACAGAACTTTTCCATTCCGGTATCATGCCGGCGGTAAACCCTGGTATTTCCGTATCACGAGTTGGTGGAGATGCACAGATCAAGGCTATGAAGAAGGTTGCCGGAACTCTGAAACTGATCTATTCTCAGTATCGTGAACTTCAGAGTTTTGCCCAGTTCGGCTCAGATCTGGATGCTGATACCAAGGCACGTCTGGAACAGGGTGCACGTATTGTAGAAGTTCTGAAACAGAGCCAGAATGCTCCGGTGCCGGTAGAAAAGCAGGTAGCAATCCTGTATGCGGTAACCAAGGGCATCCTTGAAAAAGTTAACGTTGAAGACGTAAGCGAATATGAAGCAGGACTGTACACGTATCTCGATGCAGATGCAGCTGGTCTGGAAGTGATGCAGCTTATCAGCTCTACAGGCAAACTTGAGCCAGAAACAGAAGAAAAACTGCGTCATGTACTGGAAGCGTATACAGAGAATTTCCTGAATACAAAACCTGACAAATAATGTGAGTAGGAGGGTATAAATCATATGGCTGGAAATATGAAAGCGGTAAAGCTGCGTATCAAAAGCGTACAAAGTACGATGCAGATTACCAAGGCCATGGAGCTTGTTGCATCCTCCAAACTGCGTAAGGCAAAGGAACGTGCAGAAACCTGCCGTCCTTACTTCACAGAGCTGCATGAGACACTGAAAGACATTGCAAAAGAAAACATTGATTTTTCTTCTGTATATTCCAGAGAGTCCTCCAATCCCCGCACCTGTTATGTGGTGATCGCCGGTGACAGAGGACTGGCTGGCGGATATAATGCAAATCTTTTTAAATGTCTTGAGTCTGCAGCCGAAGGCAGGGACTATATGGTGCTGCCGATTGGAAAAAAAGCAGTTGAGTATTTCAGACAGAGAGGCATTGAATGCCTGACAGATAAGTTTGCAGAGATTGCAGGTATTTCTGTCGCAGACTGTTTTGAGATCGCGAATCTGCTTTGTGAAGAATTCCGCAAAGGAACATTTGGTCATATTGAATTATGTTATACCGTTTTTGCATCTATGCTTTCTCAGCGTCCGGAGGTATTTTCCATACTTCCTATGACAGATATCAGAGAGGAAAGCGGCGGCAGAGTGGATACAAGAAATCTGATCCTCTATGAGCCGAATGCAGAGGTTGTGTTTGATGCCATTGTTCCGGAATATCTGGCGGGGCTGGTTTATGGCGGTGTATGTGAGAGTACAGCCAGTGAACTTGCAGCCAGAAGAATGGCTATGGACGCTGCGACAAGTAATGCAGAAGAGATGATCGATAAGCTGAATCTGTATTACAACAGAGCACGACAGGCCAGCATCACGCAGGAGATCACGGAGATTGTTGCAGGTGCGGAAGGGCTTTAAAGGGGCTTAATTTAGCATAGGAGACTTAAAACATGAGTGAAAAACACATTGGCGAAGTAGTACAGGTCATCGGTCCGGTTCTGGATATCCGCTTTGCGCACGATGAACTCCCGGCTCTTCTCAATGCCATAGAAATAGAATCAAACGGCGCAAAGCTGACAGCCGAGGTAGCGCAGCAGATTGGTGACGATGTCGTGAGATGTATCGCCATGAACTCTACCGACGGTCTTGTCCGGGGCACAAAGGCAGTAGATACCGGCGGCCCGATCACAGTTCCGGTAGGAGATGCCTGCCTGGGACGAGTATTTAATCTTCTTGGAGATCCGGTAGATAACCAGCCGGCTCCGGAAGCACAGGAACGCTGGTCCATCCATCGTCCTGCTCCTTCTTATGAGGAGCAGATGCCGGCTACAGAGATCCTGGAGACTGGTATCAAGGTCGTAGACCTGATCTGCCCGTATGCAAAGGGTGGTAAGATCGGTCTGTTCGGTGGTGCTGGTGTAGGAAAAACAGTCCTTATCATGGAGCTGATCCACAACGTAGCTACCGCTCACGGCGGTCTGTCTGTATTCACAGGCGTTGGGGAACGTACCCGTGAGGGAAATGACCTTTACAATGAAATGAAAGAAAGTGGAGTTATCGACAAGACTGCCCTGGTTTATGGCCAGATGAATGAGCCGCCGGGAGCACGTATGCGTGTCGGACTTTCCGGACTTACCATGGCGGAGTATTTCCGTGATGAGAAAAACCAGGACGTGCTTCTTTTCATTGACAATATCTTCCGTTTCACACAGGCTGGTTCTGAGGTATCCGCGCTTCTTGGACGTATGCCGTCCGCAGTAGGATATCAGCCGACACTGGCAACTGAAATGGGTAACTTACAGGAGAGGATCACTTCTACACGTAAGGGTTCCATCACATCTGTACAGGCCGTTTATGTGCCAGCCGATGACCTTACAGACCCTGCTCCGGCAACAACTTTCTCACATCTGGATGCTACGACTGTACTTTCCCGTGAGATCTCCAGCCAGGGTATTTACCCGGCAGTAGATCCGCTGGATTCCACAAGCCGTATCCTTTCACCTGAGATCGTTGGCAAAGAGCATTATGAGATCGCGAGATCTGTACAGCGTGTGCTTCAGCGTTACAAAGAACTTCAGGATATCATCGCCATCATGGGTATGGATGAACTTTCTGAGGAAGACAAGCGTACGGTAAACCGTGCACGTAAAGTTCAGAGATATCTGTCACAGAGTTTCTCTGTAGCAGAACAGTTCACAGGTATGCCTGGTAAATATGTTCCGCTGAAAGAAACCTTAAGAGGCTTCAGGATGATCCTTGACGGCGAATGCGATGACATCCCGGAGAGCTACTTCCTGTTTGCAGGAACCATCGATGAAGTATTTGAAAAAGCTAAGAAACAGTAAAGGAGGTGGCTTATGAGTACCTTCCCTTTACGGATCGGAACACCGGACGGACTGCTTTTTGAGGGCGATGTGGAGCGTGTGGTCTGCAGAAGTATCAGCGGCGATATCGCGATTCTTGCAAGACACTGTAACTTCTGTACCGCTCTTGGAATGGGTGAAGCCAGCGTAGTCATGGCAGATGGAAACAGACGGACTGCAGCCTGCATCGGCGGAATGCTTTCTGTCATGAACGGAACCTGCCGTCTTCTCGCAACCACCTGGGAGTGGAAAGAAGACATCGACGCAGAGCGTGCACAGGCAGCGAAGAAACGCGCCGAAGAAATGATCGCCAAAGGCGGCCTCACCGACCAGGAATACAAGATGGCATCTGCAAAACTGCAGAGGGCACTGGTACGTCTGAGTGTAAAAGAATAGAGTGAATTTGCAGGGAGAGCTGTGGCTCTCCCTGTATTTTTTATGTTTACGATTCTGCCATAAAGTGCTATGATGTGTATTACAATCATAACAAAAAAATGCCAGGGAAAAGGGAGTGGAGTTTATGAAAGACACGACGCTTGAAGGCAGAGCAAAGACGAAAAATGGTGTTACAAGACTTGTTTTTTCGGTTGTGTGTATTCTGCTGGAAGTGATATTTATTTTGCTGCTGTTTACAGGGCTCAATCGTTATGCAGAGGCGATCAACCTGTGTACGAGAGTATTGGGGCTGATCGTTATTTTGAATATGTATGCATCTCCAGTCACTTCGACGATCAAAATGCCATGGATTTTTCTCATCATGGTATTTCCGATCATGGGACTCACCCTGTACCTGATGGTTGGTCTGAATGGCGGTACGAGTAAAATGCGGAAACGTTATAAGAATATCGATGAACAGCTTTTGCCGCTGCTTCCAACGAACCATGAGATTCAGGAAAATTTACAGCAGATGATTCCGAAGGCAGGAAATATTTCTTCTTATATTCAGAAAAATGCATTCTATCCTGTGTATCAGAATACAGATGTGGTCTATTATGATGAAGCTGCAAAAGGGCTGGAAGCACAGCTCGAGGAATTGGCGAAGGCAGAGCATTTTATTTTTATGGAGTATCATGCGATTGAGGATGCCGAAGCCTGGCATCGAATCCAGAATGTGCTGGAAGAACGTGTAAAAGCAGGTGTGGAAGTCCGGGTGTTCTATGATGATATGGGTTCTATTGGTTTTATCAATACGGATTTTATCAGGAAGCTGGAGGTGGTCGGAATCCGATGCCGTGTATTCAATCCGTTTATGCCGGGCTTAAATGTGTTTCTGAACAACCGTGACCACCGTAAAATCACAGTCATTGACGGCAAGGTCGGATTTACCGGAGGATATAATCTTGCAAATGAATATTTTAACCTGACACATCCGTATGGACAGTGGAAAGATACCGGTATCCGTCTGGAGGGCGATGCGGTGCGTTCTCTGACAGTGACTTTCCTTGAGATGTGGAATGCAGTTAACGACAAGGATGAGAATGACACGGATTTTGCCCAGTTTTTGCTGGAATATCCGTATAAAGCACAGCAGACTGGATTTGTTCAGCCATATGCGGACAGCCCATTGGATGGCGAAAAGGTGGGAGAAGAAGTTTACATCAGCATGGTGAACAAGGCAGAAAAATACTGCTGGTTTATGACACCATATCTGATCATTACCGATGAGATGGCACATGCAATGACTCTTGCCGCAAAACGAGGCGTAGATGTAAGGATCATCACGCCGGGCATTCCGGACAAAAAACTGATCTACAGTGTCACCCGGTCTTTTTATCACGAACTGGTCAAAGACGGCGTGCGGATCTACGAATGGACACCGGGGTTCTGTCATGCAAAAATGAGTGTTGCAGATGACTGTATGGCAACCTGCGGAACCATCAATCTGGATTACCGAAGCCTGTATCATCATTTCGAAAACGGATGTTTTATGACAGACTGTGATGTGGTTCTGGACATCCGAAATGACCTGCAGGAGAAAATGAAAGAATGCCGTGAAGTCACCGAAAAATACCGTACTGGCCGCAGTGCATATCTTCGCCTGAGCCAGCTGCTTATGAGACTGTTTGCGGGATTATTATAGGAAAAAGGCGTGAGAGATATACTTGTTAGCATTGACTCACCGGGTATGTATAAAGTAAAATAAAAACATATAAAACGTAGAATATGAAGAAATAAATAAAAACAGAACAGACTCTGACGGCAAGGAATTTCATCCGAGCGGGAATAGTTGTTAATGTGAAATCTACAGATTGCTGTGAATGAAATAAACAGTAATATTTACAGGACTTCTCTACCCTGACGGTGGAGGAGTCTTTTTGCATTTATGGAGATTTTTTACAGAGAATACAGGGTCTGTTATGAAACAGGGAGGGGATTTACGAATGCTGAAAGTAGCAATTTATGGAAAGGGCGGTATCGGAAAATCAACCGTGACATCCAATCTGGCAGCGGCTTTTGCATCCATGGGGAAGAAAGTCATCCAGATCGGCTGTGATCCGAAAGCAGATTCTACGATCAATCTGCTTGGTGGTGAACCACTTCGCCCGGTGATGAATTACATGCGTGAAGAGGACGAGGAACCAGAGAAACTTGAGGACATTTCAAAAGAAGGATTTGGAGGAGTTCTCTGTATTGAAACAGGCGGTCCGACACCGGGACTTGGCTGTGCGGGAAGAGGAATCATAGCAACTTTTCAGCTACTGGAAGACCTGAGGTTATTTGAAACCTATCAGCCGGATGTTGTGCTTTATGATGTGCTTGGCGATGTAGTCTGTGGTGGTTTTGCAGCACCGATCCGTGAGGGATATGCGGAAAAAGTTCTGATCGTAACCTCTGGAGAGAAGATGGCACTGTATGCAGCAAACAACATTTCCAGTGCTGTACGGAACTTCGAAGACAGAAGTTATGCGAGAGTTTTTGGCATTGTCCTGAATCATCGAAACGTTGAAAACGAAACCGAAAAAGTGCAGGCGTTTGCACAGAAAAGCAATATTCCGATCGTAGGTGAAATACCAAGAAGCGATGAAATCATCCGATGGGAAGACCAGGGCAAGACCGTGATCGAGGGAGATGCAGGATCTGAGATCAGCAGACGTTTTTTTGACCTGGCAGAAATGCTTTTGAAAGCAGAGGAAGAAGAATGAGCAGAGCCTATTATTGTACAGTAGAAGAATTAAATGAGCGTGGGAGGGACAATATTCCGGACCAGTTCAGATCAAATATGCATCTGATCTACAGCTCTCCGGCGACACTTGCCTTTAACTCTCCGGGAGCAGAAGGATTCGGTGTGAAGAGAGCCGGACTTGCTGTTCCGGATTCGATCATGCTGATTGTGGCACCGGGATGCTGCGGACGAAATACATCCCTGATCAGCTCCATGCGCGAATATGACAATCGATTTTTTTATCTGATGATGGATGAGACAGATATCGTGACAGGACGTCATCTCAAGAAAATACCAAAAGCAGTAGAAGAAATCTGTAACAGCCTGGATAAGAAACCATCTGTTGTGATGATCTGCATTACCTGTGTAGATGCACTTCTTGGCACAGATATGGAGCGTGTCTGCCGTAAAGCGGAGGAGAAGACCGGACTTCCGGTGCGTCCATGTTATATGTATGCATTGACCAGAGAGGGACGGAAACCACCGATGGTACATGTGCGACAGTCTTTATATTCTCTTCTTGAGCCGACAAAAAAGAAAGGAAATGTCGTCAATCTTCTGGGATTTTTCTCGCCGCTTGTGGATGACTGTGAGCTGTATGATCTGCTTCACAGTGCAGGGATCAAGACGATCCACGAGATATCCAGATGCAGAGACTTCGAAGAATATAAGACCATGTCGGAGGCGAATTTCAATCTGGTACTGCATCAGGAATCACGTTTTGCGGCAGAAGATTTTAATGACAGACTGAAGATTCCGTTTATTGAGTTACGACGTTTATATCAGACAGATAAAATACAGAATCAGTATCAGGCGTTTGCGTCTGTGCTGGGAGTTTCTTTCGAACTGGACAAGTATCGAGAAGCAGCAGAACAGGCAATCGAAGACTTTCGAAAAGTCTGTCCGGATGCATCGTTTGCCGTTGGGGAATGCATGAACGGAGATCCGTTTGAACTGGCACTTGCCCTTCTGAAATACGGATTCAAAGTACCGGAAATCTATGGAACGATCACAGTAGAGAACTTCGTATATATGAAACAGCTTGCCCTCTTAAGCCCGGAAACAAAAGTATTTTCCAACATGGAACCAACCATGATCTACTACGATCCGGCGCAGAGCGGTGTAAACATCACCATAGGCAAAGACGCCCTCTACTACCACCAAAACTGCCCGGGCCTGATGTGGAACCAGGACGAGCAGCCGTATGGCTTTGCGGGAGTGAGACGGTTGTTTGAGGCGTTGAAGGAATGCATATGAGTAATAAGAGCATCTACAAAGAGGTGGATGCTCTTATTTTGTCGAACGATTTTTCTTGAAGCTATGAAATCTTATATAATAAACACATTCACATGTGAAACTGATCTGAAACTCAAAAGGCAAATCAGCCTGAAATTCCCTAAAATTAAGAGATTTTCAAGAAGAATGTTGAAGTCTGAAAGCGGAACGTATATAATATAATCATAGAACAAAATGTAGTAAACATTCTTTGAGAAAAAAGTTTCACAGCAAGGAGTGTTTATGGAAAAACAGAAAAATCAAGCCCCCGACAGTGCGATTACATATCATAACAAAGATGTGATTTCCAAATTATAGAATCAAGGTAACCAGTGCGGAAAATATATGGCAAAACGGACGTGTTAGCGTTGACTGACAACTTGTGTATGAGATATAATAAATTCTAACAGCAGACAGGATGACTTGATCTACCTGAATGCAACTACACAGACACGTTCAAATTTTATAAATACTAAAGAACAGACTCTGATGGCGAGGAAACATATGTATAGGGGTTACTTGTTCACAGGTAGTATCCCGCGAGGCGTTTTGCCATGAATATGGCAAAATCCCGAGAAATACAGGGCAAAATCCCATCACCGAAGGTGATTTGGAATGGATTTTGACCAAGTTACTGTGAACGGAGTGAACAGTAACTTATAGGACCGGGTAGGTCACTGCAGATCCG
>NZ_QTWS01000033.1:32974-42627 GCF_003461245.1 Blautia sp. AF19-10LB
TTATAGGACCGGGTAGGTCACTGCAGATCCGAGCAGGAATAGTTGTTGGCATGAATTTACAGGACTTCTCTACCCTGATGGGCGAGGAGTCTTTTTGTGTATAAGGGGGAAAATAATGAGAGGACTACGGAAATACCTGACGCCATTTGCACCAGATCAGTCAGGTGCAGTATCGGTACTTTTTGAACTGGGAGGTATTGTGGTGATCTGCGATGCGGGGGGATGTACCGGTAATGTATGCGGATTTGACGAGCCGCGGTGGTTTGAACAGAAAAGTGCGATCTTCAGCGCCGGACTTCGAGATATGGATGCGATCCTTGGACGTGATGACCGTCTGGTGACGAAGCTTGCAGATGCAGCACAGAAGGTAGATGCAACATTCGCAGCAGTGATCGGAACCCCGGTTCCGGCGGTGATCGCAACGGATTATCTGGCATTGAAACGCATGAGTGAGAAGAAGATAAATCTGCCGATCCTGACCGTTGATACAGATGGAATGGAACTTTATGACAAAGGCGAGGAGAAAGTTTTTGTGGAGCTTTTCAAAACTTTTGCAACGGAAAAATATCCAGTGGAAGAGCGCAGGATCGGTATCCTCGGAATGACTCCGCAGGATGTCAGCGACCTTGCGGCAGCAGACAAAATACGTGCCCTGTATCAGCAGAAATATGGTCAGCAGGCGGTCTGTTACTGTATGGGCGACGGACTGAAAGAAGTAAAAAAAGCTTCCTCAGTGAGTAGAAATATCGTGGTTTCTCCGGCGGCACTTATGGCGGCGAAATATCTGGAAAAGACATTTGGAACGCCATATGAAATCCACTATCCACTGGTAGAGGAACTGCTTCCGGAACTGGATTATACCGGAAAAAAAGTCCTTGTTGTACACCAGCAGGTGATCGCCGATTCCATCCGCAGAGAACTGCTGGAGAGAGGCGCAAAGACCGTCCAGACAGCAGACTGGTTTATGATGAAAAAAGAACTTCTGGCAGACGGAGATATGTCTCTTCGTGACGAGGATGACTACATAGAACTGGTACAAAATGGAGATTTTGATATCATTTTTGCAGACGGATGTATGGAGCGCATGACACCGGAATTTAAAGGAAGCTTCATAAATACAAGACATTTTGCAGTATCAGGGAAGCTGATCGGGAAGTAAAGTCAGCTGATCACGAGCAGACAATTGTAAATAAAAAATCCTGCTGTATCTATGGAGTGATATAGCAGATTGGAGAAGATTATGAGTGAAGAAATCACCAGACAGATCCGCGTTTACGGAATCGTACAGGGGGTAGGATTCCGGCCAACGGTCAGCCGCCATGCGGCCACGCGGGGCATCCGTGGAAATGTCTGTAACAAGGGACCTTATGTGGAAATTTACGCACAGGGATCAGAGGAAGCGGTCAGAGGATTTATCTCAGATATCCAGAACCGGCCGCCGAAACGTGCAGCAATCCTCAAAGTAAATGTCGAAAATGTAGAGCATCCGGAAGCGTATACACAGTTTGATATCATCGAAAGTGAGAAGACAAAAGGAGAGATTTTTGTCTCACCGGACATTGCAATCTGCGATGAATGCAAGGAGGAAATATTTGATCCCAGGAATCGGAGATATCTGCATCCGTTTATCAACTGTACCTGCTGCGGACCGAGACTGACGATTCTGGATTCGCTTCCTTATGACAGAGAACGGACCAGTATGAAAGAGTTTCCGATGTGCCCGGACTGTGAAAAAGAATACTATGATCCGGCGACAAGAAGATACGATGCACAGCCGGTCTGCTGCAATGACTGTGGACCGGAAGTATACCTGATCGGCAGAGAAGAAAGAGGCAGGGCTGCGATCACTTATGCGAGAAAAACGATTGCAGAGGGCGGGATTGTTGCGATCAAAGGCATCGGTGGATTTCATCTCTGCTGTGATGCTTCAAATGAGGGGGCAGTCAGCCGCCTGCGGCAGCTCAAACGTCGTCCGATGAAGCCTTTTGCAGTGATGGCAAAAGATCTCGAAGCTGTCAGAAAAGAATGTGAAGTTAGCGCAGAACAGTCCAAAATTCTCGACGGACATCAGAAGCCGATCCTGCTTCTGGATAAGAAAAAAGAGGCTGAGATCCTCTGTCCATCCGTGGCACCGGGCAATCCAAAAGTCGGTGTGATGCTGCCATATGCACCGGTACAGCTTCTGATCTTTACGTATGATGACGGGATTGAAATGCCGGAATTTCTGGTAATGACCAGTGGAAATATATCCGGTGCGCCGATCTGTCGTGACGATCGGGAAGCAGAGGCAGAACTGTCTGGATTCTGCGACTGCATGCTGTCCCATGACCGCAAGATCCGTATCCGCGCAGACGATTCTGTAATGGATTTTTATGAGGATAAACCATATATGATCCGCCGTTCCAGAGGTTATGCACCACTTCCGTTTATGGTTTCCACACCATATCAGGGACAGGTGCTCGCAATCGGTGGAGAACTCAAAAACTCCTTCTGCATCGGTGTGGATAACCGTTTTTATCCGTCCCCATATGTGGGAGACCTGGAAGATCTGCGGACAGTAAAAGCACTTCGTGAGACAGTCGGAAGACTGGAAACACTGCTGGAAGTGGAGCCGGAGATCGTATGCTGTGATATGCATCCGAAGTACAATTCTGTGATGGTCGCAGAAGAACTTGGATTACCGGTAGTGAAGGTACAGCACCATTATGCACACATTCTTTCCTGCATGGCAGAGAATGACTGTGCGGATCAGGTGGTCGGCGTATCGTTTGACGGAACCGGCTATGGAACAGACGGTACGATCTGGGGAGGAGAAATCCTTCTGGCAGATCTGAATGGATTCGAAAGAACAGGAAGTGTCATGCCATTCCTGCAGATCGGCGGAGATGCTTCTTCAAAAGAGGGATGGCGTATCGCAGTTTCCCTGCTCTATGGAATGACAGGTGACAGGGAAAAAGCATCTGAGATCATAGAGAAATTAGAACTTTGTACGAAGCAGGAAGCAAATGTACAGTTCACCATGGCAGACCGTAAGATCAATGCCGTGATGTCAACCAGCGCAGGCCGTTTGTTTGACGGTGTGAGCGCGATACTTGGAATCCGCAGGAAGTCCACATTTGAAGGAGAGGCGTCCATGGCACTTGAATTTGTCGCGGAAGAGTATCAGAAGAACAGGTTAAAAAATGCGAAAAAGATGCCGGAGATACCGACTTATGAACTATTAAAAGAAGGCAATGACCGGCTGCTTCTCAACACCGGCTCCCTGATAAAAGAAATCCTGTACCGCAGGTTAAACGGTGAAGATTCTGACCGTCTGGCATACATTTTCCATCAGGAACTTGCCCGCCAGATCACGGCATCCTGTGTGAAGATCAGAGAGCAGAGCGGCTGTAATAAAGCAGCTTTAAGTGGCGGTGTTTTTCAGAACCGGCTGCTTCTGGAACTGACTGATCATATGTTGAAACAGCAGGGATTTGAAGTGCTGAAACATCAGCTTGTACCGCCAAATGACGGCGGGATCGCACTTGGACAGGCAGTGTATGCGATGGCATATTTAGATAGAAATAGAAATAAGTAAAAAGGGAGGCATTACCATGTGTGTAGGTTTATCAGCAAAAGTAGTAAAAATCAGTGAAGGAACAGCAGTTGTAGACGCTGGCGGAGCTAAAAGAAAAGTTTCCGCACAGCTTCTGGAAGACCTGGAACCGGGTGATTATGTGATGGTCCATGCAGGTGTTGCAATCGCAAAGATCACTGATGAAGATGATGACGAAACAGATCAGTTAATGGAGGAACTGCTGTAATGGGAGAAGAGAGAAAAAAAACAGCCCGCGAGATCATAGAGAACTATGACGGTCCGGCAGTCCGCATCATGGAAGTCTGTGGAACACATACACACGAGATCTTTCGACTGGGAATCCGCAAACTTCTGCCGCCGCAGGTAGAACTGATCTCCGGTCCGGGATGTCCGGTCTGTGTGACACCGGTTGGATTTATTGATGAAGCAGTGTGGCTGGCACTGGAAAAAAATGTAACGATCTGTACCTTCGGAGATCTGGTACGAGTACCGGGAACGAAAATGAGCCTTGCAGGAGCGAGAGAAAAAGGTGCAAAGATCCGCATCGTCTACTCTCCGACAGACGCAGAAAAATATGCACTGGAACATCCAGAAGAAGAGGTTGTCTTCCTGTCTGTCGGATTTGAAACTACAACACCGGCAGAATGTCTTTCTGTAAAGCAGGCAAAGAAGGATGGTCTTTTCAATTATTCTCTGCTGATGGCAAATAAGACCATGCCGCAGGCATACGAGGCACTAAAAGGAAGTGCAGATGTTTTTCTGTATCCGGGACATGTCAATGCGATCACAGGAACAGAACTCTGCGAACATCTGACAGAAGAAGGCGTAAGCGGTGTTGTTGCCGGATTTACTGCGAAAGAGCTTCTCACAGCACTTGCCGTTTCCCTGGTGAAATTCCAGGAAGGAAAACCATTCTTTGTAAACTGCTATCCGAGAGTCGTGAAACCGGAAGGAAGTCGCGAAGCACAGCAGCTCACTGAAGAAATGACAGAAGCCTGTGACAGTGAGTGGAGAGGGCTTGGCGTGATTCCGAGATCAGGTGTCTGTCTTAAAAAAGAGTGGAGCGATTTTGACGCAAGAAAGAAATACAATATTCCACCGATCCAGGGTAAAGCAAACCCGGCATGCAGATGCGGCGATGTCCTGCAGGGCAAATGCAAACCATCCGACTGCAAAGTATTCGGCAAAGTCTGCACCCCTCAGCACCCGGTAGGAGCATGTATGGTTTCAAATGAAGGCGCATGTTCGGCTTATTATGCGTATGGGGACAATAAATAATACCAGGGATTAAAGTTCCAAATGCTGAGTATGTTTACAGGTATAATAATGTTAAGAGAAAAGAGGACAATCCTATGAGCAGTTTAAAAGATAAAACAGTAACAATGGCGCACGGCGCAGGCGGCCGCCAGACTTCAGAACTGATCGACCAGATCTTTGCAGCACACTTTGCCAACCCGGATTTGACAGCAGATGATGCGGCAGTCCTGACACCACCGGCAGGAAAAATGGCAGTTTCCACAGACGGATTTATCGTCTCACCGGCATTCTTTCCGGGCGGAAATATCGGTAAACTTTCCATTTGCGGTACGGTCAATGACCTCGCATGTATGGGTGCAAAACCACTGTACCTGACCTGTGCATTTGTCATCGAAGAAGGCTTCCCGATGGAAAAACTGGAAGAAATCGCCTCCGCAATGGAAAAAACAGCCGCAGAAGCAGGCGTACATATCGTGTCCGGTGATACCAAAGTTGCAGGCAAAGGACAGGTAGACGGCGTTTTTATCACAACGACCGGAATGGGACAGATCGAAGACGGCGTAAAAGTCGGCGGAACCCTTGCACAGCCGGGAGATGCGATCATCGTAACCGGTGATGTCGGAAGACATGGATGCACGATCCTTCTTGCGAGAGAAGATTTCGGGATCGAAGCAGATGTCACCAGCGACTGCGCGCCGCTCTGGAAAGCAGTAGAAGCTGTCATGAACACTACCCACGATCTCCATGTGATCCGTGATGCCACAAGAGGCGGTGTCGGAACCGTCCTCTATGAAATTGCAGGACAGAGCAACGTCGGGATCCGCCTCGATGCAGCCTCCGTCCCGGTAGCACCGGAAGTCAAAGGAGTCTGCGGTATGCTCGGACTTGAACCGCTCTATCTGGCATGCGAAGGCCGCATGGTCATCATGGCTCCAAAAGCTGAAGCAGAAAAAATCGTCGAAACCCTCCGCCGGTGTCCATACTCCAAGGACGCCGCCATCATCGGAGAAGTCACCGCCGACCAGCCAGGCAAAGTAGTCATGACAACTGAGATCGGCACCCAGGCACTCCTGCCACAGCCGGGAGGAGAACTTTTACCACGTATCTGCTAATTGCGAAGCAATGGAGCATTCTGTAGAATTATTATTAAGGAGGACAACCATGGACACAAGAGTAGCAGTAATATCCATCATCGTCGAAGACAGCGATTCCATCGAAACCCTCAACCAGCTTCTTTACGATGCCCGCGACTACATCATCGGCCGCATGGGCATCCCATACCGTGAAAAAGGAATCAGCATCATCAGCATCGCCATCGATGCCTCACAGGACATTATCAGCGCCCTTTCCGGCAAGATCGGCCGCCTCAAAGGCGTGTCCACCAAGACCGCTTATTCCAATGTCATCACACACGCGGAGGAAAAACATGATTAAAATAGCAGTATACGGCAAAGGCGGAATCGGCAAATCCACAACCGTATCCAACGTGGCAGCCACCCTCGCAGAAAAAGGACTGACCGTCATGCAGATCGGCTGCGATCCAAAAGCAGATTCCACGATCCAGCTTCGGCATGGAAAACAGATGCGGACCGTACTCGATCTCTATAATGAGAAAAAACAGAATCTCAAGCTCGAAGACATGATCACAACCGGCTATCAGAGCGTGATCTGCGTAGAGGCCGGAGGCCCCACGCCAGGACTTGGCTGTGCAGGACGCGGGATCATCACTGCCCTCGAAAAATTAAAAGAAACAGGAGCTTACGAGACTTATAAACCGGACATCGTCCTCTATGACGTTCTCGGAGACGTCGTCTGTGGCGGTTTCTCCATGCCGATGCGAAAAGGCTATGCAGACAAAGTTTTTATCATAACTTCCGGTGAAAACATGGCGATCCATGCCGGAGCCAATATTGCCATGGCCGTACAGAACTTCAAAAACCGTGGTTACGCAACCCTTGGTGGCATCATCCTGAACCGCCGCAATGTAAAACGAGAAGAAGAAAAAGTACAGGAACTTGCCGATGATTTTGAAACGCAGATAATCGGAAAACTCACCCGCAGCGACCTGGTCACAGACGCAGAAGAACAGGGCAAAACCCTGATGGAATGTTACCCGGACAGCGAAATGGCAGCAGAATACCGCACACTGGCAGAAAACATTCTGGCTATCTGCAGAAAGGACGGGCTATGCTGAAACGAGTTGGCGGTGAAATAAACCCGGAAGGTGCAGTCATAACGATCGGAGAAGCTGATTTTCCTGTTCCATTTCCGCTCGGACTGGAATTCAACTCTCCGGCACATGGCAACTGGAATATCGTCCACACCGGAATGCTTATGCCTGAGGCGATCCAGATCTATGTCTGCGCAGACAACTGCATGCGCGGCGTCGTTCTGACAGCGGCAGAGATGAATGCGGCAGACCGTTTTTCCTTTGTCACTGTGGAAGAAGAAAATCTCCTGAACGGAAATCTGGAGGATGTGACGATCGAAGGAGTGACAGATGTCCTCAATAAATTAGAAAAGAAACCAAAAGCAGTGCTCCTTTTTACTGTCTGTCTGCATCATTTTCTGGGATGCGACCTGGACAGAGTCTATGAAGAACTAGGCACACGTTTCCCGGAGATCGTTTTTGTGCGCTGCTTCATGGATCCGATCATGCAGAAACATGGACTGACACCGGATCAGAAACTGCGAAAGGCAATGTACGATCCGCTTATCACGAAGGAGCCAGATCCGCTGACAGTAACGCTCGTTGGAAGCGACTTTGTACTTGATGAAAGCAGTGACATCAAACGATTGCTGAGAAGTACCGGTCACACTTTGCGGGAACTTCCAGCCTGTAAAACATGGGCGGAATACCAGCAGCTTGGAAGTGCAGAAATTTTTGTTTCCTGTTACCCGCCGGCAAAATACGGTGCAGCCATGCTGACAGAACGCCTGAACAGAACACATCTGTATCTTCCGGGTTGTTTTGATTATGGGGAGATCAAAGAAGAAATTCGAAATCTGATAAAGGAGCTTCAGGCAGGATGGAGCCGGGAGGATACTTCGAATACAAAGTGTGCAGATATCACATCCGAAGAAATAGAAGCATTTTGCCAGAGAGAGATCACTCTTTGCGAAGATTCCATCAACCACGCAAAATCCATCATCGGCGACACCCCGGTCGTTCTGGATTATCTGTACCACCCAAGACCATTAGGTCTCGCAAAACTTCTTCTGGAACACGGTTTCCATGTAACAACCGTCTACCTCGACAGCATAAGTCCGGAAGAAAAGCCGGCCTTCGACTGGCTGAAACTTCATCATCCGGACCTGGAACTGCGTGCCACGATCCAAACCAAGATGCGTGTCCTTCCGCGCGGGACAGAAGGTAAAGTTCTTGCTATTGGACAGAAAGCCGCCTGGTTTTCCGGCAGCAGAAATTTCGTCAACATGGTACAGGGCGGCGGCTTGTGGGGCTTCGACGGGATCCGAGGAACCATGGAACTGATGACAGAAGCTTTTCTCGAAGAAAAAGATCCCGCGGATTTGATCGTTCGTAAAGGATGGGGGTGCGAAAGCTGCATATGAGACAGTCATACAAAATCATACCGATCTACACCGCCGATGTTTCTGGTGTATGCTCTGCCCTGTATGACCTGGGCGGCATGGTAGTCATGCACGACCCGTCCGGCTGTAATTCGACTTATAATACACATGACGAGATCCGCTGGTACGACCAGGACAGTCTGATCTATATTTCCGGGCTGACAGAGATCGATGCAGTTATGGGAAACGATGCAAAATTCATTCACGATATTGAAGAAGCGGCGAAAGAACTAAAACCGAAGTTCATCGCACTTGCAGGCTCGCCGATCCCATTTATGAACGGGACAGATTTTCCTGCGATCGCGCAGGTGATCGAAACAGAGACAGGAATCCCGGCTTTTGCAGTTCCGACAAATGGCATGCATGATTATACTTACGGAGCAGGTCTTGCACTGGAGAAAATCGCAGAACGATTTGTTAAGAAACCGCATCATATCAGACCGCATACCCTTAATCTTCTCGGCGTAACCCCGCTGGATTTTGGTCCGCAGGCAAACGTAGATGCCATGAAACAGACTTTACGCCAACGTGGCTGGGAGGTCATTTCTACCTGGGCGATGGGAGATACGCTTGAGGATTTATCCCATGCAGGTGAAGCAGAAGTAAACCTGGTCGTATCCTCCGTAGGTCTTCCGGCAGCAAAGATCCTCCAGGAAAAATTCGGAACTCCATATGTTATTGGAACTCCGGTTGGAGGATTTACAGAAGAACTCATCCAGGCAATAAATGAAGAAGTTTCACATCATAATGAAGCAGAAGAAGCAGACAAGAACAACATTCTCGCGGCATATCTTAAGAACCGTCTGGCAGGAACTCCGCAGATAACTCTGATCGGAGAAGCCGTGACCATGGGCTCCCTGGCAGTAACCCTCGAAAAACAATACAACAAACCAGTCCGCGTCATCTGTCCGCTGGAAACTCACGAAGGTCTTCTCGCACCGAATGACTGTACAGCAGATGGAGAAGAAGAAATGGAGCAGCTTCTAAAGGATGCAGGGATCATCTTTGCAGATCCTCTTTACCGCCCGATCTGTCCGCCGGATTCTACATTCATCGAACTTCCGCATATCGCTTTTTCCGGCAGGATTTTTCTGAAAAAGATCAAAAAATGCGGGATCTTTGGAGAGTTAAACGATATAAAATTGCCGTAAAAACGTACATTTTAGGATAATAAGCGGGAATCCTCGGCAATTCAATTACCGAGATGAAAGCGTAGGATTGTGCGTAT
>NZ_QTWS01000034.1 GCF_003461245.1 Blautia sp. AF19-10LB
TCTGTTACCTCCACATTCTTTTTTATTTTGAATGTCCGCAAAATCCGTCCTACATCAGACGGCTTCCACGGACAGTCAAGGTGATGCAGAGCAATGAGCCTGTCTTGCACGTTGGTACCAGCACCGAGTTTCGGTGTAGAACCCATGAGGATTCTCACCTGTCCGGCCCGCACCTTTGCAAACAAATCTGCTTTCTTTGTCTCCGTGTTGTATTCATGGATAAACGCAATCTCTTCTTTCGGGATTCCCCTGGCAACCAGTTTGTTCCGGACATCATCATATACATTGAAAGTCCCATCCCCTTTTGGAGTAGACAAGTCACAGAAGATCAGCTGTGTTGTCCGATCTGCTTTTCCCTCGTCCCATACCTGAAAAGCATTTTCCACACAGGTATTGACCTTGCTTTTTTCTGCATCCGGAAGGAGTTCATTTAATAGCCTCTGATCCAATGCACACTTTCTTCCGTCATTGGTAATCTTGAGCATGTTGTCCACCGTTGGATTCACAAGACCGGCTCTTACTTCTTCCGCACGTTCCGAAAAGGCACTGACCATTTCCTGCTGTTCTTCACTTGGTTTTAAGACTTCATTGATAAACTCTGCTTCCGGTACAGGAAGATTCAGCATATCCGATGTCTGAATATCCGCAGCTTCCTTAAAAATGGAGATCAGCTCTGGAAGATTAAAAAAACGGGCAAACCGTGTTTTCGCACGATAGCCCGTTCCTTCCGGTGATAATTCAATGGCTCTTGAATTATAGGTACATTATGGAAATTTAATTGATTTCTCCAACGAACTTGTAGAAAATCCTGATATTCTGGACTTTCTCTCCGTCGATGGTCTGAGGTTCAGATACCTCAATCTTTTCGATAAGACGGTTTACTATGGCTGTGGTCAGCTCTTTGATCTCTGCACATTCCACCATTTCATTGGCAAGCTGTTCCGCTTTGCAGGTGCTGTCCTTCAGATTGTCAGCCGTAGTTTTCAGTTTTTCAATTTCTTCGGTTGTTTCTTTCTTTTCCTGTTCAAAATGAGTGGACAACATCCGGAACTGCTGTTCTGACACAAGCTGCTTTGTAAAATCCTCATACAGCTTGATGAACTGTCTGTCCGATTCGAGGAGCTTTTTCTCCAGTTTCTCCAGCTTTTTCTGGATATTTTCCCGGTTATTCGCCGCTGTCGTATCCATCTGCCCCAATACCTTCCGCATGAATTTCTCCCTGTTTTTTATGACCCTTTTTGCATGGGTCTGGATGTCCGCAAGTACAAGTTCCTCCAGATCGTCCGCATTGATGCGGTGCTGGCTGCAGAACCCGGTTCCCCTCACACGGTAAATGCGGCACTGGTAAAAAGTCCGTTCAATGACTGGCTTCTCCTTATTCCTGCCATCGGTATGCACCATCAGGGTACTTCCGCAGTCGGCACATTTTAAAATGCCCCGGAACTTATTCTCATACCCGGAAGTACAGGGCTTGACTTTCGTATGACGGTCAAGGATTTCCTGCACCGTATCCCATGTGTGTTCATCAACAAGTGCATCATGGTCACTGGGAATAATGGTACGCTCACTCATGGGGATATACCCCCTTGTTTCCTGCTTGAAATGCTTCTTATCATATTTCTGCACCCAGAAATAGCCTTTGTAAAGCGGGTTTCGTAAAATCCGGATGATGGTCTCCTGTTTCCAGTTATAGGCATCATCTTCTTTTACCAGAAACTTTCCGAAGTATTCCGGCTTATAATATGCCGGCTTTGGGATTTTCTGTTCATAAAGGATTTTCCCGATTTTATTGTTTCCCATTCCCTGAAGTGCAAGCTGGAAAATATAACGGACGGTTGGTGCGGTTTCCTCATCGGCAATCAGGTGGTTTTTGTCCTCCGGGTCTTTCTGATACCCGAATGGTGCGTGTGTTCCCATGAATTTTCCCTGGCTTGCCCGGATGTATTTACCTGACTTCACCTTTTTGGAAACATCCCTTGAATAAAACTCATTAAGAATGTTCTTAAACGGGGTAATATCCATCTCCCCGCTGTTTGCAGAATCCACACCGTCATTGACGGCGATATACCGTACCTGATGTTTTGGGAAAAATACCTCGATATAAGCGCCACTCTCCAGATAGTTCCTACCTAGCCTTGAAAGATCTTTCGTGATCACACAGGTAACTTTTCCTGCTTCAATGTCCGCTATCATCTGCTGAAAGGACGGACGGTTGAAATTCGTACCGGAATAACCATCGTCTACATAAAACTGATAATTATAAATCCCCAGTTCCTCTGCTTTTCTTGTCAGGATCGCTTTCTGGCTCTGGATGCTCATGCTCTCGCCCACGTTGCCGTCATCCAATGATAATCTTGCATAAAGTGCTGTCCATGTTTCTCTGATTTCTGTTGTCTGCATATTGACCTCCTGTGGTTTCTTCAATATCCAGTGACAGAAATACGCTGTCTTTATTATAGCGATTCCTGCCACCTCCTGCAACTGCTGATTTTATTTTTCCGGTGAAATCTGCATCTTTTCTCATCCCACCTTTTTCTGATTTTCCAGCTTCTCCTTTACATTCTGTTTCGCCGCTTCTTCACTAACGGCAGTCAGTACCTTTTCCATGCTCTCCTTGCCGGAATAAACATGTTCCACCACATAGCGGATCGGTTCTCTCCGGCGGTTCCCTGCTTTTCTCTGCATAAAATCCCTCCATAAATACCAATGCTGGCAGAGGATTATCTCTGCCAGCACACCAAATGTCAAACTATTGTTTCTGTTTTTCGTAGTCCTGCAATCTTTACTCATTGCAATCTCCTTTCTGCCTGCCGGGGGACATCCCGGCAGATTTTCCTTAACGATGTATAAATCTAAAGTCCCATTTCCTGACGTTTCTTCTTTTGCTCCTGCCCCCTGTCCATCTTTTCATGCTGTCGGCTCTGGGACTGGTCTTTGTTCTTCTGCTCCCGCTCATCTATCTTCCGGTTATGACGAAGCAACTCCACATAGGCAAGATTGACGGTACTCCTGCCGTAACGTCTGGACTGTTTCTCGTATTCCTGTGTCAGCTCTTTGATCTGTGCTTCCCACTTTTTCGGTGTGAATTTTTCTCCTTCCCGAAGAAGTTCATAGACCGGAATACGGAGTTCTTTCGCCGTTTCCAGTTCTTTCTTATGCTGGCTGTGATAAACTGCCTGTGCGATTCCTTTCTTCTGCAGATATTCATTACGGATGGGAATGTATGGAGCATAGGCGGCATAAGCCTCTGACAGTTCCTTTAACCGCCGGATTTCCCTTCCATCTCTGTTGCAGATTTCCTCTGCTTCTTTCTTGGAAGCTTCTTGCTGTACTGCAAAGGTTTCCAGTGCTTCAAAGCTGTCAATGCCTTTTTCTTCCACGAACCTCCGCACGTTTTCAATATCCATCAGTGCTGCACGATTACTTACCTTTTTTAAATTCGGTGCCTGTATCAGCGGCAGATGAAGCCTTCCAAATGCTGCAAGAATACATTCCAGCATTTCCAGAACCTCATTTTTCATCGCTGCAAATACGCTGACTTCCTTTGTACCGGAAGTTTCTTTCTGTATCGAACCAACTGCCGTCTGTTCTGCTTCACCTTCCTGTGCCGCAGGGATGTCTCCTGCCATTTTTCCTGCTTTCTTTTCTGCGGCATTCTTTGCAGCTTCCGCAGCTTTTTCCTGTTCCCATTTCTCCAAATTTTTCACACTGTTCCATGCAATATCATAGAACATCCTTGCCCTTTGCAGCGTCTGGTTATGCTCCATGATTGCCCGGTTCGCATCCCCTTTTTCGGTACGGATGCCTTTCCTCTCCAATGCACTGGCAATCGGGCCTAAGTGCCTGGTCGGCTCCTGCTCCAGTCCCAGCTCTTTAAAAGAACGGTGTTCCCAGTACTCCGGCAGTCCGATCCGGTCATTCACCACATTGATGGTGTCCGTCAAATCCTTTCTCCATTTCCGGGAATTACCTTTTTCATTCCAGTCATTCACATCTACCGCCCTGCTCTTAAATCCCCGTCCGGACTTATTGCGGATTTTATTGCCGTCTTTATCAAGGATATATTCCTTTCTCTGCTTGGCTCCCCACTTCCCGTTTTCTTCCACCGGGCGCAGGGTGAGCATAAGATGGAAATGCAGGTTATGGATGCCATTTTGATTAACAGAATCATGGATTGCCCAGTCCGCACACATCCCTTTGGAAACAAAATTCCGCTGCACATAATCCCGCACCGTTTCTTCTGCCAGCTCATAGCTCCAGTCATTTGGAAGTGCTGCTTTCAGTGTCCGGCAAAGCTGGGCATTTTTCTGTTTCTCATTCAGCTCCACAGAGTTCCACAGCACTGCCCTGTCCAGCCATTCCTCCGGTGCATATTCCGGGAGATTGATTTCACAATGCACCAAATCTTCATGGTATTTCGGGCGATACGTTTTCCCGTCATACTCGCTGACAAGAACACTCCTGCTGATGTAAGAAGCTGCATCTACCGCCGACTGCCCTTTGCTCCGCTTTACAATGCCGAACCTTGTGCTGGCATATTTCGTGCGCATACTCACAAAGTTCCTCCCTTACCGTAAAATAGAGGGCAGCAAGAAAAGCCTTTGCAGATGGACGAAAGCCGGGTGTTTTTTCCGGGTTACGGGCAGATGCAAAGGATACAAAGGGGTAGGAAGCGCAGCGGACGGAGGGGAAAGGTTATTTCCCCTCTTGACTGGTGCAAGGCAGGCAACGCCCACCGCAGGTGCCCTCGGAGAGCGCACAAGACCATACGGAGTGTGGTCTATCTGTGCGCACCCCATAACTGGGGTGAACCCATACTCCCGGAGATACTGCTTACACTCCCTGCGAAAAACTGCCACCCGCAAAATCTTTTGAATTGGCGTATCCGCCGCTGTTTTCTTTTGTCTTTGTTTCATCGGCGTGACCGCCGTTTCTGTCTTTTTCATCTTCCATGTCATCCGCATTTTTCTCCATCCTTTTTACGTTTTCCACCGCCTGCCTGCACTCTGCCGAAGCAAGAGCCGCTGACAAGATCACATTCAGTTCTTTTTCTTCATACTGATAACATTCCGGGAAATACTTTGCAACAATGCCGCCCATCAGATATTTATGATGGTTCTGTGCTTTCCTGCGTTTCTCATTCTCCTTTTTGCGCTCTGCCTCATATCTTGCCTTTGCCTGTTCCAGATTTTTCAGTGCCTTATCCATTGCAGCACTGGTTTCATTCCTGTTTTTTATCATGTGTTTATACTCCTTTTCTCATTTTTCTGTTTGATTTTTTATTTTATGGCATAAAAAAACAGCCTGAACCTTTTCCATGTCCATAGCCGCTCTCCTGCCATTTGGTTTTCTATTTTTCTTAATTTCCGTATTTTCACGGACAGCTTTCTTCCTGACACAGAGCTGTCACCTCTGTGGTGCGGTTCTTTCACAAATTCCCCGCATTTTTATGGCGGTTCATTTTCTGCATCCTCTGCCTTGCCCATTGGCTGTGTTCCTCATTCTGCTTTCTCGGTTTCCGAAGATTGATGAGGTGTTTTTCACAGGAATAGGTTTTACTCACTTCGGTCTGCCCTACCACCCGGTAATGCTCCGGATAAGCTGCAGCCAGTGCATCCAGTTTTCGCATCATCTGCGGGCTGGCTGTATAAATACTGGCTTCCTGTTCATCGTTATTAAAATTGATAATCGTTTCCTGCTCATACTTTGTCAGTTTCATCTGCTTTTTTCTCCTTTCCGGCTCCCGCCTGTTCTGCTGTATTTGTATGCTGTTCCATCCACAAAGCCAGCTTCTGCTTTGTGACAAGTTTCCGCCCTCCCACCTGCAAGGTTGGAAAATCCGGACGGTTCAATAGCTGATACGCTCCTGCCTTTGAAATAGAAAGGGCCGATGCCAGCAGTTTTGCATCCAGCACGTCCGGCAGCGTTTCAAATAATTCTTTCCCCACAAAAATCACCCCCTGTCCGAAAATGGGTAAAAGAAAGCAGCTATCGTAAGGATAGCCGCCGATGGGATGGATGGATTAGAATGTTTCCAGATATTTCTGATATTCTTCTGAGATAAAATCCTCATAACAGTCTGCAATATGACGGATTCTTTTCAGCACCGCACTGTGTGTCTGATAGCCTACAGCTTCCGCAATCTCCTGTGCCGTATGCCCCTCCATTTTCATTTCCAAAATCTTCTTATCACGCCCGGAAAACCTTGCGGCAAACTCCGCAATCTGAAGTTCTGACAGCACCGAGTTTTCAAACTCACTCCTCGTATCCGGAATATCAAAGTCTGTGCCATTTTCTTCTGCTTCCTCTGCAAGCTGCTCTATGGATACCGTCTTTTTTCTGGAACGGCTGTGTCCCCACGAACGCATGAAGTCCAGCTTTACCTGACTTCCCCTTTTATCGAAGTCCTCAAGGGTTCGGTTGTTCCAGATTTCATCAATCATCGGCTGCCAGTTCTGTTCTTGTATAATTTCAGGTACAAGGGTACCGATCAGATTGCCAAACTGCTGATAAGTGAGCCACGGAAGTTCTGTTCCTTCCGGCACGTTGTAAAGCTGCTGGAAAGAAAATCCACTGACCTCAAATTTGTCACGTAGAAGCGGCAGCATAGAGTAAGAGAGCCTCCACAAAGGGAAGTCCCCGGAATACTGTGCCGGACTGCCCGGTATTTCCCGGTAACCACTTCCATTTTGATACGGTATTTCAAAATACTGCCATGCGCTCCATGCCACACAATCCCAGACCAGTTCCAGAAATGTATCATCCTTTATCAGACTGTCATATTTATCCGTCCGCAGCACCTCATAAGGGCAGCGTGGTAAGTTCAGATAAACAGGACGTTTGCTGACAAACTCCTGCGGCAGACTATAGAATAATGTCAGCCATGCTTTGCCGCCGTTCTTTGGAATTTTTATCACCTGTCCCTGCTTCATTTCAATGATTTCTCCATTGTCATTCTGCTTCTGTTCTTTTACATCTTTCATCCAAAATCACCCCCTACTGATACATGGCAGAAGTCCCATTAAAATGTTCCAATATTTTTGAATATTTTTGAAAAAGTTTTTTCTCTTTTAAATTTCACAATCTGTCCGTTATTTTCTAATATTTTTCTTCTGCTGTCCATCTGTTTTCAGCGGACATAAAAACAGGCGGTACCCAATCTGTTTGAATACTGCCTGTCACTATAATCTTTTTGTATATCCTATGCGTTTTCCCGCAGCCACCGATTGATGATATACTGCCAGTCCATTCCATCCTGCATGACACGCAGAACTGTAACTGTTTTCACTGCTTCATCCACGGTATAAAACAGCAGATAGGATTCACACGGTTTCATGTAAATATCATAACCACGATACCGGAAGCCTGTTGTATTATACCCGGTCGGAAGTGTATCAAGTGCAAGAACCGCTTTTTTAATCTTTTTGGAAAAGTTTTCTGCATATTCCCGGTACTTAAATTGCTGAAGGATATATTTCTTTTTTTCTTTCACATCCAGCTTGCCGCTCTGGGCAATGACAACTTTGTATTTTTTGTTTTCCATCCGTACCCCTTATACTGCATCAATTTCTGCCCATGCTTCTTCCACTGTCTGCACTCTGCCATTTTCCATATCGTCAATGGCTTCATCCAGCTTTGACAGAAGGACATCCATTGCATCGTTGATCGTATAAGTTGTTTCACGGGATTTCGTTGCCTGTGCCAATGCCATAACCATCACCCTTTCTTAAAATAGCACTCATGTTTCTGTCTTTATCATACCACGAACCATCAGAAATATCTATCATTTTTTGACAGTCACACAACACTGGATCTGATTTAATTATTCACACATTTTTTCATTAAACTTATAACCAACTCCCCACACAGTCTGAATATAGACCGGATGACTCGGATCATCCTCTATTTTTTCCCGAATATGGCTGATATGGCTCATCACAATGTTGTAATCACCGGAATACGGTTCCTGCCAGACCATATCATAAATCTGTTCTTTACTGAATACCCTGCCGGGATTTTGAGCGAGAAGCTGGAGGATTTCAAACTCTGTATAAGTCAAGGCAATTTTATCATTATTCCGCATAACCTCTCGTCGCTCTAAGTCAAGCATTATTCCCTTGTGTTGTAAGTTCGATTTTAGATTCATTTTTTGAAATATAAATTTTTCTCTACCAGCATCCAAAATGGAAATAACAGATTCTATTAAATTTTCTTCATCTCCATCAAAAGATAGCAATAAAATTTTTCCTATACAGCTCACCTCATATTATTTCATGCTATAAAACACTATAACTTTACATTCACTTAAACCAAATGATACAATTTCCCCTCATGGATTTTAAGTACCACATCTGCAGCATCAGCTATTTTTTTGCTATGTGTTACGACAATTACACTTTTTCCCATTTCATGCGCACTTTTCATCAATATCTTAATAATTTCGTCTGCAATTTCTTCATCCAGATTTCCTGTAGGTTCATCTGCAAGCAATACCTTCGCAGGACTTGCTAATGCTCTTGCAATAGCCACTCGCTGCTGCTGTCCTCCTGATAACTGTAAGACCTGCCGTTTCCAGTCTTCCCTCGGTATTCCAACCGCTTCCAAAATTTTCTCTATGTCTTTCTTTCCACCCAGCATCACATTTTCTTCTGGAGTCAAATAATCTATCAGATTATAATTCTGAAAAACCAATGACATATTTTTCTTTCGATAGTTGTGTAGTCCTTTTTTTCTTATATTTACCCCTTCATAATAAATTCCCCCATCCGTCGGAGAATCCAAACCTGCCAAAAGCGATAAAAAAGTTGTCTTACCGGAACCACTTGGTCCCAAAATGGCATACATTTTTCCTATCTCAAAGCCATATGATATATCATCTAAAACTTTTTTGCCTTTATTCGCCTTATAGTAATAGACAACATTCTTTGCCTCAAGAACAATGTTTCCTGCATTTTTACTCATTTCTATAACCTCCTACCCCGTTATTCAGCTCATTTCACTTAATATCTGCTTCGGCCTTTTCTTCATTATCGTGATTCCTGCTACTAATACTGCAATAATCAAAATACCTGATATCATCCCAATATCCATCAGAACCATTTCTTTCGTTATATGAACCTCCACATCTTGTATTTTTAAATCCGGTGCAATATATCCATCTATATAGGTACCAGTATTTTCCTGTTCCTGCTGTTCTAACCTTAAGGTCTGCGTTTCTTTCGCTAAATATGAAGCTGAAGTCTCTGCAATAATTGGGGAAATTGCAAAGGATAACAACATCCCTATAATACTTATCATTACTGCTTCCCATAAAAACTGTACCCATATTTCAAATTTGCACTTTCCAAGTGACATCATAATTCCTATTTCTTGCGTACGATTTTTTATCCAAAACAGAAAAACTAAAACTAAAATCACAAGACCTGACACTGAAACTATTAGTAATAATCCCATACTCATCTGATCCATCTGCCCAAAATTTTCTGTCATATTTTTAATATTTCCATTATTATCAATTAAGTCATATCGTGACCAATCTATATTCGCTTTCTGTACAGACTTTTTAACTTGATCGTACTTCCCTGCATTTTGGACTTTGAATATAGCATACTGATAGAAAGGATTTCCTTCATTTCCGGATGGTTTTTCCGGGAAACTCATATCCGTAAATATTGTATTTTCTGGACGATAAGAATCCCCATACATAATAGATTTTCGTTCTTGCTTTGTTTCATAAATTCCGATAATCTCGGCACTGTATATTGTGGAATGTTCTTTGTCATGGTAATCATTAAACTTTAATAAGTTCCCAGTTTTTAAATGGTTTAGTTCTGCCAATTCTTTCGAGATGACACAAACATCCCTGTCATCTTTTTCAATCATTCTTCCTTCAATCAGTGAAATCTTACCTGCAGATACGTCCATATCCATTTCCATTATGCGATTACCTCGTAGGTTGACACCGCCTACATCCGTACTTTGATCCATATCTGAATCTTCTATTCTCGAAAAATTGACCGGATTCACAACAGTTGCTATTGTTATCAAATTATATTCCTCAATCCCCTCCACCTGAGCTATTTTTTTTACATCATCTTCCTTAACCGTCTCAAATGAGTTATCTGTAACTACCATATCCGCCCCATTTTCTAACCATTTATGAGTAACTCCTCCATAACTGCCCTCCCGATCACCCAGTACATCCATTGCCTGATCTAATCGCTTTCTCCTATTCTCCTCATTTCCTTCTATGCGAAAGGTAGCCCCTATTGCCTGTCTTGTAGCGTCTTGTGTATAAATACTTGCTGAACGGCTTGCCATAGCACCTAAAAATAGGCCACTCATAACAATTACAATAAACAATAGAATAATACTTTTTATCGGTTTTCTTAACACTGAACGTACTCCTCTTTGTAAAACATTCATGTTATCCCTCCATTTCTGCTAAAATTTTTTTTGGCTTTGTACATAATATTGGAAAAAGTGAAATAGAAATAGAAAGCAATAAAATTATTGTTCCTGATAATATGAGATAACATATATCTTTATTTTGTGCATATATTTGCATAGATGTAAAAGCCCCAATACTTTTCCAATCTAAAAACTTTTCCAATACTATCAGCATCTTATCTCCAGTATAAAGAGCTATTATTGTAGAAAATCCAAATACTGAAAAGCATTCCAAAATAATCTGCATAAACAAATCTACTTTTGTTTTTCCAAGACTCACATAAATTGCTATTTCTTTCTTTCTGGCTCTCATCCACATAGACAAAAGCAATGTTATTACAAGTACAGACGATACAACCGATAATCCCAACATCATTTTTACAACCCTAACAACTTGTAAGAGCGGAATTTCCATTTTCTGAAACAGGTTATCTGCTTTCATCACTCTATAGTTTTTCAAAATGCGTGTTACTTCTAGCTGTGTTCTGCTCAACTGCTCTGGATTATCTACATATACGATTAAGTTTTCATATCCGCACGTTTCTTGTAAATGACATACGAACTCGGGTTTTCCATAAATTGTATTTTCAATTCTGTTTACTGCTAATGGTTCCTTCCCTTGCTTTTCTTCTATACCCGAAATATAGATTCCTGATATGCTTGCCTGTGATTGTTCACCTGAATGAGATTTGAAACAAACAGTTTCCCCTATTTCCCATTGATTTACTTCTGCAAGAAACTGATTTACTACTATTTCACCTTCTTTGCGAGGATATTTTCCTTTCGTCAGATGAATTTGCCCGTCAGCAAATGGGCCATCATCTTCAAGGCTATCGTAGGCCATTATGCGCAATTTTTGGTTGTCTGCATCAACACTCTCACTTTTCGTTATAATTTTAAAATCCATTGGATATAACTGCACTTCTGCTACTCGATTTACCGCCTTCACATTTTCCAGTTTCTCAAGTTTTTTGTATTCATCATCCGTAAACAATTCCTCCGCTTTTTCCCGTTCGATCAACAATTTCGCTTTTGATTTCCCTAATAGTTCAATTCTTGCTACTTCGGATGCCCGTAATATAGTGACAGTAGATAAAATCATTGTTTCGGTAATAAGCAATACCCAAAACAAGATAATCGCTTTTCCTTTTTTCCTGAAAAGGTAGCGGAATGCTCTTTCTGCAAAATTCATTCCCATTCTCCTTCCTTTTCAAATCGGTCAATAATTACCCTTTTAGCCAAAAACGTACCATCCTCCTGGTAATCCCCATACAGATAGAGCATTGACTGCTTTTTCACTTCTTCTTTCCGGCAATCCTCAAGCGTAATACCCGTCATCGTTGAATGAGAAATCTGAAAATAGGTATTTTCTCCATATACTATTTTCACCTGATTCATTTCTTCAACAACCGCTCCCGGAGCAGGAACCATTTCTGCATCATCCGTCTGCGTCCCTATGCTGATATTACATCCTGTGTCTGAAAATTCCAAAACAGCTCCACGCAAATCTGCATTTGCCAACACTTCTGAATCGTCCGCTGAGTTCTCTTTGTCATCAGCATTACTACTTGACTCGTTCTCGTAACCGCCTTCTTTTTTCTCTTGATCATTCAGTATATCAGATACATTCTCGGTAGTTGTCTGATTATCCCCTGTTACTTTTGAATCAAAATTTTTATTGCTGCACCCAACAACTGATACGGTTCCTATACAACCCAAACATAATACTATACATATTTTTTTCTTCATTTATAAAAAATCCTCCATTACATATTTTTTCTTTATATTATAAAAATTGAATGTATGATTTTCCCGTTTTTTTTATGTATTTTATATGTATAAAAAGGCTGTTGTGATTTTCCGTCACAACAGCCTTCTGGTTGGTTCATAACATCTTATTTCCACTTTTATGCCTTTTTCTGTATTTTCAATACAATAAGGAAACTGATGCTGTTCTAAAATCATTTTTGTAATATATAATCCCAAGCCGCTTCCACCAGTTCTTTTATTTCTGGATTTATCAATACGATAAAATGCATCACATAATTTTGGAATTTCTTTCTCATCAATAGATTCCGTTTCATTTTCAATCCAAAAAATTATTTCTTCACCTCTTTTATACACTCCAACCCATATATTTCCATCCTCATTCGTATATTTAATTGCATTTCCTACCACATTACTTATGACCTTCGTGAAAAGAGCTTCATCTGCCCGTATCCAAGTTGATTCTTCTATTCGTATATGAAACTGTAATCCCCTATCAATAGCCATATCTTCCTGTTCCTTAATCACATTCTCAACAAGTTGGTGAAGTGGTATATCTATCAATTTCAACTCAAATCCCGATGTTCTAATTTTTGAAACATACAGAATTTCCTGCACCATATTCTCCATGGAATTAGCTACTTCAAAAGAACGTTTTAAATATCTATCTCGGTCTTTATATCCCCCTACTTCTAATAACATTCCCTGAATTTGTCCTTTTAGAATTGTAATCGGAGTTTTTAATTCATGCGAAACAGCTGAAAAAAAAGCCATTTGTTGTTGTTCCAGTTGCTGCTCAAGTTTGATGCTTTTCTCTAAATCAGTATTTTTTTCTTTCAATTCATCCAAAGCACTCTCTAATTTTTCCGAAAGTTCGTTCAGATTTTCTCCCAAAATTCCAATCTCGTCCCTCCGGTCTTCTGTATATCGAACTCGAAAATCAAGATTTGCCATTTTTTTTGAAACTTCACTCACCTTTAAAATTGAACGCGTAATATATTTTGTGTATAAAGCAGCAATAGCTAATGCTGCCAAAAAAGTAATAGCCCCCAACATAGGTAAAATTCTTTTTAATGATTCCAGTCCAATATTTACTTTCTCCTTGTTTCCAAACACTTGAATCCAATATGTTTTTCCATTCGTTAACTTACAGGAATAAGATTCCGTTATCCCACTGCCTAACAGAATATCTTCTACATCTGTTCCAGGAGCCAGTGAATATTCCATATCTCCATATATACCAAGTACCTTTTCGTCACTATCTTTTAAGACAATAGAAATCCCATGCTCCAATGCAAACATTTTTAATATTCCATCTATTTCCTGCACTGAAGTATTCGATAATTGAAGTACCATTTTTTCCGTCTGATTACTCAAACTTCTATCCAACTCTAAAAAATAGCTCCGTGACATCCCCAATGCAACCATTCCATAAATCGCACTACCAACAGTAATCAATAAGCATACTGTAATTATAAATATTTTTGTAGACAAATGTTCTCTAATTAGCTTTATCAATTCGATACCCCACCCCTCTTACCGTTTTTATATAATCCCCTGCTTTTCCCAATTTTCTCCGCAAATTTTTGATATGATTGTCAACTGCACGTTCTTCACCTTCAAATTCATATTTCCATAGACGATTTAAAAAGCTCTCTCTTGTTATCACGCATCCCTGATTTTCAATCAATTCTTTCAAAATTTCATATTCTTTCTGTGTCAAATCAATTAACTTTTTCCCTATTTTCACTTGATAATTTCCTACAATCAATATTATCTCTCTGTATTTTAACTCGTGATCTTTTGTTATATCTACTCCTTCATATCTACGCAGAACAGCTTCTATTTTTTTTATCATAATTGGAAGAGAAATCGGCTTGGGGATATAGTCATCTATTTGCATTTCAAATCCCTTTATCTGGTCTTCTTCTCTTCCCAATGCACTTATCATAATGATTGGTACTTCCGATTCTTTTCGTATTAGTTCACAAACTGCATACCCATCCATTTTAGGAAGTAAAATATCGAGCAGTATCAAGTCAATTTGTTCTTTCAGAAAAACCGCAATACCATCTATTCCATCAGATGCCGTAATCACTTCATACCCTTGATCCTCTAAAAAAAACTGTATCAGCTCTTGAATATCCAAATCATCTTCTATAATTAAAATTTTTTTCATTCTTAGCTACCTCTTATTTTCCGTTTTTTTTATTTTATCAGTTTTTCTTGTAGTTTTTGTGTATTTCGTTTTTTTAGTATCAACTTTTTTCAAATTACTATCTTAAACAAACACTTACTTTTACATTATCATTTTAAATGTTGAAAGAGGTAGCAGAAAATGCTTTTCGCACCTTCTGTCGCTTTTCACTTATGCTTCATTTATTGCCTTTTTTCTTTGCTAATCCATATCTATTTCTGGCTTCCTTGCTTCCTGTCTGTTCCAACATTTCCTTTTTCTTTGTTTTTTAGCGTATTTCTGTATGGAATTAAAATTGCTTCCATATGCCTATAATACTTGAGCGAACTCGATTGCGGTTACTGTCTCCCCGAACGTTGCCGCCCAGGAATCAAAGTGTCCCATACCCATACGCATGAGTGTGTCATACTGGAGATAACGCATGATAGTGTAAAGCTCAGTCATACTGTTCGATACAGGAGTACCTGTAGCAAAGGTGATACCTCTGCCGCCTGTCAGTTCATCCATGTAACGGCATTTCATAAACATATCCGAACTTTTCTGTGCATCCGTCTGTGAGATACCCGCCACATTTCTCATCTTTGTATATAAGAAAAGATTTTTAAATGAATGGCTTTCATCCACAAACAGCCGGTCTACGCCTAACTGCTCAAAGGTTACTACATCATCCTTTCTGGTCTGGTCATTGAGTTTCTTCATCCTCGCCTGCAGACTCTTCTTTGTTTTTTCCAACTGCTTGATGGTATAATTCTGTCCTGCCTGATGTGCCGCTTCTTCAATGGAAAACGTAATATCTGCGATCTGATCTTCCAGCATGGCAATCTGCCGTTCCCTTGAAAGGGGGATTTTCTCAAACTGTGTATGTCCAATGATCACGGCATCATAATCTCCTGTCGCAATACGGGAACAGAAACGTTTTCGGTTTGCCGGCTCAAAGTCCTTCTTTGTTGCCACCAGGATATTTGCTCCCGGATAGAGACGTAGGAAATCACTGCCCCACTGCTCGGTCAGATGGTTTGGCACAACATAAAGATTCTTCTGTGAGAGTCCCAGCCGTTTTGATTCCATACCGGCTGCGATCATCTGGAACGTCTTCCCTGCTCCTACGCAATGAGCCAGAAGGGTGTTATTTCCATACAGCACATGAGCCACTGCGTTTTTCTGGTGCGGCATCAGGGTGATCTCCGGATTCATGCCGACAAACTGAATATGGCTTCCATCATATTCCCGTGGACGGATGCTGTTAAATCGTTCATTATAAATCTTACAGAGATCTTCCCGTCGGTGCAGGTCTTTAAATATCCACTCTTTAAATTCCTCTTTGATCAGCTCCTGCTTCTGCTGTGCCAGCATTGTTTCCTTCCGGTTTAATTCCCGGTGTTCCCCCTCGGCATCCTGTACCGTGTCATAAATCTTGGTATCTCTAAGGTTTAAGGCATCTTCCAAAAGGCGGTAGGCATTGGCTCTCTGTGTTCCATAAGTGGAAGTGACAAGGGCATTTCCGTAGCTGTCCACATTCTTTCCCATAACATTCCATTGTCCGGTCACTTCGGCATACTGGACTTTGACCTTGCTCCCTACATAATATCTTGGTGTATGAAATGTCTCTGCCATGAACCTTGTAATATAATCCTCGGAGATCCAGGTTGCCCCAAGTCTTGCCTCAATCTCTGACGCATCCAGATCTTTTGGCTGTACCTGCTCCAAATACTGCACGTTCACCTGATATTCCGGATGATCTTCTGCAAACTGTTTTGCGATCTGCAGTTTCTCCCTCACATTTCCAGAAAGATATTCGTCCGACGGCTCCCATTTTTCACTGATCGGATTTTTAAAGATCACCCCTGCCAGTTCTTCGGTAAGTTCTGCTTCTGTTTTCCCGGAAAGCTGTGCCATATAGGAAAGGTCAACGCCTGCCCTCTCACCAATGGAAACCGCAAGTGCTTCACTGGCAGTATCCACGGAAGTTACCGTTTCTGCCCTGCGGATTGTCCTTTTGGTAAAAATATCCGCTTTCCGTTTCAGTTCTCCCTTATCATCCAGAAATTCCAGAGAAGTCAAAAGACAATAGCTGCTGTCCTGGCTAAATGCCCTCTTATTGGCATTGCTGCTGAGAAGACCATATTTTGCTGTAAAGGTATCGTATTCTTCATTGAGTTTTTCCTGCAGCTTTGTGATCTGTTCATCGCTTCCCTCTTCCATCTGGCACTGGATCAGTTCATTCGTAACATCACGGATGTTCACCAGCCCTTTAACACGTTCCGCTGTCATAGCCGGAAGATCCATGCGGTTCATCACAGAATTTTCCCGGTAATAGACTTCATCATTCACTACGGTAAAACTGAAATTCTTTACATTCGGGTCTGCCGGGATAGAGACAACATCCTCCTCCAACTCTGTATCCGAAAGTTCCAGTTCCGTGATCGTACCATGGATATTCTGGACAGCTTCTTTTAATTGTTCTTCTAAGGTAATTCCTTCTTTTGGTTTTACGGTCACTTCCTGCTTTCCATACTGGGTACTTTCTGTAGTAAACTCACCAAGCACCATTTCCGGATGCTCTGCAAAATAAGCATTGACTGAATAGCCTTTCGGCATTTCCTTTAAATTTAACCATTCCGGTTCCTCAATGGATGCCCTGTCTCTTTTCTGGAAAAACAGAATATCAGAAACAACGCTGGTATTGGCATTTCTCTGGAACGCATTATTCGGTAATCGGATGGCTCCAAGCAGTTCTGCCCGGTTTGCGATATACTGTCTCACTGCCGGATTCTGCTTATCCATCGTTCCACAGGAAGTTACCACAGCCACTACGCCACCGGGACGCACCAGATCAAGGGATTTTGCAATAAAATAATCATGGATCATAAAATGATGCCGGTCATATCTGCGGTCACTGACCTGATACGCTCCAAACGGAACATTGCCTATCACACAGTCAAAAAAGCTGTCCGGATAACTGGTTTCCTCAAATCCCTGCACGGCAATCTTATTTTTCTGGTAAAGCTGTTTTGCGATCCTTCCCGAAACCGGGTCGAGTTCTACACCGTACATATTGGTTTTGCTCATACTCTCCGGGATCATTCCCATAAAGTTACCGACTCCACACGATGGTTCCAGGATATTTCCCTGTTTCAGTCCCATATTTTCCAGTGCTTCATACATGCTTCGGATCACGGTCGGGGATGTATAAAAAGCATTTAAGGTCGATGCCCTTGCTGCTCTGTATTCTTCTGGTGATAAGGTATTCTTTAATTCCAGATACTCATCTGCCCAGCTGCTGTTACTCTCCTCAAATGCCTGCGGGATACCACCCCAGCCAACATAACGGGATAAAATTTCCTGTTCTTCGGGTGCTGCCAGACGTTCTTCTTTCTCCAAAGTCTGTAACAAATGGATGGCTTCCATATTTGCCTTATACTTTGCCTTCGGACCGCCTGCACCAAGGTCATTATCCTGGATACGGAAGTTGTATGGTTCTATCACAGCTTTTTCCTGTTCCTGACTTTCCAGAATAGATTCTTCGGCAGTAACCTCTTCCTCTTCTATTTCCTCCACATCTGACATATCTACTACGGTCGGTTCTGCCACTGCCTTCGTATCCAAGAAATCAAACATGGTCATCTGGTGTCCGGATGGTTCCGCAAAAGACGGTTCTGCTTCCGGTGTCGGGAATATCGTATAGATTCCTTCTGCATACTGGTGGAGTTCCGAAAGAAGTTCTGTTTTCTGCTGATAGTTTGTCCCATACGCTTCAAAATCCAATGGAAGAGCTGCCAATGCTGCATCCATCTTCTGTAACAGTTCTTCTGTCTGCTCTGGATTCTCTAATACTGCCACCATTTCTTTTCCTGGTTTTTCCCAGAAGAAATCATCCGTAAATGGTCTGTCTATCTCTTCCGGAAGACGGTCATAAAAGCGAAGTACCTTATTCGCCATCTGCTCCCGTTCATATTCCGGCATACGAGCATAATCTTCTGCCTGCAGGAACTGGTCATTCTTTATCAGATAAGCTACTCTATTTGCAACTTTATTCCAGGATAATAAAATTGACGTATATGGATTCCCATAAGCACCTCTTGCAAGAAACAAACCTTTTCCATCATAGTTTGTATGTGAATCATCGGCACCGGACAGTGCATGACTGCTTCCACCGATCCCATACTGTTCCTTGATAAAACCTGTCCTCGCTCTTTCATCCTCATGCAGCAGATAAAAAGAATACGTCCTGAGCCTGCCCTGCGAATACGCTCCACCCCTTGCAAGAAAAGCATCAATCTCATCCTGTGTAATGAACATCGGATGTTCTTTCCAGGCAAACCCGTCCCTTGCCTGATAAGGGATGACCTCATCCGCAAACTTCTGAAACTGCTTTGAGATATTTACAGGATTATAATGATGGAAACGCATAATGGAATGATTTTCTTCATAGGCTTCTGCCAGTGCATCCAGTCTTTCATTCAGTTCCGAAAGCCACTGGGGATCTTCCAACTTTTCTTCCAGATAATCTGTGATCTCCGGATAGATACTGCGAAGATGTGGTAAGTCCTCTTCGTCAAAAACAATCTCGGCTACTCCTTCTGCCATATCGCCTTTCATATAGGCAAGAGCCTGGGCGTGTTCTTTTACTGCATTACTTCTTGCCGCATCCAATACAGACTGTGGTGCATATTCACCCTGATCTAAAAGCTGATGGATACGTCCGCTGACATCCTCCCATGATAAAAATGCCTTATCTAAGATATGGTCTGTAACCGTATGCCCCACTGCGATCTGCATCCCAGTTTCATCAAACCAGACTGAATATTCATTTCCATCAATCTGAAAGCCTTTTCCACCTTTACGGTATTCACGCTTCACAAACTCCGTATATTCCTCCGGTGTCTGTTCACTCATGAAATTATAGATGATCCGGAGCTGGCTGGCTTTCCGGTTTCCTCCTGTCCGTAAGATCTCATCGACAACTTCCTCTGGAATCGGGATTTCTCCGGCATAAAGGGCAGCTGCCCTTTTCTCGATCTGCCGTCTTTGTTCATCTGCGGTGGGATATTCGGGCAAAGATAAAGCAGAGGCGATCTCTTCCTCTGCTTTACTCAATCCATCTTCTCTTGTATCTTCTACTAACTGTATACCAATTCCGTCAAGATGCTCTCTTCCGCTGTTGCCATCAGTGCGTTCATGTGTGCTGTCCATGCCATCGGATCTGCTTCCTTGTCCGGTGCCGGATTCTTCTCCAGTAATTTCTCCATCTGGCTGTCCATTCTCTCCTGTGCTGCTTTCTCGATCTGTTCCAGATGGCTGTTCAGCTTCCCGGTCAGAAACAGGCTCTGATAAAGGCTGTTCTTGTGTTCTTTCAGAAATGTCCTCCGCAGCATCCCATATTTCCCGATCGTCACTTCTTCCTCTTCGACGGTCAGATTCGGAAACAGGTAATCTCCCTTGCGATGATATGTCAGTTCCATAATCGTTTCCTCCTTCATTTTCAATATTTTCTTCTTTTTTCGTTTCTGCATCCTGATCTTTAATTTCGTGCATTAACGTGGTAAAGTTATTATAATTCCTTTCATTGGATTTTTCAACCTCTTTTCTCGCTTCTTCCAGAGAAATTTTATGTACGGTCTTTCCAATATCAATCAGAATACTCTCACTGAGCTGGCTTGCCGCATTTCCAAGGAAGGTGAGAACTGACAGACGGTTATAATCTGTGATATGCATGAAGTCCTCTTCTTCCAGAAGTTCCATCGGGTCAAGCCCGCATCGCCTGGAAAGCAGATAGTAAACACTGTCTGTTGCCAGCTGACGAAAATCACTGCGGATCGTCACCTCATCCAGATCTTCCAGATAAGTACCTTCTACAGCATATTCCAATCCATCCAGGTATTCCTCCAGATTGTCATTGACCATTTCCCTTGCGACCGCCATCAATGCGTCCTGCAAAGTTGCCGCATCCTTTTCTTCCAGAGCATAGACTTCTGCCAGATGGGTGAGGATCTCTTCTCTCTGGTGTTCCTGCATCTTCCAAAGATATGGGCTTCTGCCTCCGGCTACCATGTGGGTATCCGAAATATCAAACACATAACGAAGTTTGGTATTCTGCCAGGTTTCATCAAACAAGGCAATTCCTCTTGCACCACGATTTACCCAGCGTAACATCTTTTCATTCCATAGTTCCAGTGATGCACAGGCTGTTGCGTCTGGACGCTGTGCATGGATCAGAAGCTGGTCTGAAAAAGAATAACGATATAACCTTGATGCTGTGTCCATATAATCCATCCAATCCCCTGGCGAACTGCTCACTGATACGGCATGTTCCTGCACCAAGTTTCGGATGTCCTGTAGTTTAGACATTAAACTTCCCTCCTATCAATAAAAAAACAGCCCACTCTTTTTTAGAATTGGCTGCATAAAATGTACTTTACTTTTCGGAGAGAAAATGCTATATTCTAATTGAAAAGAGTAACCGCCCACAAGGTGGATGCTCCTGGATTAGGTTTTAATTTATTTTGCTCTCAAAGAGAGCTGCCTATCCTGTTGGCAGACAGGGTAGGCTATTTTTTTCGCTTGTTGTCCCTATTATCCAAATAGGCAAGCAAAGCAATCAGAAACGTACCGCCTAAGAACAATAAGCTCAAGACTTCGTATGTATCCATTCGCTCCACCTCCCTTCTTCTGTATCCCTTAACGGAATCTGAAAATCCAGGAGGTTTTTACCAACCCTGTACACGGTTACTCCAGTAATATTCTAACAGGTAACTCTCCGCAAAGCAATTCCTTTTTACTTCATACGGTTTTATATTCTGTTTTTCTCTTATTCTCTGGCCAATGCAGTTTCCATTCCAGATATTCCTCTTCTGTGATTCTTCCATCGCCCAATTTCTGCTTTTTCCCCATCCATTCCTGCAGATAAGACATTGTTTTTTTATCCCTCATTGTAATTCCAACTATTTCACTTTCTGAATCATTTAGCAGGAACAGATGAAAAAGCCCTCTATTTTCTTCATCCATCCAGAATAAAGTTTCCATTAATTCGTCCATTGTCGCAATTCCAGGACTTAAAAAATTTCGGACATCAACTTCCAATATTTCTGCTATCCGGATAAGCGTTTCCTGCTTCGGTGTACGCTGTCCACTTTCATATTGGGCGATTCTCACATCCGCACTACTTTCCCCATATCCTAATCTGCGTCCCAATTCCTTTTGAGTTATGTTGCGAAACATACGGATTTTTCTTATTCTTGCTCCTAATTTCAATTTCTTCTCCTTTTCAAAATGGGGCTGTGCAGTAACCACAGCCCCAGAACACTATTTATATTATCATTTGCGTTTTCTCTTAACTGTCACTACAGTTCCCAGACATCCTGCTGATACTGCAAGTGCCAGCACAAAAATAGCAATATTTGTATTATCTCCTGTTTTTGGTGAATTGGATACAGAAGTCGCATCAGAACCATGGGAACCAGGAGTGCTGACTCCCTGGTTTTCTGATGTTTCCGGAGTGTCTTTTTCCGGAGCTTTCTTATTTGTCAGATCCAGAATATATTCAATCACAGGAGTACGGTCATTGACATATTCAAACTGAATCTTATGCTCGGTTTCATCAAGCTGATAGCCATCCAGTGTTTTTGTTTCTTTCAGGATATATGTGATTGCTTTTTTATACTGCCCATTCTTAAAAGTCGCAATCGGATAATTCTTTGATTCTGCATGGCCAGCACTGTCTGTTACCAGAGTTTCCAGAACTTTACCTTTGCTGTCACAAAGGGCAAATTCTACACCTTTCATTGGCTTCTTGGTATCTTTATCCGTTTTATTTAAGATTACCTTGCCCATTGCCTGTTCATCTTCCATTTTGGCTCCCTGAACATCTCCGGTGTCCTTAACCTCAAATGTCACTTTATTTGCCACAATATAGCCTTTCGGTGCTGTTTCCTCCAACAACGTATAAGTGCCGACTGAAAGTTTCTCTACATAATGGGGCTGATCACCAGATGTCCAGCTTTCCATAACTTCCTGGTTTTCATTAAGAATATACAGTTTAGCACCTTTGACCTCGCTGCTTCCATCTGTCATATCAACTTTACTGATCAGAATTTTTGTTGTATCATCCTGCATTTCTACTTTCTGTATATCTGCAGTATTTTCTACTACAAACGTAATGGATTCTGCAGTTGCATAACCATCAGCAGGAATTGTCTCTGTTAATGTATATTTCTTTCCAACTTCCAGTTCCTTAATGATGTGTGGTGTGCTTCCGGAAGTCCACTCATCCACAACGTTTCCCGCTGAATCGGATACTTTCAGTTTTGCACCTGGTAATTCTTCCCCGGTTGTAATATCTGATTTTGTGATTTCAAAAGTAGTTGGCTCATCTTCATAAGTGAACTCAAAGGATACTTCTGCAACCTCTTCTCCCGCATAAGCAAAATCAAATTCCTTGATTTCTTCTGTTGTCACAAATCCAGCAGGAGCCTGCACTTCTTTTACATAGTAGTTGCCATTGATTGGAAGATCTGCCGTAAATACAATCCTTCCATCCTGATCCGTAGCTTTCTGCTCGATCATGGTATCTGCTTTCAGGATTACTTCGCCTTCTGCATTTAAAATATCATTCTTTGTATAAAGTGCAAATACTCCGCCTTCCAGAACACGGTCTGTATTTTTTTCTTTCTTAACTACAGTTACTTTTGCTTTCTGGCGGTTATTCTGCCAGTCCTCATCATAAGTCACAACCGGAGTATTCTGATCACGATAAGTCAGATCAACCTCTCTGATTTCTCCATCCAGAACATATCCATCCGCCGTCTCTTTTTCCTTTACATAATATTTGCCTAAAGGAAGATCTTCTGATCTTGCATATCCAAGAGCATCTGTCGTAATTGTTGCTACCAATTCGTCCTTTTTATAATAATCACTGCTTTCCCCATCTGCAGCCTTGATATCCTCCGCTGCATAAATTTCAAAAATAACATCTTTCAAAGAACCTGTAACATAGCCAAATGCTGCGTCCATGCCGCCTGCCAGCATATCTTTCCAGGTAACTTCCTTGACAAATTCACCTTTTTTATTGATGATGATTCGTCCAACCGGAACAGCATCCTTCATTTCTACTTTTTGAACATCTGCAGTATCAGAAACTGTAAATTTCACTTCCTCCGCCTGCAGATAACCATATGGTGCAAACTCTTCCCGAAGTGTGTAGGTTTTTCCCACATGGAGTCTTTTTATTACATGAGCTTTTCCTTTTACAGAAGTCCATTTTTCTACTTCTTTTCCGTCTGAATCCAAAACCGTCAGTGTTGCTCCGTCAAGTTCCACACCTGTTGTAATATCTGATTTCGTAAATTCAGTTGTTGTCGGCTCATTCTTAAAAACGGTTTCCAGTTTTACTGTTTTTACTTCCTGTCCCTGATATTTCGCAGTCACCTCAATCTGCTCATCTGAAGATACAAAACCATCTGGTGCTGCCAGTTCTTTTATATAATAAGTTCCAAATGGCAGATCCTGCTCAAAAACAGTTTTTCCATCTTCACCTGTTACCGCTTTTGTAAGCAGTTCGTCTGCTTTTACCAGTACCTTATCCCCTGCTTTTATATCCTCTTTTGCGTAAAGACCAAACTCTGCTCCAGAAAGCCCTTTCTCATTTTCAGCATCTTTTTTCACAACTGACACTTCTACTTTCTGGCGATCATTTATAAACTCTGCACTCTGTGAGATCACTGGTGTATCCTGGTCTGCATAGACGAAAGAAATTTTCTGTTCTTCTTCATTTAATACAAATCCCTCTGGTGCAGTCTTTTCTACCACTTTGTATTCTCCTAAAGGCAGATTATCAAGATCTGCTTTTCCGGATTCATCCGTTGTCAGTTCTGCAACTTTTACACCCTTTGCATATTCCAGGATTCTTTTTCCTGTATCATCTTTCTGGAAATCTGCTGTATAGATATCCTCTGCAGCATATACTTCATATACTGCACCGGAAAGGTTCTGAACTTCATACCTAAAATCATTCTTATAGGTCGAAAGAACCTCTCCTTTTTTCTGTACAGTGAGTTTTCCTTTCACCGAATGGTCCTCATATACCACTTCAATGACCGCATCACCTGAAATCGGATCCGTCTGATACAGGGTATTGGTATCCACCTGTATTTCGACATAATTTTTGTTAATGGTATAACCGTCCGGTGCTGTTACCTCTTCGATTCTATAATGACCAATTTTTAAATTCTGAGGCAGTATCAGATATCCATCTATATCTGTGAAATATGAGGTATGTGTAACAGTTGTCGGGTATGTAGTTACCTGCTCTACATATTTTTCATGATCCAGATCATAAATTTTAAACTCTGTTCCCGGAATTAGAACAGATTTTTTAGTCTCATCATCCTGTTTGATAATTTTCAGTTTTGCAGAAAATTCTTTATCCAAAAGAACTCTCCATGTCTGCGGCTCTGTTGGTTTATTCTCTGTAATCCGGACAATAAAATCATCTACAGGTTTGTAATTATGGGGTGTTGTAGTTTCTCTCACCAGATATGTTCCATATGGAATTGCAATGGATTTTACATAGCCTTTCTCATTTGTAAAAATTTCCGTTGCTCCATTTTCACCGATCACAACCGGCTCTGCAGAGGAAAAATCATAATTTCCATCCTCTTTTACCACCAAAGAAGATACCAGATATGCACTAAATCCAGCTCCGGATAGTAATGCAGCATCTGTGTCTCCATTATTGGCAGCTTTAATAAGTTCAAACGGCTGTTTCTTCACCGTTTCCAGTGAGGTACACTCTTTTTCTACAACCGCTGTCAGATCACCTTCATCACTGCATACAAGATCATATTCATGCTCGTCTGCCAGATATCCTACGGATGGGGTAATTTCCTTGATGTAATACTCTCCAAGATAAAGATTCTCTATCCTTGCTTTTCCTTCTTTATCGGTAGTTAGCGTACCAATCTGGCTTCCGGCTTTATAAATAACGCCTGTCTTTCCATCTGGATGGGTAATGTCGTTTCTTGCATAAAGTCCATACACCGCATTTTCCAGGGAAGCATCTCCCTGTGCCTTATTTTCTTTTGTCTCGGCATCTTTTTTATTCAAAGAGATTGCAGCACTGACCCTATCATTCACAAAAGTATGACTGAAAGAAATTTTTGCCTGTTCATCATTGGTATAACTGAACTGGAAAGAATAAGTATCTTTCTCATTTCTGACATAACCAGCCGGAGCCTGGACCTCTTTTACATAATAAGAAAATCCCACTGGAAGATCTGCTTTAAATGCTGCTTTTCCATCAGTACCAGTAATTGCAGTCTCAATCAGAGCATCTTTTTTTACTGCTACTTTTCCATCCACAGTTTTCATATCCTGCGCTGCAAACAGAGCAAAATGCCCTCCGGATAGTGTATTTTCAGTATCTTTATCTTTCTTTATCACCTGCACCACTGCTTTCTGACGGTCATTTGTAAAGGTAGTCTCTGAGAAAGCCGCTTCTGCAGTCTGCCCTGCATAAGAAATGGTTACTTTTTTTGTTTCTTTTGCATTATAAAAATTTTCCGGGGCCTGTGCTTCTGTTACATTATAGCTTCCAAGCGGAAGATTCTTTACCGTTACAGAACCGTTCTCACCTGTGATCAGATTTTTCGCTACTTCTGCGCCTTTTTTGTAAACTGTTTTTCCACCTGCTGTTACAATATCCTCGGCAGCATATACGTTATAAACGGCTCCTTTCTGACGGCGTTTCTCATACTGGAATAAAGTTCCATTTTCATCAGATACAGCTCCTACGAAAACCTCCCCCTCTTTATAAACGGTCAGATTTCCTTTCTGCTCTTTGTCCGTTACAGTCTGTTTGGTCGTGCTGCCAACTACTAATTTCACTCCATAAGAGGAAGCCTGGACAACATAACCTTCTGGTGCTGTAATTTCCTTTAAGTAAACTGTATCCTGTGTCTTAGTAAGAGTTACACGTGAAGAACCATTGCTGTCTGTTGGCGGCATTTTAGCAATCAGCTTTGTGCAGGCGTTATCACTATATACCCCATACACGGCTCCAGCTAGATTTTTTCCAGTATCTCCATCTTTCTTTGTAATTTCAATGACTGCTTCTTCCGGCCAGTCAACTGTAATCTGCAGGTCAGAGGAATCCGTATAGTAGCCAAAACCAATGTCCTGTGAACTCTCCAATTTTAAGAGCATTGCATGGAAATCCAGGGGAAAATTGGAAGTGATCGCATACTTTCCTTTCAGACTGCCCATATTGGCTGTTGTAGCTACAAGATGAAATTTCTCTCCACCTTTTACAGTGACATTTCCAGATGCCGTCTTTCCTGTAGTTTCGTTGACAAGGCTCACACCATTTTCCAGATGAATGGTAATGGTAAATGCTTCATTTGCCTTCCAGGTAAAACTTTCTGTTTCCTTTCCCGTTGCATTAACGGAAAGTCCTGGAAGAAGTTTCATTGCTGTCGGATCAGGCATTTTAGCAAGAGCTACTTTAATCTCTTTCAGCATATTTTTAGCGGTTGTAGAAAGCGCACCTCCAAATCCGGATTCGCCATCATATAAATAGTCAACCAGGTAATGCTGCATGGCTCTTGTCTCAGAACTGCATCCATATTTTTCCATAATGGATTTTACATTATATCCATTGAATGTATGTCCCCATCCTGGACCGCCATATCCATAGAATAAGGCTTTTCTCAAATATTTATCATCTCCGCCTTCATCCAGTTCAACCATATTTTTATATGTTGTCCCACTTGGAGGTGACTGCATGGAGTGCTGCATACAATACGCATTTACTGTATAAGTCTTTCCGCCTGCTTTGTAACGAACATATTTGTAGCTGTCATTTCCACCCTGTCCCATAACTGTATCAAACGGATGAAGCTGGCCATCTGAATAATAGTAATATTTATTTGCTTCAATATTTGTTGCATCATCCCATGGAGTATCGGTTGCAAGTAACATGATACCGTTTTCTGCCTGATCCATGGAAACACTTAGGTCAATGTCATCTGCTGGCATTTCAAAACTGAATTTATCCGATTCTTCGTGATAAGTCACCTCAGAATACAATAAATCTTCTGTATTCTCTGTCTGGTTTGCCTGTACTTTTGTTGTTCCTACTGCAATTAAGCTGCCTTGCGGCATATCTCCAGAAAAAACAACGGTTTCTCCTGGCTGATACTGTCCATCTTCATGGTTCAGCTCAATATGAAATTCCTCTCCACGAACAATATTTACCTGATAATTTCCATCTGCATCTTCTGTTTTCTCTGTTCCATCTGTAAAAGAGTCGTCTGTCGCCTCTGGCATTTCTTCCGGATCTGTATCTGTAATTTCTTCAAATGTGCTGTCTGTATCCGGATTATCATCTATGGCAGGTTCTTCTGTTGAAACTTCCTCAGACGGGTTTTCCGGGATTGGTGTATCTATTGGCTCTTCCTCAACCGGAATTTCTGTCGGAGTTACTTCTTCATAGATTTCATCCTCTGACGGAATTTCTACATTTACCTCATTCTGCACAGGTTCTTCACTCTCTGCAGTGCCTATGGCTGGTTCCTCGCCTTCTGCTTCATTCTCATCTTCCTGGTTGCTTACAGATTCCTGATTCTCAGATTCAGCAACCTGCACCACCGCTTCCTTTACAATCAGCTTACGATTGATCTGATAAATTGGGTGGCCACTTACTGGCTCCACATAATAAACAGCTTTGTATGTATCTTCGTAATCTGTTGTAAAGTCCTGCTTTTCCTCATTTTTTGCCTCATGGAAAGTGATCTTCACCTTTTTTTCATCTGGTATTTCCAGTCCGGTAAAATCTTTCTCCACTTCAAAAATACTGCCTGTTTCCAGTTCCAGATCTTTTGCTTTTACCACCTCATCTGCATCCAGTTCATTTTTTACCGCTTCGTATAACGGTGGCTCTTCTGGCACTGGCACTACATCTGCCGCATAGGACAGTATTGGAGATAGAATTGTAGATAACACTGTAAGCATTGCCAGGAATCCCGACAAAAATCTTCTCATATTTTTTTTATTCTTCATTCTTTTTTCCTTTCTTCCGTTCCGGGAAAATCAACTGAAACTTTGGATTTCCGGTTTCTGAAACCTCCATCTTTATAGTTGCTTCATACTTCCTTTTTGTTTTCTCTGATACCAGATCTTTGAAATGCACCTGCTTCTCACTCAGCAGCTTCCTGACAGTTGCTTCATCAAGTGTTTTTCCCTGACTCTCAAAAAATCGGTTATTTTTCCATAAAGTAAAACTGCAATCACTTCCTGAACAATAATAATTTCTCTTTCCCACATAAACCTTATTGCCGCATCTTGGGCATTTTCCAATTTCTTTCCGACCATCTGAAAATAGTTTCTGGTATTCTTCCACTGGCTGTCCATTATCACTTACCAATTTGGTAACCATTTTTTCAATTTCGAAGAGAAATTCTTCTACATTTTTCTGGCCTCTGGAAATCAGTGTCAGATCATTTTCCCATTCTGCTGTAAGTTTTGGTGATTTGATCATTTCCGGAAGAATCCTGATCAGATTTCTTCCATCTGCTGTAGGTAATATCTGCTTCTTTTTACGCTCAATAAAGCCTTTCTCAATCAGTTTTTCAATAATCGCTGCCCTGGTAGCCGGAGTTCCAAGCCCTTTTCTCTCTGCGTCTTCTATCGTATCCGAACTTCCAGCGTGTTCCATGGCACTAAGGAGCGTATCCTCCGTATAATGTTTCGGCGGTGCTGTAAAATGTTCACTAAATTTTACAACAACACATTCAAATACCTGTCCTATTTTTATATCTGGAAAATCACTTTCCTCCTCTTCTGGCTTTTCTGCATTTTTCCCATATGATTTAAAGAACCGTTCTTCCACTTCTTTCCATCCATATTGGAGAACATTCTTTCCAGATGCAGTAAACAGTTCTCCATGACAGGAAATTTCAGTCTTAATACTCTCATATATGTATTCCTGTTCCGATGCACATAATAACTTTGATGCAATCAGCATAAGAATTTCTTTTTCTCCACCCGGAAGTGCTTTTAAATCCGTGTTTGCAATTTCTACCGTTGGTATAATTGCATGATGATCTGATACCTTTTTGCTGTTTAAAAGTCTTTTTATCTCTGGTTCCGAACCCTTCATTGATATTTCTGGAAATACTCTATTTACCGCATCAATAACCAAAAACGCATTTTCTTCCATATCATCTGTAAGATATTGGCTATCCGTCCTTGGATACGTCACCAGTTTCTTCTCATAAAGGCTTTGGGTATAGTCCAAGGTTTGCTGTGCCGTAAATCCAAGAAGACGATTTGCTTCCCTCTGTAATGTGGTCAGATCATATAATTTCGGCGGCTGTACCTTTTTCTTCTCTTTCTTTACTGAAAGAATCTGTGCAGTTTCATCCTTCATATCCTCCATCATCTGAACGGCAGCACTTTTCTCTTTTATCCGGTTGCTTACAGCATCCAATCCATCCATCAGAAGATGAACCAGATAATACTTCTCTTTCTGGAAATTCTCGATGCTCTTTTCCCGTTCCACCAGCATTGCAAGTGTAGGTGTCTGCACTCGTCCTACAATCAACCGATGGTGATACAGTACCGTAAACAGTCTGGTGGCATTAATTCCTACCAGCCAGTCTGCTTCACTTCGCGCCACTGCAGAATAATAAAGCTCATCATATTCATGTCCATCTTTCAGCTGCTGAAATCCTTCCAGAATTGCTTTTTCCTCCATGGAAGAAATCCACAGTCTTTTAAAGGGAAGTTTACATTCTGCCTGGTTATATACCAGACGGAAAATCAACTCCCCTTCTCTTCCTGCATCTGTTGCACATATAACTTCTGTGATATCTGCTCTGTGAAGCAGTTCCTTTAAAACCCGAAACTGCCCTTTGGTACTTTCTTTAATCTGATATTTCCAATTCTCCGGAATCATGGGAAGTGTTTCATATTTCCATGCTTTCCAGTCATCCCGGTACTGATCTGCACTGGCCAGTTCAATCAAATGCCCAATACACCAGGAAACCAGATATTCTTTTCCTTCCAGGTAGCCATCTTTTACGTTTGTGGCATGAAGCACCTTCGCAATGTTTCTGGCTACGCTGGGTTTTTCCGCAATTACAAGCTGCAATTTTCAATCTCCTTTCTGCACCTGTCGCTGTAATTAAGTGAAACAAAGTTATTCCTCTGATTCTTCGTCTTCTACTTCACCTTCCATTTCATATTCTTCTAATTCTTCATCATCCTCACGAATTGTATCTTCCTCCTCATCGTCGTCCTCGTCCTCTTCATAATCAAAAGAAGTATTTCTTCCTTTCATAAATTTCCAATAATAGTAAGCACCACAAACTCCTGCCAGAACCAGCAGCATTAATAAAATCGTGCCGGAATTATTGCTTTTCTTCTCAGGTTCTTCCTTTTCTTCCGGTATGATCGTAACTTCTGGTTCCGGTGTCTCTGTGATCTTCTCTGTTTCAAGTGGCAGTGCGGATTCTGCAATAGCCTGGTTCTGTGGAAGTGTGACCATGTTGGTATCCGTAAAGTTCAACAGATCATTTTCGCCTACCTCTGTAAGAAGATAAACATTTTCATCCGTTTTATCCCTATCTACGATCAGATAAAAAACCTTATCACTTTTTGTCTTGATCGTATAAAATTCCTTTCCCCCTTTGTCCTGAACTGTTCCTGTTGTCATGCCGGAAGCAGAACTTTCTCCCTGCACCCGTCCGGTATCTGCTTCTGTATCCGTTTCATTTACTGTGTTTTCTGGTTCTGTTGGTGCAGTAGCAGTCTCATTCGTTGTCTGATGTTCCGTTACGGTTGCCGTAGCACTGGTGGGCTTACTTGCAGTTCCATCGGCTGGCAAAGAAGTCGCATTCTGCTCCGTTCCGGAAACCTCTGTATTCTCTTTTACTGCATCTGGATTTTCATAATAAGGGTTTCCTACTTTATAGATCTCTGACATATTTCCTGCTTTGTCTTTTGCCTGCAGGGTAAAGTATTCATAGGAAGTATCCGCTTTTTGCAAACGGACATTTAATGTATTATTCGTCAGTTCTGTGAATTCATTTCCATTGACATACAAAGCAGCAATTCCCGATTCCGCATCAACTCCCTGCACGATCAGTATCCCATTCTTCGCAGCCGCAATAATAGTTGGTTTGGTTTTATCAAAACACTCTATGTAACGATTCTGCTCATAAGTATTTCCATTCTGATCGGTAACTCTCACATAAATACTACAATTAGAAGAGATGGATACTTCCATATTTCCGGTTATGTCTGACCATCCTCCATTTTCTGAAAGTCTTGCTTCTACTTTTGCAATAGAAAAAGCACCTGTATTCTTTGTATCTTCCACTTGAATTTTTACGGTTGCCGTATCTGTCTGCCAGCCTTCGGGTTCTGTAAAGGTAATCCCTACTTCTGGTGTTTCCGTCACATCATTTCCTGCATCTTCCTGTGCCTGTTCCACTGGATCTGCAAGAATTTCAGCTTCTGATCCATCTGAAAAATCAACATCTTCCGGGCTGCTTTCTTCTGATGATTCCACTTCTACATTATCTGCCCATACAGTCAGACTTCCGGGCGAACTATAAAAGAAAGCTCCTGCCGGAAGTCCTGCTAACGTAGCTGCGGTTAAAAATACAGCTGCTCTTTTATGAAATTTCTTCATTTTCTGTCTGCTCCTTTTCTCTGGTTTCCAATATCTTTTTTTGTTCCTCCTTGCTGATATCAATCATCAACTGAAGTTCCTCTGCGGAAACTCCATTGCTTCGGATAATTTTCAGATACTCCATATCCTCTGCCTGTTTCTTCTGTTCTTCCAGATCCCTTGCTTTTTTCTGTAGCTTTTCAATCTTAGCGTAGGTTCTTGCAAGTTCTTCTTTTATTCGTTCAATGTTCAAATACGCCCCTCCTTATGGCCTGCCAAAAGCATAAAAATGAGACTGCCAGTATGCAGAATTAATGGACGTATACTGAATTGGATTTCCACAATGGATCATCTGTCCATCTCCGGCATAAATTCCTACGTGGGTAACCGGCTCTCCCGCATCATACGTCCCAGTGAAAAAGATAATATCTCCTGGCCTTGCTTCTTCTGGTGATACAGACATACAAATGTCATAAATTCCCTGTGCAGTAAGTCTTCCCATATTGCAGACACCCGAATTGGTAAACACATAGCTTACAAAACCAGAACAGTCAAAAGAAGTCTCCGGGCTGGAACCGCCCCATACATACGGCATACCAAGATATTTGTCTGCTTCCGCAAATAATCTCCGCACAGTCTCATCATCATAACTGCCGCCTCCACCATACAGCCCGCTATCTCCGGTACTGATATAAAAAACAGGATTATAATATTCCCCATCTTTGACCAGTTCCAAATATAACTGGCTTCCGGTTGCACTTCCTGTACTTCCCGTTGTACCAATTACAGTATCTGTTGTTACTTCCTGACCATTTGCTACCGAAATGCTCTGCAGATAAGCGTATTTAATCTGCACACCTTTTTTATCCTGCGTAACTACATAATTTCCAAAAGTTCCGCTATATCCTACATCTACAACAAAACCATTCATCGCTGACTTCACTTCTGTTCCCTGTCGTACATTAATCGTCACACCTCTGTGAAGTTGTGTCTGCCCGGTTCCATTGTTTACAGAATACCCATAATAGGTACTGATATAGGCATACCAGTTTAACTCAACCGGAGTTTTATATGTCTGTAAATTTCCTCTGTTGGAATAGACCTCTTCATAAATTTCCTGCTCATCCTCTTCCATTCTGGACAGAATAACACTTCTAAGCGGTTTTGCCTGAACAGAAACATTCAGTACATCTGCAGTTACTGTACGGGTAACTTCCACAGAGTTCTGATTGCCCTCTGCCAGAAAACATTCCCAGGTCTGATGACCATGTGCCTCAGCTACTGCGTGATTATCATAATAAACATCAAACTGGACACCATACTGGGCAAAGTTTCCAGTATCTTCTACGGTGTACTCAATCCCATTCATCACTACTTTCGTCCCCATTGGAAGAAATGGGTTTGCAGCATCAACCGCAAGCGTATGATTAGCCTGTGGCATTGCCCCTGAAGCAGTAGGTCCTCCACTCCACACGCCACAGCAGATGGGACAATTACAGTATCCACTGGTCACAACATTTCCCAATGACTGCCCTACCTGTATTGTAGATGTTTCCTGCCGGGTTTCACTTTTTTCCTCTACGGTGATTCCGTACTGTAAAGAAAAAATTGTTTCCAGTTCTCCTTTTATCTCATCAAACTTAAAATCCCCATAACTGGCAGTCAGATAACTGATCAATGTATGAGGATCATGGCCGATTTCACCAATGTTATATCTGTATTCATCTTTTCCTGGATACCGGGCTTCCATCTGGTTTATTTTCTGTTGAAGACTGGCTTCCAACTGCGTATAATACAACTCTGCTTTTTCAATTTCGTCCGGATCCGCAATGTAACTGGAAGCGATTACCGTAGAAATTCCATTAGAAAACATAGCCGAACAGGAAGCAAATCCTGTCATTACGGAAAGAAGCAAAATCAATAACAACCCCATTGAGATCAGAGTAGTTACATTTCTTACAAATACTTCCTGTGCCTTTCTTGCAATTTTAGTAGCAAGATTTACTGACCGGATTGAGGTGTCTTTTGTTTCTTTTGCAATCTTCCCAGCCCGGTATGCCATCTGATACTCTCGCTTAATCCTCTGCTTCTGTATTAATTTTCTGATCAGCTTTTTCTGCATCTCTGGATGTTCTTCCAGATATTTCTGATATTGATACCTGGATGCACTCTTCCAGACTCTTTTCTCTAAACGGTTTTCTTTATGTATCTGACTGCGGTTCTTCCGGATATTTCTACTGCTATGTTCCTGTAATATCCACTCACCTGAACGCACCAGCTTATGTGCTGCATCTACAGCACTGTTTTCCTTTTCGTCTTCGCCTGCTTTCTGATATACTGCATTTTTTAATGCTTTCTTTGGAACAGAAGACAAGGTTTTCTTTTTACCATCCGTTTTCCCTGTTTTTTTGTCGAAATATAAATGGTACTTTACCTTTGCTTTCTGTTCCTCATTTGTTTTCTTGGTATAAACAGAATCTTTCGGAATTTTGTTCTGCCTCTCAGCTTCCTGTTTTCTTGCAGCCTTATCCACTTCCTGATAAGTTTTTATTGTTTTTCGGCTATATTTCTGCTTTCCTTTTTTTCGGTTTGTAGAAACATCATTCTTCTCTGCCTGAAAATGTCCTCCATCTGTTTCAGCCGAAGTTTTCTTTTCTTTCTTCAGACTTCCATCTGTCTCCAGTTTTCCAAACTGCAGTCTCTGCTGTTTCTTTTTCTGTCGCTGATACTGGCTCCTGTGTTTTTCTTTGCGCTCACGTATTTCTACCGCTGAATCCACAGATACACCTGCAGGCTTGTCCCGGTATCTGTACCGTCCCTGTGTTTTTCGTTTTCCTGGAGGACTGTTTGCAGCCTCTTCTTTTTTGGCAGGATTTCCCTCCTGAACTTTTTCGGAAAATTGTTTCTTTTCAGCTTTTTTATGAGAGTTTTTCTTCTTTTCAGAAGTAATAAATGCCTGTTCTACATCCTTCTGTTTATAAGGCAACTCCTGATCGCTGTTTGTAACTTTTCTGGTCTCCTTTGTTGCAAGATTTTCCTCAACCAGACCATTTCTGGTCATACGGCTGACTTTCTTCTCTTTCGCCGTATATTTTTGTTTTCCCAATGTACCTCACCTCTGCTTTTTTGTCCGTTAAGTCTGAATCTCATCCGGTTTAGTACTCATCAAAGCATAGGTTCTGGTATCCTGCGGATATCTGTCTGCAAAAGGTATGATTACATTTCCGTAAAAAAGCAGCCCTTCTCCTGCATTACTGTTATTTACAAAAGAAATCTGATGCTTGGAAATATTCAATTTCTCCGCAAGGATCTTCTGATCCCCGCTGTGCTGATTTAACATCAGGATAAAATCACTGTTTCCCACAATACTTTCTACTGCCAGAGAGCCAAGAAAATCTGTTACATTCTGACTGATTCCTGTAATGATTCCACCCCACTTACGAAATCTCTTCCACATTTCAATAGAATAATTAGCAGTCTGTGGCTGGTTCAGCAAAAGGTGAAATTCATCCACATAATAACGGGTTGATTTCCTGCGACTGCGGTTCTGTGATACTCTTGTCCAAACCATATGCTGGACAATCAACATCCCTGCTTTTCGTAGTGTGGTTCCAAGTTCCCGGATATCAAAGCATACCACTCTGTTCTGCGTATCGACATTACTTCGATGGTTGAATACATTCTGCGATCCTGTTACATACAACTGCAGACTGTTGGCAATGTTCTGTGCTGCTGGTTTATCTGGTGCATAAAAGTTCAGACGTTCATAGAAATCCTGCAAAGTCGGCATATTTTCCGGTTTTGGATCATTGTAAAGATATTTTTTATAAATGTCTTTTACACACAGGTCAATCATGGAAACCTCATCACCATTTAATTCTGCATTTTGAGGTTTCTTCATAATGACCTCGCAGAAAGATGTGATAAACTCTGCTTTATCAGCAATAATGGTATCAATATCCTCCACATCGCCATTAATCCTGTATTTCTCCGGATGATAAATAACATCCAGGTTCACTTCCATAGGATTGATGTAATCATTACTTTTTGCACTGATTTTAATAACTTCACCATTTAAGGCATTTACCAGCGGAAAATATTCTCCCTCCGGGTCACAGATAATAATGTCATCGTCTGTAATCAGGAAAACATTGAGAATTTCTCTTTTCGTTGCAAAACTCTTACCGGAACCAGGAGTACCCAAAATCAGGCCGTTAGGTGTTTTCAATCGTTTCCGATCCACCATAATGAGATTGTTTGACAGTGCATTTAAGCCATAGTAAAGAGCTTCACCGCCTTGGAAAAGTTCCTGTGTGGTAAACGGAACAAAGATTGCTGTAGAAGTCGTAGTCATAATTCTCTGTATTCCAGTCTGGTTCATTCCCAGTGGTAGTGATGCCACAAGTCCCTGTTCCTGCTGATATTGAAGTCTCCGTATATTGCAATTATATTTCTGGGCGATTCCTGCAGTCTGATACACAATATTGTCCAGTTTTCTCTTATTGTCCGCTGTATTCATCAGTAAAAAAGTAAGTTCAAAAAGTTTCTCATTCCTGGACTGGATTTCATTGAGCAATCCCTCCACATCCTCTCCGTATGTAGAAATGTCCGTTGGAATAATATCCATATCATATCCGCTTCTGACCGCTTTCTTCTGTTCTTCAATTTTCATTTTCTGAATATTTGACAGCGTACTTTTCAGGCTTTTAATAGCTGCCTTGGGATCAATTGGACGCAGGTGCATATTGATGATAAGATTCTCTTCCAGATCCAGCAGATCTGCCAGCAGTTTATCCGTAAGTTCTGGTGATGTAATCTGTAAATATGACACGCATCCAAAAGTCTGTCCCATCCGAAAATAGCTGTCATTGCGAAAATCAAATCCGGTAGGTGCAATAAAGTCTTTTGTCTGCAGACCTGTTTTTGCAACCATCCCATAATGGAAATGGAAAGATTCTTTTGTGTCCATATTCATCACATCATGCAGAATTTTCAGACGTTCTACCCCATTTAAAGGCTCTGCCATGGCTCCCATCACCTTAAAATTATTCAATACACTGGCTTCAATTCTCTCCAGCCTGGATTTTGCATTTCGCAGATTATCCGCCTTAATGGAAAATGTAATATATTTTGTTTTTACAAGCCCATTATTTCCTTTGGAAAGCTGCATTTTCAACATATCCGAATATTCTTTCCGAATATCATTGAAACAGTCATCCTGCTCTGGAATATCAATATTTTTTGCATACTCATCAAAATTCACCTGTTGATTAAGAAATGTAATTTGTACCTCAACAGAGCTGTCAAATGAATTCAGGAACTCACAATAGTTCTCAAAAATAGCCGCTTTATCATCATTCTGCGCTAACTGGTAATTTATATCGTAGAACTGCACCATCTTTGAATAATAGTTATCATCTGTCCTGCAGATACCATCCTTATATATTTCCTTATATGGAATCGTATCCTGCGCTGTAAAAGGCTTCCTCTTCTTCTGATTCTCCGCTTTTATCATCCGAAGTTCTTTCAGACGCTTTTTTTCTTCTTTCGTAAGTCCGGTTTTCTGTTTCTTATTTTTTTCGGTCTGCTTTTTTAAGGAAATGGAATGGATTTCTCGCTTCCCTGGCTTCTTTTGCCTTTTTCTCAAGCCATGCACCCTCTTTCTCTAATTTATCGTACTCTATAATCCGGTCATATAAGTTTTGGGAACGATAGACCCTGATTCCAGGTCTTAAAAATTTCTGCCGGATAATGTGAAGCAATATTTTCTCTGCTGGAAATCCATCCTTTTCATACATTGCAAAAAAGAAAAATGGCAGCATCACTATGATCATAAGCGTTGCTGCCACATCTGTTCCCAGTCCTGCTTTTGTCAGCAAATAGACCGGAACACCACAAATTCCTGCCAGAGAAAAACATATAATTTGTCTTTTAGTTAAATTCAGTGCTAATTTTGTCTTTATTTTTGAAAAATCTTTCGGCACTGGAACATATGCCATATTCTTGTTTCCTCCTAATGTGCATTGAAGATTGATTTTGCCAGGGAACTGGTCTTAAACAGACTGAAACATAAAATAACTGTATATGCTGCAACTGACCAGATAGCTGTATGAAGATTATCCGCAACTGTAATGGCATTTACCAGAACCGCATAAATCGCAACACATACCATCATAAAAAATCCCTGGAATCCCAACGCTAATAATGCCTTCACGTAATTATTTCCAATACTTCCCCATTCCCTGTTCGTAAATGTTGAAAACGGAATAGGTGCCACAGAGACATAAAGTAGGGTAAGAACCCGGCGCCTTGCCATATCACTATGGTAGGTTTCCGAGAACTC
>NZ_QTWS01000035.1 GCF_003461245.1 Blautia sp. AF19-10LB
CTTTTTATCGAACTTATGATAGTGATAATAGCTCAGAAAGTCCTTACCTTTCTCTACAGATTTGCCTTTGACCTTTTTCATTTCCAGTAAAAGGTCTATAAATGCAGATGCCCACTTCTGTTCAGAATGATTTTCATCAATCCCCGTTAATTCACGGAGAAGATGTGCACACCAGAGTTTTTTATCCACTCTGGTTCCTGTTTCATCGAAATGTCCAAGTGCGGAACCGATCATTTTATCCTTGATCTTACCTACTGTTTCACTCAGACTGTCAGCGCATCTTTTTACCATGCTGCTGATTGTTCCTGTTGCAATCGGAATGTTAAATACTCCGGAAAGGATCTCATGGGTGCGTTTGATGCTGACTGCACCTACGGTATTCAACGCAACAGCTAATGACTGAAGGTTTTCGCCATACTGTACGGCTGCTTTTACGTCAGAAGGGAAAGTGCCTCTGCGTGTATCTCCATACAGCATACAGATTGGAAGTTCCAGTGCCTGATGTCCGTTCTGTCCACCAGCCTTTTTACCGGATGGTTTTCGCAGACTCTTTGGGGCAGGCTTTTTGAAACCATCACTTTGAAGGTGGTTTGGAACTGTTTTTGGAGTTCTTATTAAGCTGTTCCTTTAGTTCCTGTATTGCCTGATTGAGTTGAGCGATCAATTGTGTTTGCGCATTGATTGTAGCATTCAGGGAATCTACAGTTGATGTTAATGAATTAACCTGTTGTAATAACTTCTTATTCATTTCATCTTTTGTCAATCAGCCCACCTTCTTCCGTTAAAATTTGATACTTCTATTTTAACGGAAAATGGGGTAAAAAGCGAATCGTAAGATTTTGGCATACTGTCAAAATGACGGTGGATAACCCAAAAAATCAGAGATTAAATGCTGATAACACCCGGATAAAATCCACAAAAATGCTGTTATCTGGATAAAACTAAGGAGTTATGTTTCAGTAATCCACAAACCCAAAGCACTTGGCAGCCAAACTGAAAAATTATCCACATTTTGCACTAAAACGATGACGAAACAGAAATTTTATTTTCTCTGTTTTGCCGAAAAATCAAGATGTACTTAATGGGGTACTGAATAGTTACCTCAAAACTTACTCCGTCAGGTGATATTATTGCCACTGTAAATGGAACAAATTTGTATTATGTACATTATATGTAACTATTCAGTAGGTAGTATCCCGCGAGGTGTTTTGGCATGTTTTTGCCAAAATCCCGAGACATACAAGGCAAAATGCCATCACCGAAGGTGATTTGGAATGCATTTTGACTCGTAACTGTGAGGGTACTGAACAGTTACCATTATATAAATAAAGTGGTATCGGATGATTACGAATTGACAGAACAAGATAAAAAAGACCAGTCCAGTGGAAAAGTTGTATTCAGTTACGATGACAATGCTTCTCAGATTGAAGTCAGTCAGGTTCAAAGCGTTAACTGGAATAAGGATGGCATCCAGTATGATTTGCTGCAAATAGATGGAAAATTATCTGCCGGAGAACTTGCAGATATGGCGAGAGAGGTTATTAATAACAGAAGATAATCGAGCAGGAAGGGAGTGATTAGCTCCCGTCCTCTCATTGAAACCGCCGTGCGTACCGTTCGGTACCACACGTTTCTTTTTCCCCATATATCTGCCACATTTACTATAGTTAATTCCGAGCAGTTATTGGATTTTGGTTTGTTTGGCGGCCTTATCCTTAACAATAGCCTGATGTGATTTCTGTTCGTCAGACCAGAGATTTGCCACTTTCCTTCAGATTCCAACTCACGATGGACACCCTTGGTCTTGGCTGTATCCTTCCCACTACCAGGGCGAATTGGGGACTTTCACCCGTTAGAAATGTGCACCGCAAGGCACACCAAAAAAGCCAGAAAATCCTTTACTGATTTTCTGGCTTCTGCTTTACCTTATTCCATATCTTTTTGTAATCCGTTCATCCAACAATATCTATCTGGCACGCTTTCATGGCCTTCAGTGCAGTCTCATGACTTTCTGGAGTCACTCCTGCACAACATGCAGCATCTACTTTGATTGGGACTTCTGGAAGTTTCTTTCCCTCCTGCGTATCTCGTTTAAATACGAGCTACACCGGTTCTCTTTGCTGCCTCAGCAACCGCTTTGGCTACCGCTGGTCCTACTCGCTTATCGAATGCCTTCGGAATGATATATTCCGGAGAAAGTTCCTCATCTGTGATCAGATTTGCAAGTGCTTCAGACGCTGCCAACTTCATTTCGTCATTGATTTCTTTTGCTCTCACATCAAATGCACCACGGAAGATTCCCGGGAAAGCAAGTACGTTGTTGATCTGGTTCGGGAAATCACTTCTTCCTGTGGAAACAACTTTTGCTCCGCCTGCCTTTGCGTCATCCGGGAAGATCTCCGGAGTCGGGTTCGCACATGCAAAAACAACTGCATCTTTGTTCATGGTCTTAACCATCTCTGTTGTAACAGCACCCGGTGCAGAAACACCGATAAATACATCTGCGCCAACCAACATATCTGCAAGAGAACCGGATTTTTTAGCCAGGTTAGTAACTTTAGCCATTTCATCTTTGACCGGATTCATGCCTTCCGGGCGTCCCTCGTAGATTGCACCCTTTCTGTCGCAGAGAGTGATATCTTTGAATCCTGCTGTCAGAAGGAGACGTGCAATAGAGATTGCAGCAGCTCCTGCTCCGTTCATAATGATACGAACATCTTCTTTTTTCTTTCCTACAACCTTCAGTGCATTGGTCAGACCAGCAAGAGTGATGATAGCTGTACCGTGTTGGTCATCATGGAAGATCGGAATATCACATTTTTCTTTCAGTTTTTTCTCAATCTCAAAGCATCTCGGAGCAGAAATATCTTCCAGATTTACTCCGCCAAAAGAACCGGAGATCAGATAAATTGTATTAACGATTTCATCCACATCATTGCTCTTGATACAAAGAGGGAATGCATCTACATCGCCAAACGCCTTGAAAAGTACACATTTTCCTTCCATTACCGGCATTCCGGCCTCTGGTCCGATGTTTCCAAGTCCAAGAACAGCTGAGCCGTCAGTTACTACCAGACACATGTTCCATCTTCTGGTAAGATCATAAGATTTATCCACATTCTTCTGGATTTCGAGACAAGGCTGTGCAACACCTGGTGTATAGGCAAGTGACAGATCATCCTTATTTTCTACAGGTACTCTTGTTACAACTTCAATCTTACCTTTCCATTCTCCATGCAATCTTAAAGATTCTTTTGCATAATCCATTTCTATTGTCCTCCCTGATATCTTAAATTTTGTAAAACCGTATCATTCGACTCTTCTATTGTTGCTGTTCACTCCGTTCACAGCAATCTTCTAATCTATTAATAATTACCGGTAAAGAATTTGCTTTCTTTTGGAAGCTCATATCCGTCAAAATATTTATCAAAGTCAAGTTTGAGATATCCACACAAATTAGCAAGTTCGACCATCGTATTGTCGTTTACAGGTAATCCATGCTCTCTTCTGTCTTTTTCCGCAAAAACTTCTTTTTCACCATGTGTATAAATACGATCTTTGCCTTCTGCCTTCGGACTTTCTCTCAAAGCTTCCAGGTATTCTGAAAAGTGTCTGCGAATTGCCTGAGGATCACCAAATGCAGCCGGATCGATTGCCATAAATCCATGGCAGATTCCTGTTTTATCCGGGAATGTGCAACAATGATCCGAAGTAACACCCATAGAAAGAATGGAACTGAATAGTTCACACAGCATACCATATCCATATCCTTTGTGGCTTCCTGTAACCTCTTCATTTCCACCAAGGGGCATGATTCCACCGCCCTTCTTTGCAACAATATTGGAAAGGACATCCGGTGCATCTGTACTTGCATGGCCATCTTTGTCCAGCGCCCATCCATTCGGAAGCGGTTTCTCCATTTTGTTGTACATTTCGAGTTTTCCTCTTGTAACTACCGTGGTAGAAGAGTCAAAGAAAAACGGATACGGATCTGCCGGCATAGCTACTGCGATTGGGTTTGATCCAAGCATGGCTTTTTTGCCAAATGTAGGAACCATAATAGCCTCTGAATTTGTACAGGCCATTCCCAGAAGTCCCTCATCGCACGCCATCTTTGCATAATATCCGGCGATACCGAAATGATTGGACTCACGGACAGTTACAATTCCAACTCCGGTTTTTTTGGCTTTTTCAATTGCTTTTTTCATTGCATAAACGGAAATAAGCTGTCCCATTCCATTATGACCATCAATCACTGCAGATATCGGTGTTTCAAATACAATTTCAGGCTTTGCCTGCGGATGGATCGTTCCCTTTTCGATTCCCTTATGATAACGCACCATTCTCTGCATACCATGACTTTCAATTCCATAAAGATCAGCCGTAAGAAGCACATCCTTGATCTGATTGCTTTCTTCCTCTGTAAAACCAAACGCCTTGAATACGTCTCCGCAAAAATGATTCAGTGTCTCATATGACCATTTCACATATCCCATTGTTTCGCCTCTCTTTCCGGTATTGCCGGTTTTATTTATTGGCATTACCAATTTGCATTTTGATTATACCACTGGTATTACCAAAATACAATAGAGGTCATATCAATTCATCCTGTAAAAATGACCAAAATTTCTCAGGATTTTTTTTGCATTTCTTCCATATAACGTTCAATCGTATCCATATGTTCGGACATACATCGTTCCGCCTGTTCTGCATCTCCGTTGATGATCGCCTCAACAAGCCGATGATGCTGGTCATCAACCTCTCTGGCAGAATTATTCTTTTTCATAATGTAGTCTCTCGTCCCGGAAACAATACTCTCAGTAAGCTGACCCGCTGCCGCAAGGACACTGTAAACCATCGGGTTATCTGCGATCTTTGCAATCTTCTTATGAAGTTCGCGATCCAGTTCACCCCGTATCTTTTCATCTTCTGCGGCGTCCAGCCGTGCAAGAATCACCCATAATTCTGCTGCATCCAGCGGTGTGCACTTTCGCGCCGCAAGAATTGCCGCTTCTCTCTCCAGTGCCGCACGGAACTGCTGATTCTGGCGCAGATATCCATTATTTAATGTGTTAAACATCCCCGAAATAGATAAGTCACAGCAAGTCACAGGTTTTTACACAAACCTGAAAACAAAAAAGAAGCCGGAAACCATTGATTTTTCAAGGTTTCCAGCTTCTTAAATTAGCGTGCGTTAGAGGATTCGAACCCCCGACCTTTTGGTCCGTAGCCAAACGCTCTATCCAGCTGAGCTAAACGCACATCTCTTTTGTTTTGTGAGTACTTGTCGCTCACAACAAAATGTATTTTATAGTATAACTGTCATTTTGTCAACACTTTTTTTGAAAAAAATTTATTTTTTTTATTTTTATATTTTGAAGGTGCATTTCAGGCATTTTCGGACTCGGTTATGAGGCGGATGAATTCGCTCATTTCGCGGGTTTTGTACTTGTTCTTATGATAGAAGATCTGGCGGTACATGGAGATATCAATGTCGGTCACGTCAAGCATGGTAATCCGGCCGCTGCGGATATATTTCTCCACTGCAAAATATGGAAGGAACGAAAGTCCGTCATTTCGCTCCACCATCTTAATGATAAATTCCGTATCACTGATCTCAAGGACAGGATCCAGCGTGCGGTTCTCAAGCGCAAGATGCTGATCCAGCGCCTGCCTGTAGTTCGCATTTTTTTCCGTCAGAAAAAAAGGTTCTCCCAGGATATCCTGAAGCACCATTTCCTTCCTCAATGCAAATTCAGAATTTACAGATGCAACAAAAACGATCGGCTCTGCTGCCTCCATGACCTTGATCCATTCCTTATTCCAGCGCGGCGTGTCCAGGATATAGATAAGATCCAGTTCATTGTGCTCCATCATACGGATCAGCTTCTCCGGTGAATCCAGCGTGATCTGTATGTTCACCTTCGGATAAAGCGTATGAAACTGGCTCAGGATACGTGGAAACTTCGCTGTGCACAGAGATTCGATCGTACCAATATGAAGCGGATTCTCAAGCTCCCTGTCCTCATTCATCGCCATTATCGTCCTGTTCATTTCATAAAGGATACGGCTGGCATGCTCCAGGAAACGCTTCCCCTGCGGCGTAAGGCTGACTTTCTTACCCATACGGTCAAACAGTTTCGTGCCGAGTTCTTCCTCCAGAAGCCGGATCTGGACCGTAATGGCAGACTGTGAATATCCCATAGTCTCCGCTGCCCTGGAAAAACTTCCAAGTCTCGCAACATGAACAAAAGACTGCACCTGACGGATCTCCATGACGCCCTCCCTCTTATTATGAAAAATTTTCAACTATATCATAAATACTATGAATTTGCTTCATTTATATGTTGATGATACAATACACTCACGAAGACGTCAATCATATTTTTATGCAAAATCAGCAAAACTTTCTCGATCCTTGGAATCCTCTGGAAAGTTTTCCTTGTTGTTATCGCAATGCATCTGATCTGCATTTTTATCCAGTTCACGATCGCAGGTTCTGTCAGCAGGAAAAACCCTCTGACCCTTATAAAAAACCAGGTTCCTGGTTATACTACAGCTCTTGGAACACAGTCCTCTGCTACAACGATCCCGGTCAATCTGCAGTGTGCAGAAGCTGACGGCGTGTGCAACTGCCGTCTGTCTGATGAACCAGCTTCCGATCAGTCTCGCAACTGTCATTCCGTTCATCATGACACTCGGCATCGCAATGGTCGCTTCCCCGGGAGCTCCTGGCGGTTCCATCATGACTGCTCTTCCGTTCCTGTACATGGTATTCGGCGCAGAAGCCGGAGATCCGGAAGGCGCGATCTGCGCCATCATGGTTGCACTTTACATCACACAGGATTCCTTCGGAACAGCCTGCAACATTTCCGGTGACAACGCTATCGGTATCATCGTAGACACTATTTATAAGAAATTTATCTTAAAAACACCACAGCCACAGGAGAATTAAAATGTCTTTTATCAGCGTATTTGATGTAATGGGACCAAACATGATCGGTCCTTCCAGCTCCCACACAGCCGGAGCTGCCCGCATTGGTTTTCTCGCACAGAAAATGATCAATGGTCCACTGAAAAAAGTTGAATTTACACTGTATGGATCTTTTTCCAGAACTTACAAAGGACATGGTACTGACCGCGCACTGCTCGGTGGTATTATGGGATTTTCCACAGACGATATGCGTATCCGCAACTCCTTTGAGATTGCAGAAAAAAAAGGACTCGAATTCACCTTTACGCCAAATGAGCTGGAAACAGATATCCATCCAAACACTGTTGACATCCATATGGTCAACGAAAGCGGTCAGGAAATGACCGTCCGCGGAGAATCTCTCGGAGGCGGCAAAGTCCGCATCGTAAGGATCAATTCCGTACAGGTTGATTTCACGGGCGAATACAGTGCCGTGATCGTAACTCATCAGGACAAACCGGGCGTTGTGGCATACATCACCAAATGCCTCAGCGACCGAAACGTAAACATCGCTTTTATGCGTCTTTTCCGCGAATCCAAAGGCGAGATCGCCTATACGATCGTGGAATCTGACGGACGTCTTCCGGAGGATATCGGAGTCACGATCCGCCAGCACGAAAATATCCACGAAGTCATGATCGTGCAGATGTAAGGAAGGAGATTTTTTATCATGGATTTTAAAAATGCAAAAGAACTTCTGACGCTCTGCCAGGATCATCAGCTTCCGATCTCTGAGATCATGCGCCAGAGGGAGATTATTGTCGGTGAGACGACCGACGAGAGTGTAAATTCACGGATGGCACGTGTCCTTGAGATCATGAAAGATGCCGCTTTTTCCCCGGTCAAAACCCCTGTCAAATCTATGGGCGGACTGATCGGCGGTGAAGCACAGAAGCTTTCCAGGCATCTTGCTTCCGGTAAAGGGATCTGTGGAAATGTCCTGGAAAAAGCAATCACCTACGCAATGGCGACTCTGGAGACAAATGCTTCCATGGGACTGATCGTAGCCTCTCCTACTGCCGGCTCTGCCGGTATCGTTCCGGGACTTCTTCTTGCACTTCAGGAAGTTTATGATTTCTCTGACGAGGATATCCAGAAAGCACTTTTTAATGCTGGTGCGATCGGATATCTTGCCATGCGAAATGCAACCGTTGCCGGTGCTGTCGGTGGCTGTCAGGCAGAGACAGGTGTTGCAGCTGCCATGGCCGCTTCTGCCGCTACAGAACTGATGGGCGGTACGCCACTGCAGTGTACCTACGCCGCTTCTACCGTGCTTATGAACATGCTCGGGCTTGTATGTGACCCGGTTGGCGGTCTGGTGGAATATCCGTGCCAGAACCGAAATGCTTCCGGTGTTGCGATTGCACTGGTCGCTGCGGAAATGTCCCTCGCAGGCATCACACAGCTTATCCCTCTCGATGAAATGATCACGATCATGTTCACCGTAGGCAAAAAGCTTCCTGCGGAATTGAGAGAAACTGCACTTGGCGGCTGTGCAACTGCGCCGTCTGCTTGCGAATCCTGCCATATGTGCGGGTGATATTTACTGATATCAAGACAGACAAATGACCGGGATCAAAAACTCTCCCGGTCATTTTGCCCCGTATGTCTCGGGATTTTGCCATATCTATGGCAAAACACCTCGCGGGATATTACCTGTGAACAGTACCTGCCTGTTAATTATGCGGATTTCTATGTCAAATTCAGATAATGTCGACTGTTTTATTATTCAGCGTCAGCGCTGTCATCTGTTGTCTCTGCAGCTTCGCTGTCGTCTTTGGATGCGTCATCTTTCTTGTCATCTGCCGGTGCTGCATCTTCTTTTGCTTCTGGTGCACCTGCATTCATTACAACAACTGCTGTTGCATTTCCATCTGCATCAAGAGTAACTTTGATGGTATCACCAACTTTGATGTCTGAGAATGCGATTGCTTCTGTCTTCATCTCCGGAGCTTTTGTATCGTCTGGTTTTGCATCTTTGTCAGATGCATCTGCGGATTCGTCTGTTGTTTTATCTGCAGCACCTGCATCTGTGCTGTCGCTGTCTGCTGTTTCATCTGTGGACTCTGTGTCTGCGGACTCATCTGTAGAGTCTGTGTCGTCTGCTTTGGCGTCCTCGCTGTCAGCATCCTTGGAATCATCTGCTTTCTGATCATCTGCCGGTGCTTCGTCCGGTTTTTCTGGCTGAGCTTCCTTCTCGTAAGTTGTAGTGTCTGTTACTGTGATCGTCTGAGATTCTCCTGTCAGATCCAGCATGGATGGAGCTTCGCCCTTGTCATCTGGAGCTTCTGCATCTTTCTCATCAGCTGCTGCCTCGTCTGTGCTGTCTTCTGTAGATTCGTCTGCTGCTTCTGTGTCTGCGGACTCATCTGTGCTTTCCTCTGTATCTTTGGAATCATCTGCTTTTTCATCTTTGCTGTCATCAGCTTTCTCGTCCTTGGAATCATCAGCCTTTGCATCTTTATCTCCAGCGTCTTTGCCATCCTCTGGTTTTTCACCCTTCGGGTCCTGTCCATCCGGCTGCTGTCCTTCTTTTGGAGTTCCTACATTGATCGTAATGCTGTCCTCTCCAACTTCTGTGACTTCACCGTAAACTTCTGTAGCTTCTGCCTCATCTGTAGTTGTATCTGTGGAATCTGCGCTCTCGTCCTCTGCTGCAGCCTCTGTTGTCTCAGCAGTATCACTTGCTGCATATGCCATATTTACAGAAGTCAGTGCCATTGTCAGTCCTAATACCATTGCTGCATATTTACGTTTCATAATAATCAATTCCTCTCTTCTATTTTAATTTTTTCTTTTGTTTTGCTTTCTGTTGCTTACAGCTAACAATATAGGCTGAATTTGTGACACTTATGTGATAAAAATAAGGAGATTTTATGAAATCGGTCACATTTTTTGCACAAAAAATCCTTCACCTCGGGAAAGATGAAGGATCTTCGTTATATTTAATTTCGTCTCAGCGCCTCGATCGGGCTCAGTTTTGCGGCTTTTCTTGCAGGGTAGATTCCAAAGAAAACACCTACCGCGCAGGAGAACAAAGTCGCTGCCAGCACGACTGTCGGGCTAATCCCTGGTGAGATTGCCATTCCCATACTGTTACTCATGACCGTACAGATTCCATATGCCGCCAGCACACCGAGCAGGATTCCGATCAGACCACCGATGACTGTCAGGATCGCTGCTTCTGCAAGGAACTGCAGCATGATAGAAGCAGTCTTGGCTCCAAGAGATTTACGGATACCGATCTCCCTCGTTCGCTCTGTGACAGACACAAGCATGATATTCATGACACCGATTCCACCGACAAGAAGAGAAATTCCGGCCACAAAAGAAATAAAAGTCGTGACCATGCCAAGCATCTCGTTCATAGATCTCATGATATCCTGGAAACTCTCAACCTGGAAATAATCTTCTCCGGCACACTGATGGCGTTTTTCCAGCAGGTGAACGATCTGATCTGCAATCCCCTGAGAATCCTGTGTTTTGTCTGCCTGAACAGTGATCGAATAAAATTCATCAGATCCTACAACCAGATCATCCATGGATGAATACGGGATATTCACCGTAACCGGCATTCCATCATAAGTATAACTTACAAAAGTTCCATTTTCTTTCTGAGTCGTGACACCTATGATACGAAATGATTTGGAAGAATCATAACAGGTGATATCAAGGCTCATACCCACGACATCATCCGTACCAAACAGTCTTTTGGCATCGGAATCAGAAATGACACAGACGTTTTTGCCCTCCTCGATCTCCTGCTCTCCGAAATAATTTCCGTATTTCATTTCAGAGTTATTGATCATTTTGGCATCCGGACCCTCGCCGGTTAACATAATAGAAAAAGTACCCTTGCCGGTCACAGTCTCACCGTCATAACTGTTTGAAACACTGACTCCCTCTACATCATCCAGTTTACGGACTTCCTGCACATCTTCCGGTGTGATCCATTCGTCCTCTGTCATGGCATTACTACTGACGCTGATCGCGATCTTGCCGGCACCGATCCCATCGATCTCACTGTTCATCTGATTCTTGGTTCCCTCACCGATAGAAACGATCGCAATAACCGAGGCAATACCTATGATGATTCCAAGCATGGTCAGAAAAGAACGTCCTTTATTTGCGCGGATGTTCTGGACTGCCATTTTTATGTATTCATACAATCCGCCCATCAAGCACCTTCTTCTGTTTCTGTAACCACATCTTCTGCATCGGCAGGAACAGCATCTGTTCCATCGGCACCTTCTGCGCTGGCATCCACGGCCTGTGCAGTCATCCCTTCCTGCAGGGAACCGATATCACGGATCACCTGTTCATCTGCCTCAATGCCATCCGTTACCTCGATATAATCATCAGAACTTATGCCTGTTGTGATATCTTTTCTGGTGATCACACCATCTTCAAGGATATAACAGAAAGAACCTTCTTTGCCAATATTGACAACTTCGGACGGCAGAACGACAACATTCTCCGCTTTCTGTGCCTGGATCGTTACTTTGGCATCTACACCGAGAAAAATATCGTCCGGATTTTTGATACGGATATCTGCTGAGATCAGGGATGCGCCTTTTTCATTCTGCGTCGCAATGTGGCTGACCTTGATAACTTCGCCTTCGTATGTTTTTCCTGCAAGTGTGATCTGTGCGCTCTGTCCTTCCTGAACCTTGTCGTAGTCATACTTGGAAATGTTTACCGTTACATCTACTTTATCTGTATTCTGCAGAGTAAAAAGTTCTGTACCAAGTGCTGTTGTAGAGCCTTCCACAACGGCAACCTTTGTCACTACGCCGTTAAAATCTGCGTGGATTCCTTTTTTGGCTGCTTCTACAAGTTCCTTGGCTGACATCTGATCCAGTTCTGCGAGGTTGTTGGTGATCTCCATTTTTTCTTTTTCTTCTTCGGTCACAGCTCCCGGGTCTGCTTCTGCAGTTGCTTCTTCACTGGACAGTTTGGACTGGAGCTCTGCAAGATCGCTGCTGGCTTTTTCCAGCTCAGATTCCAGAGCAGAGGTATCTGCTGTTACTGCCGCTGTTTCTGTAGTATCCGAAAAATCAGAGGATGTTTCTGTCTTGGTTCCATCTGACACGATTGCAGAACTTTCTCCTGTGTAATCAGATAACACCGGTGCTTCCGGCTTCTGTGCCTTATAATCTTCGTAGTCACGCTTTGCGTCCTGATATGCAATCTGTGACTCACTCCGTAACTGTTCTGCAATGGAAAGTGCATCTGCATTTTCGTCCGTCTGATCCGCCGACCAGGTCTGAAAAGCCATCTGATACTCACTCTCGGACTGATTGTATTCCTGAAGAGTCTGATTCATCGTATTGTTAAGTTCATTCAGCTTATTCTGATATGCCGGGAGTGTTTTGTTCTGATATGTACTGAGGTCGGCTGCATATTCCTGCTGGATTTTCTGCTGTGCAGCTTCCTGGGCGGCCTGCGCCTCGGCTGCTTTTCTTGCAGATTCTGCTGCTGCCTGTGCCTGTGCATTGGCTGTTACCTGAGAAATCTGTGCCTTAAGGCTCGCCACATAATCTTCCTGCGCTGCCACCTGCTGTTTCAGGCTTGCCGCATTACCTGCGGCATCTTTCTGTTTCTGGACTGCCTTGTCCGATTTGTTGATCGTATTGGTCATGTCCAATTTCCCGGACTCTACGTTCAGATCAGCTTTTTTCTGTTCTCTTTCGAGATCCTTTTTGTCAAAAGCCACCAGCTCTGTTCCGGCTTTGACGGTGTCGCCTTCTTTGAAATCGACCTTGTCTACTTTGGCATTCACCGGTGAAAAATAAGTCTTGGATTCTTCGCTGACTACGGTTCCGCTTGCCTCCACGGTCTGCTGGACATCACCGATCCCGGCCTTTACCACCTCAACCTGTGGAACTGCCTCCTCGCCGGATGACCTGCCTCCCAGGACAGATACACCGCCCACTGCCACAACTGCGATCACGCCTGCGCCGATCAGCAGTTTCTTTTTGGATTTTTTCTTCTTCATGCCTCTGCCTCCTGGTCAAAATCCTCATTTATTGTGTCGGATTCGATTTTTCCGTCCATGATACGTACCACACGGCGTGCCTGGGCCGCAATTCCATTGTCATGTGTGATCAGGATCACGGTTCGTCCTGACTTGTGCATCTTTTTGAGGATTGCGAGAATCTCTCTGCTGGATGCAGAGTCCAGGTTTCCGGTCGGCTCATCTGCCAGGATCACCGGCGGCTGTGCGGCAATGGCTCTCGCGATGGCAACTCTCTGCTGCTGACCACCGGACATTTCGCTTGGCTTATGATCCATACGTTTCTCCAGACCGACCAGTTTGAGCGAATCTACGGCAAGCTGGTGCCTTGTTTTCTTGTCTACGCCTCTGTAGATCAGGGGAAGTTCTACGTTTTCGATCGCGTTCAGATTTGCGATCAGGTTAAAGCCCTGGAAGATAAAACCGATCTCACGGTTTCGCACTTCTGAGAGTTCATTGTCCGTCATTTCGGACACATCTGTTCCGTTAAGATAATATCTGCCGGAAGTCGGAACATCAAGGCATCCAAGCATGTTCATAAACGTGGATTTGCCGGAACCGGACTGTCCGATGATCGCTACCAGTTCCCCTTTTTTGATCTCCAGGCTCACATGATCCAGAGCACGCACTTCGTTTTCTCCAGGATTGTAAATCTTGCATAAGTCTTCTACTTTGATCAGTGTATCGTTGTCCATAAATCCTCCTCTGGTGCCCCTTCATGGAGCCTGCTTATTGCTGTTTCAGATATCTTCATGCATCAAGCAAAAATGCTTTGTAGGCTTTCTTTGCTTCGTAAATATCGGCTTTGCTTGTGACTTCCCACGGAGCATGCATGCTTAAGACTGCCACACCGCTGTCGATCACGTTCATTCCATAAAGGGCTGCGATATATGCGATGGTTCCGCCGCCGCCTACATCGACCTTACCAAGTTCTGCGGTCTGGAATGCAACCTGATGGTCGTCAAAGATCCTGCGGACCTCTGCAACATATTCAGCATTTGCATCGTTGGAGCCGGATTTGCCTCTTGCTCCTGTGAATTTATTGAGCACGATGCCTCTTCCGAGATATGCAGCATTCTTTTTCTCGAAGCATTCTCCATAAGCCGGATCATAGCCCGCGCTTACATCAGAGGAAAGCATGCTGGAGTTGCGGAGAGTTCTTCTGAGTGCCAGATCAGAATAGCATCCCATTCCATCCAGAAGTTCTGCAACGGTATTTTCAAAAAATCTGGACTGCATTCCGGTTGCGCCGACGCTTCCGATCTCTTCTTTGTCTGTCAGGAGACAGCAGCTTGTGCGTTTCGGTGCGTCCATTTCCATCATTGCGACAAAGGAAGTATAGGCGCATACGCGGTCATCCTGTCCATATGCGGCTACCATACTTCTGTCCAGACCGCAGTCACGTGCCTTGCCTGCCGGAACGATCTCAAGCTCTGCTGAAAGGAAATCCTCCTCTTCTACATCGTATTTCTCTTTGAGGATACGGAGAACATTGGATTTGACTGCTTCTTTTTTCTTCTCATCGGTGCTTTCGCTGAGCGGTCTGCTTCCGATCAGGATGTCGAGATTTTCACCTTCGATGACCTCGGCTGCTTTTTTCTGAAGCTGTTTGCCTGCAAGGTGGATCAGAAGGTCTGTGATGTATACGACCGGATCATTTTCATCTTCACCGATGGTAACGTTGACTACGCTGCCGTCTTTTTTTGCGATCACGCCGTGGATCGCGAGTGGAAGAGCTACCCACTGATATTTCTTGACACCGCCATAGTAGTGGGTATCGAGGTATGCAAGGTCTGTGTCTTCATACAGAGGATTCTGTTTTACGTCGAGACGTGGGGAGTCGATGTGTGCGCCGAGGATGTTCATACCTTTTTCCAGCGGTTCCTGGCCTACGTGGAACAGTGCCATGATCTTTTTCATTCCGACTGCATATACTTTATCTCCCGGCTGGATCTTCTCGCCTGCTGCCTGTTTTGCTTCAAGGCTGACATATCCGTTGGCTTCTGCTTCTCTGACAAGTTCCGTCACACATTCACGCTCTGTCTTGCCTGCATCAAGGAATGCGCGGTAATCCTTTGTAAGTTTCTCCATCTCTTTCTCATCCGATTCTCCATAAGAAAGCCATGCGTTTTTTCTTTCCATAATATATAAAACCACCTTTCGATTGATTAATTTACTCCGATATTAACGAATTGCTCCGCTGCAAGCAGCTCCCGCAATTCTGCATATCTCCCACATTATAAATCAAATACTTCCATATTTCTACAATCCTCACAATTCTTAATCAAAAAATAAGAATTCCATTACTTATTTCACAGTTTTCTCAAATTTTTCTTGAAAAATTCGCCTCCGCCGTTACAATAATATTATTCATATTCAAACTACAATTCGTATTTATTTTATGATTATGGAGGTCATCTACATGCAGCAATCCACCGATCTACAGAATCTTCTGCATTCTGTACACAGAAAGAGTTATCCTGCCTATAAATCTCTGAAGGGCAGTTACCAGTTTGACAATTATATCCTCTCAATCGACCACGTACAGGGGGATCCTTTTGCTTCGCCTTCTCATATCAGTGTACGGATTTCGCACAAAACTGCGGGATTTCCACGGGAATATTATAGCGATCATGTTACCCGCATCACGCTGTCTGATTATCTTACCAGACAGTTTGAAAAACAGGTCAGCCACTACACCTTCCGTGCCAAAGGCTCCGGCAAGAGCGGTCTGATCTCGGTGAGCCACTGTGGGCAGGAAATCCTGGAGCGGACCGCCTGCGAGATCACAGAAAAAGGGATCACTGCCCGTTTCTTCATCGGTTTTCCGGCCAACGGAAGAACGATCAATGCCACTGAGCTGGAAAAAATCCTCTTCGACTTTCTCCCGGTCTGCGTGCAGAAAGCTTTCCTTTACAAAAATATCAATCACAAAGAACTGGAACAGACTATCTTTCTCGCCGAAGACCAGACCTATATCCGAAGCCAGCTTGCCAAACGAAATCTCGTTGCTTTTGTCGCAGATGGCTCCATTCTTCCACGAGAAAGCGGCATTTCCTCTCGTCCAATGAAAGTCTCCATTCCTTTTACCTCACCGGAATCTCTGCGCGTCACCATGGATCTTCCGCACAAAGGCAAAATCTCCGGCATGGGAATCCCTGAGGGGATCACTCTGATCGTGGGCGGCGGCTATCATGGCAAATCCACGCTTCTGAATGCCCTGGAGCTTGGCGTCTACAACCATATTTCCGGTGACGGCCGCGAATACGTCATCACAGACGATACTGCGCTGAAACTTCGCTCCGAAGACGGACGTTTTATTAAAGATGTAGATATCTCTCTGTTCATCAATGATCTTCCGAATAAGAAAGACACTCGTTGTTTTTCTACAGAAGACGCCAGTGGAAGCACCTCCCAGGCGGCTGGCATCGTAGAAGGAATGGAGGCTGGAAGCAGAGTTTTCCTGCTGGACGAAGATACGTCTGCCACAAATTTCATGGTGCGTGATACTTTCATGCAGGAAGTGATATCCAGAGAAAAAGAACCAATTACCCCATTTCTTGAACGTGCCGAAGATCTTTATAAAAAGGCCGGGATATCCACAATCCTCGTAGCCGGAAGTTCCGGAGCATTTTTCCACATTGCAGACACGATTATCCAGATGGATTCCTATCATCCTGTGGATATCTCCGAAAAAGTCATGGCATTATGTGGAAAGTATCCTCTGAATCCCGTCAAAGCCCCGGAATTCAGATTCCCGGAGAGCCATCGCATCATGCAAAAACAGACTCCCTCGATCCGTTCTCACGGAAGAAACGCCGGCCGACCGGAACAGCTCAAAATAAAAGTACATGGAAAAGATGGTTTCCTGATCGGAAAACAGGATGTCGATCTCCGCTACGTGGAGCAGCTGATTGATCCGGAGCAGACAGCAGCACTTGGACTGCTTCTCAAATATGCCATCGAAAAGCTTGCCGATGACCGCCGCACTGTCGCAGACATCATTGAAATTCTTTCCGGACAGCTTGAGCAGAACGGACTCTCCTTCCTGTCCGGAGGTTCTTATATTTCCTGTGGCTATGCCATGCCAAGACTCCAGGAAATCTATTCCTGTTTTAATCGTTATCGGAGGTAATAAACAACTCAAAAAAGATACCCAGAAATCATGCATCATAATTTCCAGGTATCTTTTTTTATTAAAATAAGGGGGTTAATGTAGGATATAACTTTCTAAATCTCTGGTAACATTCTTCATATTTCGCCACCAGTTCTTCTTCCGGCTCAACGGTGTCTACTACGTGAGCCATTTTCTTTCCGATGGTCTCAACATCCAGATATGCTCCGCATCCTACGGCTGCCAGCATGGCTCCGCCCATGGACGGGCCTTCCTCAACTTCAAGGACATCTACTTTAAGGTTCATCACATTTGCGATGATCTTTTTCCAAAGCGGACTCTTCGCACCGCCACCACAGATCTTGGTTCGTTCGATCTTAATGCCGAGTTTTCTTGCTACTTCCAGAGAATCACGAAGTCCGAAAGCCACACCTTCCAGAACAGCCTGTGTCATGTCAGCTCTTGTGGTGTCCATGGACATTCCAAAGAACACACCTCTTGCATCCGGATTGTTGTGCGGTGACCGCTCTCCCATCAGGTACGGAAGGAAGAATACATGATTTTCACCAAGCTTCTCGATCGGAGCCTGTTCTGCTGCAAAATCCTTGGTCTGAAGGATTTCTTCTGCCCACCATTTGTTGCAGGATGCCGCACTTAACATACAGCCCATCAGATGATAGCTTCCATCTGCATGGCAGAAAGAATGCAGTGCGTTATTCTCATCAACGCCGAAGTTCTTGCTGGAGATAAAAATGGTTCCTGACGTTCCAAGAGAAATATTGCACTGTCCGTCACCAACGGTTCCTGTTCCGACCGCAGCTGCTGCATTATCTCCGGCACCTGCCACAACTTTGACATCAGCAGAAAATCCGAGTTCCGCTGCCACTTCCGGCTTCAGCGTTCCGACCACTTCCCAGCTCTCATACAGTTTCGGAAGCTGTTCTTCTCTTACGTCGCAAATCTCCATCATTTCCCTGGACCAGCAGCGGTTCTTTACATCAAGAAGGAGCATACCGGATGCATCAGAAACATCTGTGCAGAAAGATCCGGAAAGTCTGTAAGCAAGATAGTCTTTCGGAAGCATGATCTTGGCGATTTTTGCAAATTTCTCCGGCTCATTTTTCTTCATCCACAGGATCTTCGGAGCTGTAAAACCTGCAAAAGCAATGTTTGCTGTATATGCAGACAGTTTCTCTTTACCGATCTCGTTGTTGAGATATTCTGTTTCTTTCTGGGAACGTCCATCATTCCAGAGGATTGCCGGGCGAATGACCTTGTCATTCTCATCCAGCGTTACCAGTCCATGCATCTGTCCCCCGAAGCCAATTCCAGCAACCTTGGAACGATCAATCCCCTCTGTCAGTTCTTTCATTCCCTCTACGCTCTGCGTAAACCAATCCTCCGGATTCTGTTCTGACCAGCCCGGATGCGGAAAAAATAATGGATATTCTTTTGATACTGTTTTCAGTATCGTTCCATTTTCATCCATTGCCAATAATTTAACAGCAGATGTTCCTAAATCAATACCAATATAAATCATAGATTATTTTACCTTTATAACTGCTTTAACAAGGTCTGTCTTGTTATTTACAGCTTCATCATATGCGTCTTTAATATGATCCAGATCAAACTCATGTGTTACAATATTCTTAACATCAATTGCTCCACTTGCAACTGCTGCAATTGCTTTTGGATAAATATTCTTATAACGGAACACAGATTTAATTGTTGCTTCCTTGTCCATAATCTGAGCAAAATTATAATTGATTTCTTCTTTTGAGGAAATTCCAACTAATGTAATTGTTCCCCCTCTTCTGACAATAAATGGAGTCTGTGCAATAGTCACAGGTGATCCGGCAGTCTCAAATACTACATCTGCACCTCTTCCACCGGTCAGTTCTTTGATTTTTTCAAGAGCATCTTCCTTTCCACTGTTAATCACAGCTGTTGCTCCAAGTTCCATGGCTTTATCCAAACGAGCCTGAACAAGATCTGCTACAATGATCTGACCTGCACCATGTGCTTTGCATGCCAACAGGGTTACAAGACCAATACATCCAGAACCAAGGATTACAACTGTATCTCCAGTTCCTACATTTCCCTGCTCAGCTGCATAAAATCCTACTGACAATGGCTCAATCAGTGCACCTTCTTTTGTAGATACATTTTCTGGAAGTTTAAAACACATATCTTCTGGAAAAGCGATAAATTCTTCATTACATCCCTGAACTGGAGGAGTTGCAAGAAATACAACATCTGGACATAAATTATAATGTCCTGATTTACAGAATTCGCATTTACCACAAGTAATTCCCGGTTCCAGAGCAACGCGATCTCCGACTTTAAGATTTTCCACATCTTTACCCACTTCAACGATCGTACCTGCACACTCATGTCCTAACATGAAATCCTCTGAAAGATCCACTTTGTATGCACCACAGCATCCATTATGATAATAGTGTACATCTGATCCACAAATTCCAACATATTCTAATGATACAAGAACCTCTTTTTCTTTAATCTGAGGAACAGGAATCTCTTTAATTACCATATTATCTGTGCCTCTCATAACAGCACTTTTCTGTAACATCTTCATTGTAACTTCCCCTTTCTTAGAGTAATTGCCCGATATGTTCTGGCATACCGGGCAACACTTAATAACCTAATTATTCTTCAGCTGCTTTCACATCATCTTCGGTAAGTTCACCATTATCAATATAGATCTGAATGTAATCATCTACGTTATCTGCATTGATTTCCGGAGCATCTACATAATCATTTACATCTGTTACTTCCATTTCACCATTAACAACTTTTTCTGCGTACTCCAGATTCTTCTCAGCAAGGTCTGCTGCTGACTGTAATGCTGTAGAAGTAAGAAGTCCTTCTTTGATCAGGAGACATCCCTGTGCTGTTCCATCAACACCATATGCCAGAAAATTCGCTGTTCCATCTTCATTGAAATAATCTTTATTTTCTCTGATTGCTTCAATCGCACCTGCTGCCATGTTATCGTTCATAGAAATGATAGCATCAATATGAGTTCCCGCCTGTACCCAGGATTCCATCAATGTAAGTGCTTCATCACTGTTCCAGTTTGCAAAATCTTCATAAAGAATATTTACATCTGTACGTTTGCTGAAGAAGTTCTCATCCCATGCTTCACGTCTTTTATCTGCATGATAATTTCCGGAAGGTCCTTTCAATACAACAACATTTGCATTTTCAGGAACTTCATCTACAGCTCTTGTTGCACTGACTTTTGCCTGCTCGATTGGATCTGCATCAACAGTACCCGTTCCTGCCATAACAGAAGTATCATCTCCACCATCCAGATCATTCTGATGTGTAGTCGGATTTGTTGTGATAACCGGAATTCCTGCATCTACAAGCTGCTGCACATACGGAGCCTGAGCACCATTATTATTTGACTGTACAATAACAAGATCATACTGTTTTGTAATACAATCTTCCAGCAGACCGTTTTCTTTATTATCATCGCCCTCGCCACTTACACAGGTAAGTTCAATATCATCATACTTTTCTGCCTGCTTTTTCATTTCAGTTGTAAGCCATGCCGCAAAGGTATCTGAACTTGCTCTTGCAACAAAACATACTCTCTTTGCATCTGCTGCACTGACACTCATCGCCGGTACCATAGACACTGCCATAACACTTGCCAATAAAATTGCTCCGATTTTTTTTGCCTTCATAAATTACTTCCTCCTTAATAAAATGTGATTTACTTATACTGTCACTTCCTCGACAGAATAGTTTCTCTTTTACGCCTGTTTATTCCCCTCTTCTTTAACAATGATCACTTTTCTTGATTTTTTAGATTTGCTTACCACATCAAATGCTACTGCAAGAACAATAATTGCACCTTCAATAATCTGCTGAATATAAGAGTTAACACCCAGAAGATTCATAACATTTTCCAGAAAACCAATGATAAATGCTCCGGCTATTGTTCCACTTACTGTACCAATACCGCCTGTAAAAGAAGTACCGCCAACGATTGCTGCTGTCAGACCTGTCATTTCATATCCAATTGCACCGTTAGGAAGACCTGCATTATTTCTTGCCATAAAAATCATTCCTGCAAGTCCTGTCATAATACCATTTAATATGTAAGATTTATAAATATTTCTCTTTGCATTAATACCACTCGCTTCTGCTGCCGCACGACTTCCACCGATTGCATATAGTGCACGTCCATATCGTGTATTATTGACCAGATACCAGACAACAATTGTTACAAGTATCACCAGAATTACTGGCACTGGCACCGGACCTACCATTCCCTGTCCGATCTTAACAAAATTTCCTAACTGAAGAATATTCTGTCCACCGGTAAAATAAAGGGCAAGTCCTCTGGCTGCCTGCTGCATACCAAGCGTCGCAATGAATGCCGGCACATTAAACTCCGCAATGAAAAATGCATTGACAAGATTACATCCCACACCAGTTGCTACTGCTACGATAAGTGCAAGTAAAATAGAGTTTGTCGCTTTGTAAACAGATACAGAATAAACACCTGCCAATGCAAGTACAGAACCAACCGACAGATCAAGAAATCCACTGATAATCAGAAGCATTTCACCATATGCAATCAGAATTCCGACGCATAACTGCCTTGTAACATTGATCAGGTTGCTGTACTGAAGGAAATATGGACTGATAATGCTACATGCCACAAACAATACGATCAGTACAATATAAATACTAAATTTTTGTAAGTTATTTATTTTTTTTGTTTTCATTCTCTTTACCCTCCGCACATTCAACCGTTCTTTAAGCCAGTTGCGTATCTCATAATTACTTCCTGAGAGAATTCCTCTCTGTTGATACATCCGCTTATTTTACCCTGGCACATGATATAGATTCTGTCACACATTCCAATCAGTTCCGGAAGCTCTGAGGATACCATGATGACCGCTTTGCCTTCCTTTACAATATCTGTAATCAGTTTATAGATTTCAAATTTTGCTCCGACATCGATACCTCTTGTCGGCTCATCCAGGATCATAATATCTGGCTCACACAAAAGCCATCTTGCTAAAAGTACTTTCTGCTGATTTCCTCCGGAAAGTGTGGAAATAGCGGTATCAAGAGTCGGTGTCTTTACATGCATCTTCTCGAAGCTTTCTTTTACACTCTGTTTTTCTTTTGCCTTATGCGTATAACCCTTGTAGATAATTCTTTCCAGACTGGCAAGACTGGCGTTTTCCATAACACTCCTGACAGGAATAATTCCGTCATCTCGTCTGCTCTCAGAAAGCATGACCATCTTCTGTTGAATACTGTCATGAGGACATTTAATCTTTGCCTCTTTTCCATTAATAAAAACCTGACCTGAATCATGAGGATCCAAACCAAAAATCGCTCTCATAGTCTCTGTTCTTCCAGCTCCGACCAATCCGGCAAAACCAACAATCTCACCTTTCGCAACATGGAAATTTATATCTTCAAAGAGATCTTTCTGAGAAAAATCCTTTATCTCAAGAGCTTTGTCTCCAATCGGAACTGTTTCTTTCGGATATACATTATCCAGTTTTCGTCCAACCATTCTGGCAATGACCGTATCAAGATCAAGATCTTCCGCTCTGTCTGTTGAAACTACAGCACCATCTCTTAAGACTGTAATGTCATCTGCGATTCGGAAAACTTCCTCCATCTTATGTGAGATATAAATAATTGAAATACCCTGTGCTTTCAGTTCTTCTATCTTACGGAAAAGATTTTCAACCTCACGATCTGTAATAGAAGATGTCGGCTCATCCATAATAATAACCTGTGCATTATTTGTAACTGCTTTGATAATCTCAAGCATCTGAATATCCGATACTGTCAGAGTTTTCAGTTTCTGTGTTGGTTCATATGGAAGATTCTCATCTTTAAGAAACTGTCTGGCATCCCGTCTTATTTTTCTCCAGTCTACTTTTCCGAATCTGTTAACTGGAAGCCGCCCCAAAAAAAGATTCTCCTCTACAGAAAGTTCCGGCACATAATTTAATTCCTGTGCTACCATGGAAATTCCCATTTCCATAGCCTGTATAGGATTCTTGATTGTTACTGGTTTTTCATCAAGATATATCTGACCCTTATCTGCCTGATACAATCCCATGATAATTTTCATCAGTGTAGATTTTCCGGCTCCATTTTCACCACAAAGTGCATGAACGGTTCCTTTTCTTACTGCAAAATCAATTCCGCTCAATGCTTTTACGCCAGGAAAGGATTTCTCTACTCCGCTGACCCGCATCTTGATTTCGTCCATTACTTCACCGCCTTTTTAATTTGCTTGACCTGTTTTCTATTTAAGAGTATATTCCTGCGTTTTACTTATGTCAATACTTTTATGTAAGTTTGTAGAATATATAACAAATTATAATTATTCATTTGTGCATTTTTTATATTCAAGCCTGTTTCATCTTATGTATTGACATTTTTTTCACATTATTTGCATCAATGTTTTAACAAAAGTTTTTATTTATCCTCTAGTATTCACTCAACAAAAATGCTATTATATGCATATAAGCAATATATTTTTTATATATTCTGCATAAAAGGAGGCCAACCTAATGGAAGAGTATCTTAATAAATCTAAAATATCCGGAGACATTTTCAGATTTCTATACTTAAATAAACAGAGTTCCCGACAGGAAATTGCACAATCTCTCGGCATCAGCCTTCCTACAACTACCCGTAACCTTAATGCACTGCAGGAATCTGGTTTTATTGAAAATGCCGGAGAATTCCAATCCACCGGAGGGCGAAAAGCAATTAGATATCAATGTGTCGCAAATTCCAGATATGCGATTGGTATTGATATCACTCGAAATCATCTTTCTATCGTATTGATTGATCTTGCTTTAAATATCATTGATAATACAAGACTTCGAATTCCATTCCACGAAAGTCACGACTACTTTTGCATTCTGAAACAGGAATTCGAAAAAATTGTTTCGAAGAACATACCTGACCGTTCTAAATTACTTGGAGTTGGCATTGCTCTTCCAGTCATCATAGGCGAAGATCATAAGACTGTAACATACGCAACCGTAATCCCTCTGTCTTTAAACATTTACAATTTCTTCAGCGACTATATACATGAACCGTTTTTATTCTTCAATGATGCAAACTCTGCCGGCCTGGCAGAAAGCTGGAAAGGAGATTATAAAGATGCTGTGGCATATCTTTCTCTAAGCAGTAGTATTGGTGGTGCATATATGAATAATAAAATGATCTACGGAGGCTCCAATAACAGAGGCGGTGAATTCGGTCATATGACAATCATACCTCATGGAAAGCGCTGTTACTGCGGTAGATATGGATGTCTGGATGCTTACTGTACTGCCAATGTACTAACTGATTTCACAGAAGGAAATTTAAAAGAATTTTTTGATATTTTAAAATCAGGAACTAACCGAGGAATTCAGAATATATTTGAAGATTATACAGATTATCTGGCAATCGCCGTAAATAATCTTCGAATGTGCTTTGACTGCGATGTTATACTAGGAGGAAATGTTGGTGCCTATATGGCAGATTATATCGAGGATTTTCGTGAAAAAGCATCAAAGTTAAATCCTTTCGAGAGAGATGGCAGCTATATCCGCGTATGCCATTATCGCACAGAAGCTGCTGCCGTAGGTGCTGCTATTTATTATATTGACCAGTTCATTCAAAATTTCTAATCTTTAAAACCTATAAATCAATCGGATAACAGAAAACTGCCGCCATCCCGGTGAATCTTACCAGATGGCGGCAGTTTAAAGTTCTGTTTTATTTTTAGGGAAAGGAAAGAGTTCCGGCAACTCTCCCGGCATTGAAGTGTTACCGGAGGTCTTAAAAGGCTTTTCCTTTAAGACAATTACATCTTACAATATAAATGTGAGGAGTTTTTGTCCTTTTTCTAATAAATTTATAAAATTTCTAACATAATTATAAATTTCAGGCTTTTCTTTTGTCTAATTTTCTGGAAAGCATCATGCCAAGTCCCTGAAGAATCTGTACAAGAACGACAAGGATCACGATCGTAACCAGCATGATGTCTGTCTGATAACGATAATATCCATAACGGATCGCGATATCACCGAGACCGCCACCGCCGACAGTTCCTGCCATAGCAGAATATCCGAGGATCGTTCCGACTGCAATGGTAACTCCTACGAGGAGGGAAGTTCTTGCCTCTGCGAGAAGGACTTTCCAGATGATCGTTCCTGTTCCTGCGCCCATGCTGACTGCTGCCTCGATCACACCCGGCTCAACTTCTTTGAGGGAAGATTCTACCATACGTGCAATGAACGGTGCTGCAGCGATCACCAGCGGAACGATCGTTGCGCTGGAACCGTAACTCTGACCCACGATCAGCTTGGTGAGCGGGATCACCAGGATCAGAAGGATCAGGAACGGAATACTTCTGAGGATGTTTACGATCACATCCAGAACTTTATATAATGGTGCATTTGGACGGATACCTTCTTTGTCTGTAACTGCAAGCAGGATTCCAAGAGGGAGCCCCAGAACATATCCGAAAAATGTGGAGACAAGCGTCATGTATAACGTATCTCTTGTGCCTTCCAGCAGCATCGTAATTGTTGCATTATCCCACATCTGAGCTCACCTCCTCTACGCCCATATTGATATCTCTGAGATACTGGATCATCTTATTCGCCACTTCCTCGATCTCGGGAAGCTGCAGGATCATCTCTCCCTGTGCCTGTCCATTAATGTTCTTGGTATCAGCATACAGAATGTTGACCGGTGTCCGGTAAGTAAGGACCAGGTTTGCAATCACCGGCTCGAAGGAAGATTTCTCCTGGAACGTTACACGTACCAGACGTTTGCCCTTCATTTCCTGGATCTGGGTCCTTCCGCTGAATACCAGCTTTTTGGCTTCATCTGTCTTTGGATTGCGGAAAAGTTCTTCCACAGTTCCGATTTCTACGAGAGCTCCTCGTTCCAGAACTGCTACCTTGTCGCAGATCTCCTGTACGACACTCATTTCATGTGTGATGACAACTACAGTGATCCCATAATCCCTGTTGATCTCTTTGATCAGTTCCAGGATCGCCTTGGTCGTCTGCGGGTCCAGTGCACTGGTCGCCTCGTCACAGAGAAGGATCTGCGGATCACTTGCCAGCACTCTCGCGATCGCAACTCTCTGCTTCTGTCCACCGGAAAGCTGTGATGGATAAGAAAGTGCTTTCTCCTCAAGTCCTACGATCTTGAGATATTCCAGAGCTTTCTTACGTGCCTCTGCCTTCTTAATCCCGGCGATCTCCATTGGAAAACAGACGTTATCCAGTGCTGTTCTCTGCATGAGCAGATTGAAATGCTGGAAGATCATTCCTATCTTCTGACGCTCTTTACGAAGCTCTTTTTCTGAGAGCTCCGTAAGATTTTTGCCATTGACTCTGACTGTTCCTGATGTTGGTCTTTCCAAAAGGTTCAGACATCGTACCAGAGTACTCTTGCCTGCACCGGAGAGACCGATGATGCCGAAGATCTCTCCTTTTTCGATGGAAAAACTGATGTTTTTGGCTGCCTCTACCGTTCCACCTTTGGTGTTGAAACGCTTGCAGAGGTTCTCTACCTGTATCATCGGTTCCATTTATATCATTTCCCCCTGTCCCTTAATAAACATCCTGAACTTAAATTATTCTGCTTCTTCAGCTGCTGCTTCTGTTGTTTCAGCGTCTGCATCTGCAGTTTCATCTTTAGCTTCGTCTGCTGCTTCTTCTGTGTCATCTGCAGAATCTTCGAATGGAACAACTGCTCCGTCGTATTTCTCGTTGATGAAGTCTTTGATCTCGTCAGATTTCAGAGTATCTACCAGAGCTTTGATCGCTTCGCTGTCTTCGTTTCCTTCTTTGACTGCGATTACGTTTACATAAGTTTTTGCTGCTTCAGAATCAGAAGTTTCGTGTGCGATGGAATCGTTGGATACGGAATATCCGGCCTGCAGTGCGTAGTTACCATTTAATACAACGAATGCAACTTCATCTTTGACACGGGAAACCTGTGCAGCTTCCAGCTCTTCGATCTTGATGTTCTTCGGGTTTTCTTCGATATCTTTGACAGTTGCCTCAAGTCCTGCTCCGTCTTTCAGAGTGATCACTCCATTGTCCTGGAGAAGAAGAAGTGCTCTTGCTTCGTTTGTTGTATCGTTCGGAACTGCGATGGTGTCGCCGTCTTCCAGATCATCAAGAGTTTCTTTTGTTCCTGGATAGATTCCGAATGGCTCGTAGTGGATTCCGCCGGCATTTACAAGGTGTGTTCCCTGCTCTTCGTTGAAGTTATCAAGATATGGGATATGCTGGAAGTAGTTTGCATCGAAATCTCCGCTCTCTACTACAAGGTTTGGCTGTACATAGTCATCAAATACGGTAACTTCCAGATCCCATCCCTCTGCCTCAAGGAGCGGTTTTGCTTCTTCAAGGATCTCTGCGTGTGGTGTTGCGGAAGCTGCTACTTTGATGGTTCCTTTCTCTGCGTCAGCGCTTACGATCACGCCGTTTGCTGTGAGTGCTCCGATTGCCAGTGCTGCTGTAAGTGATAATGTGATGATCTTTTTTGCTTTCATAGTTCTTTCCCTCTCTTATTCCTTTTATTTTTGATTTTTTTGTTTATTCTTTATTAAGTTGTAAGTGGCTGCGACCTCCTGCATGTGTCTATCCGTTCCCGGAACTCTTATTCATAAAAAAATAACAGGAAGTCCTCTGGATCCTCCCTGTTCATGCAATCTGTCCGGCATTAAAAAATGCTTTATTTACATCTCGGTATCTGTCATCTCTTATACGTGGTCGGCAGATATCTCAGGAAGTGTCCGATACATAGAAGTACAGCAAAACATAGACATGCACATGTCCATACACATCTCCTGATCCATCATACACATGACTTCTCTCTGAACTGCATTTCCTGTAAACATGATTCTTCCTCCTTTTTACTTATTGATAAATTTCTTCCGGAAAATGTATTACCTATTTCTCCGATAGGTTGAATATAACATGTCTCATTCACAATGTCAACACATTTTTTATTTTTTTCCCGGAGCGCGTCTCCTCATTGCTTGACACTGATTTCTTATAATGATACCATAAATTAAATCACTCTACAATCCAATCTACAATCAACAGGAGAAAAATTTATGAATAAAAAAGCGATCATTGCCATGAGCGGCGGTGTTGATTCCAGTGTTGCAGCCTATCTGATGGTTCAGCAGGGCTACGACTGCGCCGGTGCCACTCTGAAGCTTTATGATAATCCACAGTGCAGCTATCCTGGACACCGGGCATGCTGTACTCCTTCCGATACAGAGGATGCCAGAAGTGTTGCCGCACGTCTCGGCATGCTTTATTACGTATTTCCCATGCAGGAGAAATTCCACGAAAGCGTCATCGATAAGTTCGCAGATACTTATCTTCACGGAGGCACACCGAACCCGTGTATCGACTGTAACCGTTTCCTGAAATTCTCCGCCCTTCTCGATAAGGCAAGAGAACTTGGCTGTGAATATATCGCAAGCGGTCACTATGCACGCAGAGAGCAGGATCCGGAGACAGGACGTTTTATCCTCAGGAAAGGACTCGACCCGACCAAGGATCAGAGCTATGTGCTCTACGCCATGACTCAGGATCAGCTTGCCCACACATTCTTCCCGCTCGGTACCTACACCAAGAAAGAAATCCGTCAGATCGCGCAGGAGCAGGGCTTCATCAATGCTGACAAACCGGACAGCCAGGATATCTGCTTCGTTCCGGACGGTGACTATGCGTCCTTCATCGAGCAGTACACCGGACAGGCTTCCGAACCTGGCGACTTCGTTGACAAAGAAGGTAAAGTCCTCGGCAAGCACAAAGGTCAGATCCACTACACTATCGGCCAGCGCCGTGGTCTCGGTATTTCCGCACCGGAATCCCTCTATGTCTGCGGCAAATCCCTGGATACCAATAAGGTCATCCTCGGAGGTAAGGATGACCTTATGAGTAATTACTGCTATATCAACGATATCAATCTGATCCCATGGAATCATCTGGACAAACCGATCCAGTGCAAAGTCAAGACACGCTACCGTCAGCCGGAACAGCCAGCAACTGTTGAGCAGCTTGGAGACGATCTCATCAAGATCACCTTCCAGGAGCCGCAGAGAGCCGTCACACCTGGACAGGCTGCCGTTCTCTACGACGGAGATATGGTACTTGGCGGAGGAACGATCCTCAGCGAAGAAGCCGCAGCAAAAGCAGTCGCTTCCACCAATTAATTTCAGCCCATCTGTACGATTACATGATATTCTTTTTTACCGGGGATCAGAGGAATCTGGCTGGATTCCGAGAAGTTCCTGCGACAGATTCACAAACGTCCACGCTGCGGTCCCTGTCAGCCAGCTTTTTTTTGCCTCGCCAAACCGCGGTGCATCTGCTCCTGCCACCATCTGTGAATATACATATGGTTCCGTTCTGTGGATGTCGCTGATCTCCTCGATGCAGGACGGACAGATCTTGCGGTAAATTTCAAATGCGCGGTCTCCTCTTCCGATCATTGTCTCTGCGATCGAGATCCACGGATTATTATGACAGAAGATTCCTGCATTTTCCTTGTATCCCGGCGGGTAAGATGTGATCTCGCCAAGTTCCAGATGATATCTGGTGTATGCCGGCTGCAGAAGCATGATGCCATATTTTGTCTCGAGATGTTTCTGTACAGAATCGAGAGCTTTTTCTGCCTCTGCTGCCAGTTTTTCCCTGTCTGTACATCTGCAGATCTCTGCAAATTCCCTGCCATATTTTACAAACATTGCCGCGATAAATACCGACTCTGCCACCGATCCCTCAGAAGGTCCTGTCGTCTGGAAAGGTTCACCCGGCTCACTGGAGAAGCAGTTCAGGTTCAGACAGTCATTCCAGTCCGCCCTTCCGATCAGTGGAAGTCTGTGCGATCCGAGATGTGTCACAGTAAACTGGAAAGACCGGTTCAGATGCTCAAACAGAGGCTCTTCGGTTCCCTTTTTGCAGTCAAACGGCACTGGCTCATCCAGGATCTCATAATCACCCGTCTCTTTGATGTATGCCACCACTGCCGCGATCAGCCACAGCGGGGCATCGTTAAATCCACTTCCAATTCTCGACCTGTTCTACAAAGCAGTCGTAGAAAAATATCCAGAACTTACTTACTAAGCCCCACAACCAACGTGCCTGCCTGACCATCAGGCGGGCACGTTTTACATTATGGAAAAGACTTATGGAGGACAAAAATGGCAAAGAATAATAACCATAAGGCGGTCAGCTATAACAAATGGGGTTATATCTTTCTGATACCGTTTGTAGTAGTATACCTCATATTCCAGCTTGTTCCGCTTATCACTACAATTTATAACAGCTTCTTTGAAAATTACAGATCGGGACTTACGCAGGTCGGACCGAACTTTGTGGGCTTTGCCAACTATGCAAAACTCTTCCAGGACGGTGAGATCTGGATCTATTTCAAAAACACGATGATCATGTGGGTGATGGGATTTGTTCCGCAGATCCTGGTTTCCCTGCTCCTCGGTGCATGGTTTTCCAACCCTAGCCTCCGTCTTAAGGGACAGAGATTTTTTAAGACTGTGATTTACCTTCCGAACCTTATCATGGCATCTGCCTTTGCAATGTTGTTTTTTACCTTATTTGCAGACGGCGGTCCGATCAATGCCATGCTGGTCCATGCGGGGATCCTGAAACAGGCATATTCTTTTTTCAGCCACAAATGGAGTGCCCGGACGCTTGTTGCACTACTGAACTTCCTGATGTGGTTCGGTAATACAACGATCCTTCTGATGGCAGGCATGATGGGCATTGACCCGTCACTCTATGAGGCTGCAGAAGTGGACGGTGCGACATCCTCCCAGATTTTTAGAAGGATCACTCTCCCGCTTCTCCGCCCGATCCTGATCTACGTTATGATCACATCCCTGATCGGCGGCATGCAGATGTTTGACGTACCACAGATCCTTACAAACGGAACCGGTGATCCGATGCGTTCCACCATGACACTGATCATGTACCTGAACAAGCATCTGTTCAGCAAGAACTACGGCATGGGCGGTGCACTGTCCGTATTCCTGTTTGTCATCACAGGGCTTCTGAGCCTGATCGTATTCCGTTTCAACCAGACAAGAAAAAAACACTTCCTGTACTGATCGCACAGCTTCGAAGTGCAGATTTCCTGAAGTTTGATATGGGACAGGTTTATGTGATGATCGCATTTTCCATCTTCCCGGTTATCATCGTGTACATCCTGCTTTCCCGGTTTATCGTATCAGGCGTTGTGCTTGGCGGTGTAAAGGGGTAAAACAGCGCACTCTCAGCCTAAATTTGGGACATGTCTTTCAGAATGTCTATTGCATACCCTTTCGGTTTGTGATTTAATTAAAAGTAACGATAATACAGACTGAAACGTGTCTTTTTCGTCTGTATTCCACAACTTTTCTATCGAAGGGATATCAAAATGACAGCAAAAACTTCTCGAATTGTTATAAAGACTTTTATAAAGACTGCGCTCAAAGATTCCGATGAATCTCCGGAGCGATGCACCCGAAATCTCGTAGATATGGCACTGAACTTTGCAAACGGCCGGTTCCAGCAGTCTTTTTTTGAAATATCACGTGCAATGCTGAACAACGAAAACAGCCCTTATTATCCACTGATCGAGGATATCCTCAAGCACATGGATAAGGAGAAACTGATCGACTTTGGTCTGAATATCGGTTACAATGGCTGCACGACAGGCGCGCACATGATCCGTAAACTGAAACGCACAGAGGATATCAATGTTCCATGGCTGCTTTCACTGGTCATCGATACTTCCCTGCCGGATTTTATTACAAAATATGATTCTGTACTGAAACAGGGCAAGGAACTTGGAATCTACACTTACTTCCTCTATACGAAGGATGATCCCGCAGAAATACTTCCTCTTATCCAGAATAACCCGGACTGTGCGATCATCCTTCTCTGTGATCCTTCCAGAATAACAGAAGAGCTCGCAGAAAAATCTGAAGCACTGAACAACGTCTTGTTCGCAGTGAAATACGATGATCAGGCAGAGGCAGCCTGCCTCGTACTCAGAGACCATCGTCTCCTGTACTCTCTGTATCATCTCTATTCTGAGGAAGACCGTGATGAGATCCTGGCCGGCACTTACTTCCGTTTTGCAGAAGAAATGCACTGCCCGTTCGCCGCTGTTTTCAGCAATGTGGACTGCTCCATTGAGACCCGCCACGCCATCTACCAGAAAATAACCGAAGACCGGAGTGCCCAGCGATACCGCACGATCCCACTGGATCTGTTCTGCGATACAGAAGTGATCGGAAATATCATCTCTTCTCCGACCAGTGTCGTCGGCTTCGGACCTGACGGTACGCTCTATACACCTGGCAGAGAAGTTTTCAGGACACCGTACAACCTCTTTGACCAGCCACTGAAAGAACTTTTTACCAAAGCACTTTAACTCCACCAAAAAAGCCTTATTCATTCGTTTGCTGAGTGAATAAGGCTTATATTTTTGTACTTTTATGCGTCAAGTCTTTCCTGTGTCTTGATGATCACTTTGATGCAGGATTTGAGTAATTTCACAAATTCCTTCGGTGGTACCGGATTTCTCTCTGAGATCCATCTGCCGAACGCGCAGATGATCGCATCATTCCAGAAGTTTACATAAAAATCCGTGTTCGTCTGATCTCCAAGGATTTCTTTGATATCCTCTGCCATGACCGGTCCTACGATATCCCGGAAATGATTGGAAAACGAATTCTGATCTTCTACTTTCATGACTTTCCTGTAAAAATCTTTATTTTCATAAAAATAATCGCAGAGATGAAGGACACTGTCCCATCCGATCAGATCTACGCCAAGCTGTACGTGGCTCAGATACTCCACATCAAAGATCCAGTTCACAAGGTCAAACTTGTCCTTGAAATGATAGTAGAAACTTTTGCGGTTCATATTGCATTTTGCACAGATATCTGAAACGGTGATCTTACTGAATGGGGTAGATTCCATCAATTCCTTTAATGCCGATGCCAGTGCACGCTTCGTAATATTAGAGTCTGCCACGATAGTACCTCCTTCTTACATTTCTGTTGCAAATAATGCTGCACCAAGAGCTCCGCAAAGCTGTGATTTATCGCTGATCACCAGCTTCGTTCCCAGTCTCTCCTCCAACGTTTTGACAAGACCCTGATTCTGTGCAACACCGCCAGTCATCATATATGCCTCTTCCCCTCCGACACGTTTCACGAGGGAGGCTGTTTTGGCCGCAACCGCCTTATTCAGTCCATGGACGATGTCATCGGTTGCTTTGTTCTGTGCGATCAGGGAAACCACCTCTGATTCGGCAAAAACTGTGCACATACTGGAGATCGTAATATCCTCCTGATAGGAAAGTCCTACTTTACTGAGTTCATCCAGGTTCATTTCCATGGTTTTTGCCATCATCTCCAGGAATCTTCCTGTTCCGGCGGCACATTTGTCGTTCATGACGAAGTTTTTGACAGAACCGTCATCATTCAGGCGGATAACTTTGCTGTCCTGCCCGCCGATATCGACGACCGTTCTGACAGATGGATCCAGGAAATGGGCGCCCCTTGCATGGCAGGTGATCTCTGTGATACTCTTGTCGCCATCAGAGATCGCAGTTCTTCCGTATCCTGTGGTCACGACTGCATCGATGTCTTCTCTGTTAAGGTTAGACTGTCTGAGTGCTTCTTCCAATGCACGCTCCGCGCCATTCGCGGCCCCTGCTCCTGTCGGCATGATCACGCTGGAAACAATCTTTTTGTCTCTGTCCAGGATCACAACATCCGTGCTGGTAGAACCACTGTCGATTCCTGCAAAATATCCTTTACCCATGGTTTTCTCCCTTCTCGTTTCTGTCTCTATGTTCAGGCTCTCTGCAAAAGCCTCCAGACGTGTGCTCAGCTGCCCGCTGCTCTGCACGGTATAATCCGATTCGATCTTGAGGAGCGGCACATCGGTATGGCCTTTGATATCAGAATATTCAAAGCTGTAAAAATCACAGAACTTTACGGTATGATAAATGATCCCCTTTAAAGATGGATCCTGATAAAGCTGTTTACGGCCTGCATGATCCATCATGCGCATGCACGGGATCTGGTGAAGAAGTTCCTCCGCATACCATTCCATAAGCTGGTCAAAGTCCAGATCTGCTTCCGGGAGGGTGTCTCCCACAGAACGGTTGTTGACACAGGTCTCATTCACTACAGGAAGCGGCATGGCATCCTGTGTCATCTGAAAAAGTTCATTTCCCATTCTTGCTCCGAGAACTGCAAGATGCGGATCCTGCGTTCTCTTTTTTGGATGAAAAGCTTTGAGAAATTTCTCTTTATTGAAGGTAGTTCCTTTATATTCACCGTAGGCTCTTACAAGATCTTTTAACTGTGCTGCAGTTCTCTCATGGCTGCAGCTCGTATCGCAGTGAAGCATATCCACCATATACAAAAAATCCATCTCGCCGCTGTCTTCCAGAATGTCATAGACGCTTCGGATCGTATCGCAGCAGTTGACCAGGACCAGTTCTTTTACTTTGCCTGCCAGAACTGCTTCAAGGACTGCCTTTCCAAATCCACAGATATTCGGATGTGCTACCTGCTCTGCCAGATCAAATCCCTCCGGCATATCATTCAGGATCTCGCACTCACCTCCAAGGGCTTCAAGAAGTTCTACCGGTGTATATTTACAGACATAATATGTTTTATTCATGATCAAAATCCCCCAGCATCTCCAGAAATGCTCCCAGTCTCGTGGAAGTCTGTCCTTCTCCGCCATGGCTCCTGTCACAGCCATCTCCATCCAGGATCAACAGTGGGATCCCTGCTTCCTCAAAGCGTTTCTTGGCGATTCTGGAACCTCCAAGGGTATGCTTGCATCCCCAGTGATTGAACCAGACAACACCGTCTGCTCCCGCCTGTTTTGCATGACGGATCCCTGCTTCGATTCTCCGTGAAACGGGACCATTCAGGGCATGATATACAAGGCGCAATGCCATCTCCTCATAAGGATCCTCGGAATGCTTCGTGATGTCCGCCACCTGTGCAAGCTCACATCCTACGATCTGTGCCTCCTCTTTCAGAAGAAGTGCATCTTTCACGGCTTCTGACCAGAACGGGATCGTATGCATCCAGTAGATGTGTCTGCCTTTTTTGGCAGGGGCTTTGCTGACATCTTCAAGAAGTTTTTGTGTATAAAGTTCTTCTTCCTCTGTTCCAAGAAGAATGTTGTTTGTCATTCCGCTGTAAAGCGGAGAAACAAGGTCTGAAGGTATGTATTTATCTGCTCTTGCGCTCTGGAACTTATCATAATTCTGCAATGTCCTCCGGCTTCTTGCAAGACGTTCCTTCAGTTTTGATTCATCAATCGTTCTGCCGGTCACTTTCTCAAGGAAAGGAACCAGCGCCCGAAGCTGTGTTGCTACATAAGACACATTTGCCGGTGTCTGTGCAGATGGTATATCAATAGAAAAAACCGGGATGTCAAAAAACTCTGCCAGTCTGTGAAATGTAAGAAGGTTTGCGTCACACGCCAGGTTCGTATAAACGATACATTTTGGTTTCGGAAGAAGCCCCTTCTCTGCCGCTCCGATAAATGTCTTGTGGTAGCTGCAAAGCGTTTCTGAAATTCCAGAATCCTCTGCTCCCTGAAGAAAAGGTCTCTCTACCTGTGATGCCGCAAGATAGCAGGAAAAGCTTTCTACATTGTATGGATACAGTCCTGCCTCCTGAAGCAGTTCGCACGGAGTAAATACACTTACCATAACCGAACTTTCTGGATGCTTCAGCGGCTGTGTCATAACGTTCATCATCATGCCGGCCAGATACTGATCCGATGGATTCAACTGCCCTTCTGGAAGAAAACGAAATTTCAGGTTCTGCGCTTCCCATCCTGTCTTTAAAAGCCACCTCGCTCTTTCCGGTGACGTTTCACACCATTTCTCTATGTAATTTCCAAATGTCTTCACTATCTCCATATTTTGGTCTGACCGCCTTTCTTCCAAACAGTATATAGCAAATCATCGTTTATGACAAGCAAAAAAAACTTCAATCCAATTTGGATTGAAGTTCATATCACTGCCGCAGACCGGAATCGAACCGGTACGGGTATCACTACCCACGGGATTTTAAGTCCCGGGCGTCTGCCAGTTCCGCCACTGCGGCATATTCAAAAATGGGACCTATAGGGCTCGAACCTATGACCCTCTGCTTGTAAGGCAGATGCTCTCCCAGCTGAGCTAAGATCCCTAAAAAAACGACCCAGATGAGACTCGAACTCACGACCTCCGCCGTGACAGGGCGGCGCTCTAACCAACTGAGCTAAAGGTCCAAAAAGCCGATGATCGGACTCGAACCGATAACCTGCTGATTACAAATCAGCTGCTCTGCCAATTGAGCCACATCGGCATATAACTATATGATGTATTATACACCAAATGTCGTAATCAAGTCATCCAAAAATCACAATTATTATTTTTAATGACTCCAAGGGGATTTGAACCCCTGTTACCGCCGTGAAAGGGCGGTGTCTTAACCGCTTGACCATGGAGCCAGGTATAAAAAACTCCCCCTGTTGGACTCGAACCAACGACACTGCGGTTAACAGCCGCATGCTCTACCGACTGAGCTAAGGAGGATTATTAGAAGATACCATATCTTCAAAACCACATACATGTTGACTAAGCAATTATATCATAACCAAGCTTGTTGGTCAAGCCCTCACCCTATTAGTAGCAGTCAGCTCCATGCGTTACCACACTTCCACCTCTGCCCTATCAACCTCGTCGTCTTCAAGGGGGTTTACTCCTTTCGGATGGGATATCTCATCTTGAGGGG
>NZ_QTWS01000036.1:0-406 GCF_003461245.1 Blautia sp. AF19-10LB
TGTGTTATATAAAATATTCCATGCAATCTTAAAGCAAAATTTTTCGTACTTTACTTCTACCTGGCGAATTGCATCTTCTGATCTTTCTAAAAATAAATTTATAATATGTATATCTTCCATATCACATTTCTCCCCTGTATATTAGTGTTTTTATGCAGATAGGTTATTTGCAGTGTGCCATATTAATGTTTTCTATTATATAGAACGTATTTTTTTCTGTTTGGTTGCACTTTTTTTATAAATTTTTTTGTTACCATAATTCCATTATCACTATAACATATTATCTAATCATTCTTCTCTCCCTGGTCAACTATTAATATCGTAATCTACTTCTGCAAATAAAGCTACATGCAAAAAATGAAAAAAGGGAGCTGTCGGTAAATAACGTTTTTTAGAGCTGACAGCA
>NZ_QTWS01000036.1:416-34216 GCF_003461245.1 Blautia sp. AF19-10LB
AGCTGCCATTCCATGTATTCATGAAAGGCAGCTCCTGCTTAAATCATTTTTATTTAACAACTACTTTTACTTTTTTGCAACTATTTCCAGATTTCACTGTGATATAGGCTGTTCCCTTTTTCTTTCCAGTGATCACACCACTGGAACTTACCGTTGCTATCTTCTTATTTGAAGAACTGTAGGTAACTTTCTCCTGGGAAGTGATCGGGCTGATGACCGGTTTCAGCGTAAGTTTTTTATTTCTTGCAACGGTCACGCTTGATTTCATTCCGGTGATCTTTGTTGTTCTTACCGTTGTTTTCTGCACAGTAACGGAAATGACCTGTTTCTTGCCGCTGGCAAGTGTAATGGTCACTTTGATTATTATTTGAATTCCAGCCCTCAGCCTTTTTATTGACAGAGGGCTAATTTTGGCTTAACAATTATTGAGCATCCCTTAACTGATCTACAATGCTGCATTTTGCTACGTTATCATACATCATGCAAGGAATCAGCCACCCAAGCAGAAGAAATACCGGAATTGTCAGCAGGACAGGCAGAACGGTGAAACGATACTCAAAGAACCAGAACATACTGCCCAGCATTTTCCCCGCAAGAGGTCCCACCGCCAGTGAAAGCACAAAGGCCACCGATACGGAAGACATTGCGTAAAACAACCCCTCGTAGATCAGCATGGTTTTGAGCTGTCGGGGCGTCATTCCTACAGCCTGAAGCACCGCAAATTCCCGGCGGCGGGAAAGAATACCGGTCATCATGGCGTTGAAGAAATTTAAGAGTCCCACCAGCCCAATGATAGCACAGAGGATACCACCGATCAGAAGGAACATCTGCCGGAACTGAGCAAACTCAGAGCGAACCGTGGCTTTGCTTTCATACATCAAGGGCGAAAACTCACCGGCCGTGAGCTTTGACAGATATTGCTCTGCTTCGGCCTCGTCAGCTTCGTCCGCTGTGTCGAACAGGTAGAGCATCGGAACGACTGCACCACCGCTGTCCCTCTGTGCGGTGTCCACAGGCAAAACTGCGTTATATCCAATACCACCATAACGATAACCCATGGAGTTCGGAAGTTCTACCAAGGCGCAGACCGTGTACTCTACATCTCTGGCCCCATACAATTTTGCCTGAAGGTACTCCTCCGGTGTGTCTTCGTTGCACAGTTCCCCGGTGCGACTGTCGATATATTTCACATCATCCGCATAGGTAGCCGTGATCGTGTCTCCCACCTTGGGGTAGTATTCAGGATTGGGCAGATTGCCGTAATCATCCAAAGAAACCGCAATGGCAATGGCGTTATTGTCCGGCTCCAGCATAGGAGAAATATCTCCGTTGAACACTTGCAGCTTGTCAAACAGACTGTTATCCAGAGCCTCGATTCTGGTATCTCCCATCACCATATTGCCCCGGTGCTCCATGCGGCTCATATGGCTGTCCAACTGCTCGGCACTTTCGTACCTTGCATAGTCTTGCCGCAGAGCATCCTCCGTCATCCACAGGTATGCGGTTTTTCGCACAGCATATCCCGTGCCGGAAAGACTGGCCTTTGTGTTTGCTGCGATCTCCTCGATCTGTTCTGGCGTGATGAATTCATCTGCCGGGTTGAAACGGAAATAGTCGGGAGTGCTGACGATAAAATCGGCGCAGGTCATGGAGGATACATACTTCTCCATGCTGAAGCCTCCCACAAAGGCACACAGCGCATTGAACAGTGTCACCGACAGTGCCAGAGACACCACCACCAGCACCGTCTTTTTCTTGTTTCGTCCCAGATTGGCAAAGGCCATCTGATGGAGCTTGGCTCCCCGGGTGCTGCGCTGTTTTTTCTTAGTCTGTATCGCATCCGTATATTTGGTAGCCTCTACCGGAGAGACCCTGGCTGCCATTTTTCCGGGCTTGGAACAGGACAAAAGCACCGTCAACAGGGCAAACAGCATGGAACCAAGGAAGATCACAGGCGAAGTGCTGATGGTGGTGATGCCTGCATCCAACTGGGTGGAGCGCAAGACAACAGGTACCAGAACAGCGCCGATGCCGTAGCCCAGCAACAGTCCTGCCGGAATGCCGATCAGACAAAGCAGAAGTGCCTGCTGGCGAATGATACGTTTGAGCTGCCGGGGCGTTGTACCAATGGTTTTCAGAAGTCCGTAAAACCGGATATCCCCTGCAACAGAGATCTGAAAAATGTTATAGATGATAAGATACCCCGTGAAAATCACCAGCAGCAAAAAAGCTGCTATGGCGATCATCAGCTCTGGATCGAGCTGTGACTCCAGCTGGGATGAGGTATATCCCCAGTTGACGCCGATCCGGACGCTGTTGGGATCGGTATAGCTGTCCCATGTGTAGCCAAGATCGGTATCCACCTGCTCCATCTGCCCTTGAATATTTGTGCTGGAGGCCAGCATGACATTCAAATCGGTGCGGAAAGGCTGTAACCCTGTTTTCACTGCCTGCGCTTCGATGTCATCTGCGTAATCACGGCTGATGTTGATGTAGTGAACAGGCATTAGTTCATCATATTCCCAATAGCCCACCAGCGTAAAGGTATCTGTTACAGTAAAGGCGGTTTGATCCTTGTCCGTGATGGAATAGGAAACCGTGACCTCGGCGCCCAGCTCCGGCGTTACGCCAAGCAGCTGCAACGCTGCCGTATCCATGGCTACTTCTTTGCCGCTTTCGGGCATCCGCCCGGTAGTAGGGGTGGCATAGCTCCATTTGGTGCAGTTGGCATCCATGTAGCTGATCTCTGCAGGCGTTTTGGAAAAGACACCATCCACAGTGATGCCGATCACCTTCCGTGCCCCCGCAGCCTTCACCTTTGGATGAGCAGCGATACGTTCCGCCTGCTCGGGGGAAACATCTTTAAAGGTACCGTGTGCATAGCCACCTACCTGCCGAAACTGGTAGGTTTCATAACTGGCGTTCAACGACAAGACAATGGTGAACATGGACGTAAATAGCATCGTTGTCAGCGCAATGGCAAAAATGGCGATCAGATTGCGGCGGCGGTTCGCATAAAGGGATTTTAAGCTGAGCTTTCGAATACATTTTTGATTTCTTACCTTCATCACGGTCACCTCCTCATCGCCCCGTGACAATGCGGCCATCTTCTATGCGGATGATCCGGTCAGATAGTTGGGCAATCTCTTCGTTGTGGGTGATCATCACGATGGTCTGGGCAAATTTTTGACTGCTCACCTTCAGCAGACTCAAAACATCCTGACTGGTCTTGCTGTCCAGATTACCTGTCGGTTCATCTGCCAGAATGATAGCGGGTGCTGCCGCCAGCGCACGGGCAATGGCTACTCGCTGCTGTTGACCGCCTGAGAGCTGATTGGGCAGGGCATCCAGACGGTCGCTCAGTCCAAGCGTCTGCATGATCTGCTGCACAAAAGCCTTGTTTACCTTTCCGCCATCCAGTTCAGTGGGTAGAATGATATTTTCATATACATTCAGCACCGGAACAAGATTGTAGCTCTGAAATACAAAGCCGATTTTCCTGCGGCGGAAGATGGTCAGCGCCTCCTCCTTCAGGGAGAAAATATCCTGTCCATCCACCATGACCGTGCCGTTTGTAGGGCGATCCAGCCCGCCCAGCATGTGCAGCAGCGTGGATTTGCCGGAGCCGGATGTGCCGACAATTGCAACAAATTCGCCCTTCTTCACACTTAAATCAACTCCATCCAACGCATGAACGGTGTTATTGCCGGAGCCATAAATCTTTTTCAGGTTTTTTGCCTGTAAAACTTCCATAAATGAGTACCTCCATGAAAAAATCTGTATGTATGAAAGGAAACGATCCTTTGATACATACAGATTATCGCATAAGATTCTTTCCACATTCTTTCCGGCGGAAAATGAAATCTAACAATTTTGATAGAATTGTTGTTATTTCGGCAGAAACATGGAAAACGTACTTCCTTTTTCCGGAACGGAAGCAACCTTGATATAACCACCCTCGCCGGATATGATCTGTCGGGCAAGGTATAAGCCAATGCCGACCCCTTCCTGCTCCCGAACTGACTTTGAACGATAAAAGCGGGCAAAGATCTTTGCTTGCTCACTTTCCGAAATGCCTGTGCCAGTATCCGATATATCAATCCTTGCAAACATTTCATAGCTTACAGCAGAAATAGTAATGGTGCCATGTTCTGTATATTTGATGGCATTGTCTACGATATTAGCCAGCGCTTCCGCTGTCCATTTGAAGTCGAATATAGCAAAAGCATCGGTATCCTGCAGTTGCAAAGACAATCCTTTTTCAGAAACCTTGGCGGCATATTGTTCTACTACGCTTTCAAGCAGCGGCTGTAGCGCTGCTTGCTGAGGAGCGAGTGAAATGATCCCGTTTTCCAATCTGGAAAGCTTTACGAGAGAATCGATCAAAAATCGCAGCTTTTCCGATTGTTTATACAGCGCCTCCACATTTGCATTCGCCGATGCAGGCAGAGTTTCCTCCATCAAAAGCTCGCTGTATAACAGCAGATTTGCAATTGGTGTTTTTGTCTGGTGGGAGATGTCCGCAATCAAGGTTTTGATTTTGTCTTTTTCCTGTGCTATATTTTGAGAAGATGCTTCTGCGGCAGAAAGATAGTGTGCAAACTTTGTTTCCAAAGCAGACAGCTGGCTTTCATCAAAAGTTGTTTCAGAAAAGGATCCGGTCATGGCGGCGTCCAGCATCCTTTCGATTTCTTCCATCGTTTTTATGACCTTTCTCCGCTCCCATAATACAACAGCTGCTGCCGCCAGAAAACACAGCAGTATGATCACAATGCCGGTTTTATTCATCTTTTATCACCCAGCTATAACCAATTCCATAGATGGTTTTAATGTATTTCTGTGCACCTAGCTTATCCCTCAGACGCTTGATCGTAACAGACAAAGCATTTTCATCCACATATTCTGCGCCATCTGTCCAGATCCGGTCTACAAGGTCTCCACGGGTCATGGTTCGACCACGATTTTCAACAAGCAGACGCAGTAATTTTTGTTCTGTTTTACTCAATTCCACTTTTGAATCTCCCACATAAAAGGTCATAGCCTCAAAGTCAAAGCGAAATAGATCAATATGGATCGACGCATTTTTATGGTTTGACGCTTGCTTTCGCAGTTGGGTATTCACCCTTGCCCGCAAAACCGAAAGAGAAAAGGGCTTGGTAATGTAATCATCAGCGCCCCTCTCCAGTCCGTCTACGATGTCCAGATCGGTATCATTGGCAGTCAGCAGAATAACAGGAACTCCGGGCATGTTTTCCTTGACCTCCCGGAGCAGCTCAAGCCCACTGCCATCCGGCAGATTGATATCCAACAGGATCAGGGATACACCGCCGCAAAGCAGCTGTTCCTTCGCCGTTTTCAGGTCTTGGCAGGAAATGATCTTCCGATCATCTACTTTCAGTGCTTTGCATAAACCTTGATTCAAACCAATATCATCTTCAACAATCAATAATTGCTCCATATATCTCACTCCCTCGTTCCTCAAAGGTATTCGGCAAAGTTAATAACAAGACACAAAAATAACCGCCCCAGCCTCGCAAACTGAACGGTTATTTTCAATCAATTAAGTATGTGGACTAACCGCCTATCGGCAGCACACTTTTTCTATAATCATATTAGCACGCATATGTGACAATGTCAAAAAATTTCTTCATTCTCTTGGTTATTAATCTCCTTGATCAGCTGTACTGCCTTCTCTGTATCATCGGTTTTCACGAATATATCCACGCCATATATTCCAAATCCGGGTGCCCCATGCATTGCAACATTCGCACCTGCTTCCTGGGAAAAAGCTTCTATTTCACTTTGCTTTAACATTTCTACGAGCTGTTCTGTCTCTACTATATTCTGTGCATTATAAATCTTTGTCCATTCTGTCTTAGATTGGGAAGTTTCTTTTCTCTCCTGAACATTTGGTGAATTCTGATTTCTTTTTCGATTAATAAATGCTAAGGTCCTAAGAATAATAAATGACACAATAGTAATACCTATCAGAAATCCCAATGCCAATCGTGTTATCTGTGTTTCTGTAGCTCCCATTCTAAATAAACATATACCATAGATGACTGTAAAAATTCCTGCACATATTACACTGGTGAGAAAATTCCGCCATGTAGCAGCACTTTTTGGCAGGCATTTATCCCATATTCCATTATACACCATAATAGCTACATATAGGATTCCTCCTACTAAGACAGTTACTATCTCTCCCAAAACCAAACGAGTATCCACCATTAATAGCATCTGAATAATAATCGCTAACACACCAATCACAAACATTGATGCAAATGCAAGATTTCCAGCCTTTAATGCTTTTTGTTTCACCCATCCTTCATACACCACAACTTTGTCCAGTGTTTCTTTCATCTCTTTATTCATAGTCTGGCTCCTTTCTCCATCCAGGAGCTCTCTCATCTCAACATCGTAATATTCAGCAAGTTGAACAAGTACACTGAGATCTGGCATATTTATTCCCGTTTCCCTTAATTAAAGATATTGTTGGGTAAAAAAGAAAGGTCAGTCGATTTTGCCGATGAAGCGGTAGTAGATTTCTACTTCCTGCTCACGGCTTCCATCCTCGCCCTTGACAGCTTCGTGGACGGTTATTTTTTCAATTAGAGTGTTCAGAAGTTCGGCGGTCAGCTCCACAGGGTTGACATACTGTTTCATTAGGGCAATCCACTTTTCAGCATCCGCTGCGGTCTGTACGGCGGCTTCCATCATTTCGTGAAGCTGTCTTATTTTTGTTTCAAGCTCCTTTTGCTCGTTCTGGTACTTCTCGGACAGCATATTGAAGTTATACTCGGTTATGCGTCCGGCAGACCAGTCCTCATACATTTTAGCAAACAGCCCGTCAACCTCGGCTTTACGCTTCTCTGCCTTTTTCAGCTCCGCAGCCTGCTTTTTCTTCGCAGAGTTCCTTTCCCTGTCGCTGACATTGAGCAGCCGTTTCAGCAGCTTGTCCTCATCTTTCTGTGCCAGCATAGACCAGTATTGCAGTCTTGCAAGCACATAGGCATACAGTACATCATAGCGGATATAGTGCATGGAACACTGGCGTAATCCCTGTCCGTTCTTGCTGCAATGGTAGTACCCGTATGGGTTTTTGTTCTGCTTGTTTTCCCCATAGGCTAAAGACCATCCGCAGTCTGCACATTTTATCAATCCTGCGAAAATCTGTGTCGTACCGTTTCTGCGTTTCCTGCGTCTGCTTGCAATCAGCTCTTGAACTTTTTGGAACACTTCTTCGGAAATGATGGCTTCGTGGGTATTTTCCACACGATACCATTCTTCCTGCGGCTTCCGCACCTTTTTCTTGTTCTTGAATGAAATGTTGCTCTGCTTGTTGTGAACGCTGTGACCGATGTAGGTTTCCTCTTTCAAAATGCTCTTGACCTGTGCAATCGTCCACGCATAGGCTTTTTCTGCGGGCGCACCGGCGTAGATATTGGCGAAAGTCCCGTATCTTTCATAGTTCAGCCAGCCGGGGGTAGGTACTTTTTCCTCCACCAGAATCCGTGTAATGCTGGCGGCTCCACGCCCGTGTACAGCAAGGTCAAAAATCTTCTCTACAATCCAGCGTGTTTCCGGGTCGATCAGAAGATGACCTTTTTTGTCCGGGTCTTTTACATAGCCCAGCGGTGCATAGGCTCCATAGTGTGCGCCATTGGCAAATCTTGTGTGCATGGCAGCCTTGACCTTTTTGCTGGTCTGTCGGGCGTGCATTTCATTCAGGATGTTTAAGAACGGTGCAAGCTCGCTTTCTCCGTTGATGGTGTCCACATTGTCATTGATGGCAATGTAGCGTACTCCCTTGCTGGGGAAATAGATTTCCGTGTACTGACCGGTCAGGATATAGTTTCTTCCCAGACGGGATAAGTCCTTTGTGACAACGCAGTTGATTTTCCCGTCTTCGATGTCATCAATCATCCTTTGGAAACTTGGACGCTCGAAATTTGTCCCACTCCATCCGTCGTCAATGTACTCGTCTACAACGGTCAGCCCATGCTCTGCGGCATACTGTCTAAGCATCATGCGCTGGGTCTGGATACTGCCGCTTTCCCCCTGTAATTCATCGTCACGGCTCAATCTCAAATATAGTGCAGTGTTATAAATCGTTGTATTGTATGGTTGTTTCACGGTTAAAAATCCTCCTTCTAAAAGAAACAACCCACGCTTATACAATACTCGCTGGTACAAGTATATCATAAGCGTGGGCTGATTGACAGTCGTTATTCCGTATTTTTTCAGGAAGCGGCGGCAGCGTGCTGGATCACATCTTCCAGCAGGCTGTCAAGCGGCTTCCCATCCTGTGCGAAATGCTCCGATACCTTGATACGGACTTTCCCCATGACAAAATACTGGGTGCCGTCTTTTTCGGTAAGCAGGGTGCCGCTGTTTTTGTTATTGCTCTCGTTTTTGCTTTTTGCCATAGGCAGTTACCTCCATAAATGAAATATGCCCGACAAGGGAATGTCAGACAGGTGTACAGCCGCAGACTGTCTCCGTGTCAACCAAACCGTGTCAACCGGCAGAAAAGACTTTGAAAACAATCCATAGGCGCTCTATTATTACTTTTTACTTTTTCTTTGATTTCTTGGTTGACATGGTTGACAAAGGAGAGAAATGCCCCAAATATCAGGCTTTTCCCCGTCAACCGGCTGTCAACCAAAGCGTCAACCAAACTGTCAACCGGTGGCTTTTCAGAATGGAAGTTCCATTTGCCGGGCTTCTTCTTCCGTGATTTCCTGAAAACCGTCCCCCTCCGGCGGAGCTTGGTTGACACGCTCCCAGCCTTTTTGAGAACCGTATTTCTTATACCGCTTCGGGCTTTTGTAGGCTACCCAGCCCTGTATGATGCCGCCCGCAATGCCGGTATTCATAATCTCGCAGATTGCCCGTGTCTCCCAGTCTGCCGGGGAATTTAAGTTCCCCAGCGCTTCCTCATAAAGCTGCTTGGAACATACCCTGTCGCCGGTGTAGTCCTCCAAATAGGCGTAGATCATGCCGGCCTGTGTGTCTTCCTGCATAAAGTCCTGCTGGTGGGCGTTCAGGTATCGGTTCATTTCCATGCTGAATGACAGCTTATACTTCCCACTGCGATAAACCGTCATGGCTTCCGCCCACATCTGTTCGATATACGCCCTCGCCGCCGCTTCATCGTCCAGTATGTGAACCTCCGCCCGTTCCGGGTACACCGTCACGGGGAGAAAGCGCCGGTTGCCGGTGCGGTCACGGGGCAAAAAGTCCTGCCGGTTGGTCGTCCCTCCAAATACACATTGCCGCAGCCGGTCTGCCGGATGTGTCTCATACGGCACTTTGTAGGTTTCTTTCTGGCGGCTTAAGAATGACTTGATTTCCTCAATACTCTTGGCGTTGGCTGTGGCAATCATCTCCGACATCTCGATAATCCAATGCCCTTGCAGCTTGCGGTACACATTTTCATCGTCCAGCTTTTTCAAATCGTCTGAAAACCATTCGTCCCTGCCTGCCAGCAGCCGGAAAAAGGTAGATTTCCCGGCTCCCTGACCACCAACCAGACAGAGCATGACCTCAAACTTGCTCCCCGGTCTGAATACCCGCCGGATGGCTCCCATCAGGAACAGTTTCAAGGCTTCATAGGTGTATTCGTCCGTATCGGCTCCCAGAAAGTGATGCAGGGCGTAACGGATGCGCTCTGTGCCGTCCCATTGCAGGCTGTTCAGGTAATCCCTGACTGGATGGTAGCGGTTTTCATTGGCAACAATCTTGATGGCGCTCTGCACCTTTTTCTCGCTGGTAAGCCCGTAATTTTCTTCCAGATACAAAAGCAGGTAGTTCATGTCCATGTCGGTCAGCGTGGTACTGGTGCGCTCCCAGCCCAGCGGCTTCACAATGTCAATCTGCTCCGTCAAAAGGTTCAGGCGCAGCGCCCCGCGAAACAGAGGGTCACGCTGGAACACCGTCAGGCAGTTTCGGATGCTGTTCTTCACGCCGCCTTTCTGCGTCCCCTCTAATGTTTCCCGGATTTCTGCCGGTGTCTGCGCCGGTTCCATTGTGTCCATCGTCCTTTTGACCGCTTCCTGCGTTTCCGGCGGCAAGCTCTGAAATTCGCTGTTCAAGCCGCAACACCTCCTTTCCCTGTGCGGCGATCAATGCCGCTTTTTCTTCTATTTCTCCGTATAACAAAATATCCAAAAGGTATTCTGTGTAGCTTATCCTCTGCAACGCTTCCACAAAAAGAGGATGCCAGATGGCATCCTGCGGCTGTGGGGCGTGTGCTGTTTTCCAATGCTCCAGCAGGCGCAGATAATCGCATAGCACCCGGAAACAATACCGTTCCGTTTCCTGAAATCTCTGCTCCGCTGATTTTTGTCGGGGCTGTGACCTGTTGTGACGCTTCCTATCTGGCGGCGCATTGCCGGATTTCTCATAGGAAACGCCGAAGTCCTCCGCAAGCCTGACCGCAGCTTCCCGTTTCCCCAATCCATGCAGCAAAGCGGCAAAGTCGATCACATCCCCGGAAGCCCCGCAGCCGAAGCAGTAAAAGCGGCTGTCCACTTTCATGCTGGGCGTGCGGTCATTGTGGAATGGACAGCAGACCATGCCGTTTCTCCCCACCCGGATTCCATAGAATGAAGCAGCCTGCCGAGTGGTAACAGACTGTTTCACCGCTTCAAATACATTCAAATGCTCCCTCCATAAAAATACTGGTAGCGGTAAAGCTGCCGATTATATCATAGCTCCATCTCATGTTTCTTTCTCTGTACTGCCTGTGGCTGCTCCCTCCGGCGCAGTGCGGTATCTACGGCGTTCTGCACCTGCCGTAGCCGTATGACTTCCTCCCGGAGTGGCTTGTGCTGCGGAGACAGTTCGGCATACTCTGTTTTTAACTGTGCGTATTCCTGTTTCCATGCTTTCAGGGCAATGGGTTTTCCGTCCAGTTTTTCTTTCAAAATACGGCGGGCGGCATAAAACAGCCGTAACTCCGCATCGTGGGATGTTTCAAATTTCTCCCTCTGTTTCTTAAACTTGATATTGTTCAATTCCGTATGAACAGGTTTTAGCCGCTGGTAATTCTCGCCCTCCCGTATCAATTCCTGCAATTCCTTTATCCGGGCAGATTTCTTTTTCATGGAGTCGCTTAACGCTTCAAATTCTTCGTTGACAGAGGAAAGACGCTCCTGCAAATCCTCTAATGTGAGCAGCTTGTTTTCCGTCAGATAATTGACGGCTTCGGCAAACTGCTTTAAGTTTCCGGTTCTGGCTTTATTGCTCCATGCCCCTGCGTTGCGCTGGTTGTAATAAGCGATCAACAGGTCGGCAAGGCTCGGTGTCTGCGGTTTGGAAAGTTCTTCTTTTACCTCTGCCATCCAGACAAACAGGGCTTTGATCTTCTTCCTCACATCCTGCATGAGCCGGTTGGTGGCTTTAATCCAGCGGTTCAGTTCCCCTTTCTCGGTGCGGATGCCCTTTGCTTCCATCTGCCGGACATTAGCTCCCTCGTGGACAGTAGGTATCAGGTCAAGCCCCTGCCGCACATAGGAACGGTGGTCGATACGCACATCCAGCCCTTTTTCCTCAAATTTTGTATTAACGGCAGCCGCCCACTGCTCCCGCCAGTGTTCCAGCGTTTCCGGCTCATGCCAGTCTGTTGTATGGACAGCGTTAAACATATAATCGCCGTTTTTATCCCGGATTCGGTTTCCATCTTCATCAAGAAGATATTCCCGACGCTGTTTTTGTCCCCATGTGCCATCCGGGTTCAAAGGGCGCATGGTTGTCATCACATGAAAATGCGGGTTAGGGATGCCGCCGTCCTCTTTCTCCGGGCTGTGAAAAGCAAGGTCGGCAATCATGCCTTTTGTCACAAACTGCTCCTGTACGAACTTCCTCGCCAGCTCCATGTTTTCTTCCAGCGTCAATTCATTCTGCATGGCAATATCAAAGGAATAGGCAAGCTGTGCTTTTGGATGTTTCTCGCAGTTCTCCACAGCATTCCAGAGGGTCGCCCGGTCAAGATATATTTCCGGCGCATGGGGCGGCAGCATGATTTCCGAAGCGATCACGCCGCCCTTTTTGGTGTAGTCGCTGACTTCTCCATAGTAGCTGCTGTAAAGACGCTCCCCGGCTCGATAGGCTGCGCTGGCAATGGCGCTCTGACCGGCGCTGCGCTTGATCTGTGCGATTGAAAAATGATAAAGTGCTATCCTTAGTCACCGCCTTTCTCCTGCCCGGAAATACGGGCGTGGTTCTCTGTGGCAGACCGGATGAAATGCTCCGCCTGCGGCAGATTCAAAATGCTTTCCATGAGGGAATAAAATTCCGCTTCGGATAGCTCCTTTGTCTGTGGTGCAATGCTCTCAATAGCTGCCCCACGGGTAATCAGCCGGTGCGTCCTCTGTTTCCGGGAACCGCTTTCCAGATACGCCTGCCGGTTTTTCAAACGCTGCATTTTCCGTTTTTCCTGTTCCAGCAGGACAGTGGTTTTTTCATATTCCTGCTTCAACTGTTCCAAAGATTTTTCCATGTTCTCACATCCTTTGCTGATAAGATAAAGAAAGACCATCCGCAGACAGTCCGTGTGTCAGTGCTTCTATAAAACCCGATGAAAAGGGAAAACCGCAGAGCGGATTTCTCTTTGCGGCGAGTACACAGGGGATAGCCGCTTTAGCGGCGCAAGGGGGTGTAGCCACCTTGTCGGAGCGAAGCGAACGCAGGCCTCGGATTGCTGATTTTATCAGCGGCAGAGGTAAGCTCCGCAGGACGCACGATACATGGTCTTTAGACTATGTATAGAAGTGCGCCCTTAGTTCCTAAGGGATTTTGCCGTTTCCGGCAGTCTTGTCCTTTTTCTTGGAACGCTTGGAAAGATACTTCGGGCAGTCAACCACAACCGCCCGGAAGCTCTGTTTACATTCGTGCTGGCATTTCCGGCACAGTTCGTTGTAAGTGATACGGCTGCGGTCATTTAAGAAGAAAGACCATTCCAACCGCCGCTTGTTACTCATTCTTGCCATAACCGGCTCCTTTCTCCGTTTCTATCTGATGTACGCAGATAGGCTGTTTTGATGTAGCGTCTCGGTATCATTTTTAAGTTTTTTTCCCTCTGTATGCCCCTTTGGAAAGTGCGGCAGTATTGCAAGTCAGGGAATGATACCTCACGCTTATTTGTCGCTTCCCGGTACGGTTTCGGAGCCTTTTGCCATCCATTCAAAGAAAGCAATTTTGCTGACCTTGATAAGTCTGCCCCTGCGGAACGCTGGAAAGCCGGGTGTGTGTACCAGCTCATAGGCGCTCGCTCTTGAAATTCCCATAATCCACTGAATGTCCGCCACATCCAGAACCAGCGGTAAATCCTCGTAGCTGTTCAATCTCTTTTTATCGTTCATTCTGTTCCTCCCATAAATCAAATAGGTTAAAATGCTTCCTGTTGCCGTTCTCCCCAAAAGCCGTTTTCCTGCCCCATTCCTGCGGTGTTTCCCTGCATTGGTGCGCCGAATGCGTCACTTCTCCTGCCGGTCATATCCCTTTTGGACGGTCATTCACTTGTCAATGTACTGTGCGGTACGAAATTACCAACCGCAATCATCATAGCGTACTATCCTTGACAAAACAATGATTCTGCGATACCATGAGTGTAACGGATATAACTGAATTATATAATTACCATAAACAAAGGCAGGGGATAGGGATGGAGAATCAGTTTATACGGCATGAGCCATGTTTTGAGAGGATTTTGTTTGTCCTGACGCTGGACAGGAAGAAAATGAAAGAGCGGATTTTGATTGGGGAAGAACAGCAGATCCGCTTCCGTCTGAACGGGAGCCAAAACGCAGAGGTGCTTTGTGATATGACACGCCCACTGGGAACTTTTTTGATAAACTTTGAGCGTGACACGGACAGAGACTGGAACTTATACGGGCTTTCTCCGCTGCGGCAAGCTCTCCACTCCAACCGATGGAAACAGCCGGAGCTGGAGCAGGCGGCAAGCGAATTTCTTTGGGAGAAATATCTTAGCAACGACCCTCTGAAAATGTATGTGGCGTTCCGTATCTGGAACAGCTATCTGCTTGCCAGAGAACCCCGTGACCGTAACGCTGCCTGTGACCGCTTCATGGATAAAATGAGCAGACTGACCGGGGTATTCCAAAACGAAACCATGAGCTTTGACAGGGAGACAGGAAAACCGAAACAATTTCAAGCTGGCAGCCTTTATTTCAAAGGCGCACCGTCAGAAGATACCCGGCTTGACCTCTGGTTCCCGGACAACCGGCGCACAGAAGAATGTGTGTCTGCCTATGCGTCCCTCTACCCGTTGATTACCTATTATCTGAACAGGCTGAATGACTGGGGGCTTTGCTTCCGGCGGTGCAAGGTCTGTGGAAAATATTTTCTGGCAAAGAGCCAGCGGTATGAGCTGTGCAGCGACAAGTGCCGAAAAGCACAGGCGCTTCAAAACAAGCGGGAATTTGACGAGAGGGCAAGAGAAAATAACTATGACCTGCTTTATAAAAATGAATGCCAGAACTGGCGCAACAAAATAAACCGGGTAAAAAATACCGCAGGCTTTCCGGCTGACCGTCTGGAAAAAATACAGGCTTCCTTTTCCGACTTTAAGAAAGAAGCCTTACAGAGAAAAAAGGCTGTAAAAACAGGAACGGCCAGCCCGAAAGAATTTACGGACTGGCTGTATCAGCAGAGTAATGTAATTGTTGAGCTGACCGAGATATGAAAAACTTTCTATCGTCAATTTCGCATTATTGCAATAACAGATTGCTTCTTCCATGAATGGTAATATTATCATCAAACTTTTGGAAGAACTATAAATGTCCGAGGTGCCTTTGATTTCGACAAAAAAACAGGCTGAATTGTTACAAAGCTCGGACATTTCAAAAATTTTTTGAGAAATGGCGAAAAAAGCGGGGCAGCACACGCCGCCCCGCCGATCCCATACGGTTATTCCATCGCCCGCATTTGTTCGATCAGGGATTGCTTTTTCTGTCTGCGGATTGTCCATACAGACAAGATCAGTTCCATTCCGAACAATACCAGAATGAACAGTCCCATTTCCAAAACCGGGAATTTGTAAGGCACTACATTTCCGGCAAAAGCTCCTATACTCATTTTTCTGCAAGCAAAGATGGAAGCCGGAAGCCCAACGATCAGCGTCGCCAATGTTGCAAAGAGCGCATAGCACAGCCCCTCACAGATGTTCATTTCACATAGCTGTTTTTGTGTTAGGCCGATAGAACGCAGAATACTGTTTTCCTGCTTTCGGGCTATCTGGTTAGAGAGTGTCGTATTGATAAGGTTGATAACGCCAAAGAGAAATACCAACCATGAAAGTATCTCCATACTGCCAAACGCAAAAGAATTTGTCATTTCTTCATATTCAATCACTGTATTGATTTCATCTAAGGCAATATTACTATGGCTGGCAACAATATTTTTCAATTCAGCTCCCACATAGTCCGTTTTTTTCGGATCGTTTACAATGCTCCATGAATAGTCGAAAGAAGCGATTTCCGGGTGCAGTTCATGGAACAATGCTTCTGGTGCGAAAAAGAGTACTCCATCGAGGGCCAGTTTTCCATGCCCGGAAGGCGTCTTGTTGGAATCAAACAATCCTGATACAGTGACGGAAACAGGCGGTTGCCCCTCTCCAAAATAAAAGTCAACTGTTGAACCAACACCCATATCCTCATTCTGCTTTAGCACATTATAGTCAATTACAATACTACGGGAATCTTTTGGCATCGTTCCTGCTGTCAGAGCCGCTTCAACTGTTGCATAATTCTGGTCGGTCAGCATATCACACATACCACCGCTTTGGTAAATGTCCGTCTTAAGGGTTGCATAGAGAGATTGTCTGCTTGGAATTATATCTGTAACACCATCAATAGATAAGATTTCCTGTTTTAATTCTTCATTCAACGGATTTCCCGCTGCCATAACCTTTTCTTCTGTCATTTCAGAATCCAAATAAATTTTATAGTCGCCGTCCGGGAAAAACCGTCTTGCAAGCGCCTCTGGAGAACGCAGCAAAACAATGGAGGATACCACAAGCAGAATAATTCCGCCCAAACTCAATGAGGCTACAATAGCAACGGTCTTTTTTCGGTCACGCTTAAAATTCGCAATTCCCATTGAAACAGGATTGAGCTTGATATTCTTTTTTCGGCTTCGGATGTCCTTTTGTGCCGGGGTAAAACGGACGGCTTCAATCGGGGAAATCCCTGCCGCAATTTTTATCGGCTTACGGATGGAAACAGATACCATGATCCAACTGCTTATGAGTGTCAAAATAATCGTTGCCACATAGGAAACAGCATTAAATCCCTTGGGAAACAAAAGAAAACCGCCGCATACACCCAGCACTGTACCAATCAAAATCCCGATACTGCCGAGTTTACGCCCCTCCCGCTTTACAATCCGCTTGATTTGCTTTGGCGTTGCACCAATCGTCCGAAGCTGCCCGTAGCTCTTGATTTTGTCATTGATGGAGATACGGAAGATACTCTGGATCACAATATAGCCGCCGATCAGAACAATGGTAATCACGCCAGCCATCAGTGCAAAATCAAAGGATTTAGAAGCATAGGCAAAATACTTGCTGTTCATTTTGGGCATAGGAAGCTGATATTCCTCCGCAATCTCCCTGCAATAAGAGGTCATCAGTTCTTCGCCCAACTGGTCGCTGTTTTTGAAATGGACATAGGCGCGATAGCCAGTCGGGTCAAACCCTTTCCATCCTGTCAGGGCAGCGTTGGAAAGAATGATAGCGCAGGTATTCGCTTCTTTTTCATTTACGCTGTCCATAATGCCGATAACGACATAATCACCATGAAAACTCTCTGTATCTAAGGTCACAGTGTCCCCGATCTTGGCATTGTTTCCATAGGTGGAAAGAAAGTATTCGCTTACAACAACTTCATTTGCTTTTTCAGGAACCCGGCCCTCTAACAACTCCATCTGCGCCTTGGTAATCTCCATCATTTGCGCGTCGCAATACACATAAGACGCATGATAGCCCTGTTCTGAAAGCTCCTCACCCAGCATATAGTAGCCGCCTACGCGCTCAAACTCCGGCAGTCCTTTCAGGGTTTCAATGTCGTTTTCCTCTACGCCCAGCCAGACCGCCTCATAAGTATCGACAACCTGATTGCGCTGCATTTGTGTCAGGGAGGTAGACACAATTCCCGTAAAGCAGATCAGAAATGCCGCCAGCGCAACGGCAATCACCACCATCAGATTCCGGCGCTTCTCGCTTTGCAAACTTTTCTTTGCCAGCTTCTTTGTAATGGCGCTGGTATCATTCTCAAAAGGCCATGTCATAGCCTGCCACCTCCTTACTCCACAATCTTGCCGTCCTCAATGCGGACAATCCGATCTGCAAGGCGGGCAATGTCGTCATTGTGCGTAATCATCACAACAGTTTGCCGGAACTCTGCACTGGTGCGCTTGATAAGCCCCAGCACCTCGGCGCTGGTCTTGCTGTCAAGGTTGCCGGTCGGCTCGTCGGCCAGCACAATAGCCGGTTTGGTAATCAAGGCGCGGGCGATAGCCACACGCTGCTGCTGTCCGCCGGAAAGATTGTTCGGCATATTTTTCAGTTTATCTTCCAGCCCCAGCAGATGAACGATCTCGTCCAAAAACTTCTGATCCACCGTGTCCCCGTCCAGCTCCACCGGCAGGACGATGTTCTCATACACATTCAGGATGGGAACAAGGTTATAGTTCTGAAAGATAAAGCCGATGTTGCGGCGGCGGAAGATAGTAAGCTGTTCATCGTTCATTTTCGACAGTTCTTTGTCCCGGACAATCACATTGCCGGAAGTGGGTGTGTCCAGCCCTCCCATCATGTGAAGTAAGGTGGATTTGCCGCTGCCAGATGTTCCCACAATAGCCACAAACTCGCCGTCCTCCACGGAGAAGTTCACACCGTCAAGGGCGTGGGTAATGTTCGGCTTTGTGCCATAATACTTTTTCAGGTCGATAGTCTGTAAAACGCTCATATTCAAAACTCCTTTCAAGGCTTCCTGCCTGTTGATAAGGGTATTATAAAACCCAAATGTCCGCGAAATGTTACAGCGGCCAAAAAATTTCATTGAAAATCGGGGTGAAATGTTACAACGCTCGGACATTTCAAAAAAATTTACGGCGGGCAGCCGGGAATGGCCGTCCGCCGCGTTCTATTTTGTAGGCAGCATAATGGAAAATTCCGAACCCTTGCCCGGCTCCGAAACCACTTTGATATAGCCGCCCTGTCGCGTTACGATCTCGCGGGCCAGATACAGGCCAATGCCCACGCCCTGCTGTTCGTGTACTTCTTCCTCACGATAGAAGCGCCGGAAGATGGCAGCCTGATTGCTTTCGGAAATGCCCTTGCCGGTGTCGGTCACTTTGATCTCCACATACATTTCCCACAGCACCACCGACACAGCGATTTTCCCTCCCGCCGGGGTGTACTTCACCGCATTGTCCAGCAGGTTAAAGAGGGCTTCGGATGTCCACTTGCTGTCATGGGAAACGGTCAAATCCTCCGGGCAGTCCACAGACACGGCGATTTCCTTTTTCTCCGCTGCATACACGATCCCACTCATGGCCTGCGCCACGGTATCAAAGAGGCGACCCGGTTTCTTGTCCAACTGGATCACGCCTGTTTCCAGACGGGAGGTTTTCACAAGGGCCTGAAAGAGAAAGTCCAGCTTATCCGTCTGGCTGCGGATTCCCCGGATAAAGTCGGTGCGCTCCGCCTCGGTCATAGGCTTTTCCAGCAGGGTGTCCGTCGCCATTTTCAGATTGCTTACCGGCGTTTTCACTTGATGGGAAATATCCGATACAAGGGTCTGCAACTCCTGCCGTTCCTCGTCCACCCGGCGGCGGTTCTCCTGCATGATCTGGTAAAGCCTTGCCAACCGGTGTCCGATTCTGGCAAGCTGGGTTTCGCTGTCCTCTGGCCGCTGGGGTGCTTCATTTCCGGCGATCATGTGGTCTAAAGTCTGGCACAGGTTAGCGGTAAACTGCGACAGCCGCTTTCCAAACGCCTGCGTCAGTACAAAAATCCCCACAAGGGCGCACAGTAGCAGCGCCCCGCCAGTCAGCAGCACCGCCGTCTGTTTTGTCACAAGAAACAGGGCTATGGTGATCCCGGACATGGAAAGGACAAGTCCTATTGCCACCCGGCTAAACAGCCGCTTTACCGATAGGTTTTGAAACTTCATTTTGCCTCGCCTCCCGTCCATTGATAACCCATGCCGTAAACGGTCTTGATGTAGGGCGCGCCGCCGTCGGATTCGATCTTGCTGCGAATTCGGCTAATGGAGGTTGTCAGGGTGTGTTCGTCTACAAACCTTTCGTCTATATCCCACAGCTTTTCCAAAAGCTGCCCACGGGTCAGCACTTGCCGGGGATTTTTACGGAACAGATTCAGCATTTTATATTCCATCAGGGATAGGGTCAGGGGCTTGCCGTTTAAGGAAGCCGTCTGCTCCGAGAAGTCCAGAAACAGCCGCCCGTCGTCGTAAATGTCCTTGGCCGGTTTGTGATGTTCCAGCATGGCGAACATGGCTTTGATTTTCCGCTGCAAGGCCCCGATCACAAAGGGCTTTGTGATGTAGTCCACCGCGCCCACCTCATAGCCCCGTATCTGGTCACTCTCCTGATCGTTGGCGGTCAGGAAAATTACGATGGTGTCCGGGTACTGGGGCTTTATCAGCTTGCACAGCTCAAACCCATTCCCGTCCGGCAGGTTGATGTCCAGCAGCACCAGATCAAATTCCCGCTGGCGGATGGCGTCGGCTGCGGTTCTGGCATTTAGGGCAGAAGTCACGCCGTAGCCGTCTGCGGTCAGGTTATAGGCCAACATCTTATTCAAAAAACTGTCGTCCTCGACAATTAAAATCTGCTTCATATCCTCACTTCCTTTTCTTTTTGCAAATAGTATAACAGGCAAATGTCCGAGAATTGTTACAAGGACAAATATATTTATCATTTTACAGCTTTTTTCTGTGTACTGCAATTTTATAAAAGAAAGGACAGCAGTATCAAATTGCTGTCCTTGCGGTTTATTATAGCTGGTAGTGTATAAGCGTGGGTTCATCATATTTGGTGTGGTATCTTTAACTATGGGAAACTCCTGTTTCCCATCTGGAAACTGTTCTTGCAGATACCCCAAACTTCTCGGCAAGCTGTTCTTGCGTAAGATTCTTTTCTTTACGACATTGCTTTAAAAAAGCTCCAATCTTTTTTGTATCCATATCTCTACCTCTCTTCCACTTACAACTTACCAATATGCACCAAAATTACCACGACATAAAACGAGAATCCGTTAATTTTCAACCGGACATCTTATGTCTAGAATAAATAAACGGTATTTTCATACCGAAAACAAATACCTATAATCATTCCAACATTCAAACAAGAAGTATCTCTCGCCCAATGCGCTCGGTCAATTCCGATTTGGGCTAAAGCCCAAGAGGCTTTTAATGCCCCTTATGCTTTTCTCTTTTCTTTTGCTGTTTCAATTCAAACATTCGCTGTTCTTTCGCCTCTTTTTTCTTGCGATTTCTCTCTTTACGCTCCTGTTGGTTATGTTCCTGCTGTAATTTCAATGCTTGCTGCGATTTTGTGCCAATACCTGTTCTTATTGTCTGCTTTTTTACTTCTCGATGCATCCGTTTCGGATTTCTTTTTATATCCTTTACAACAGTTTCAACAGCCGGACTGAATTTCAAACTGAAATAGTATTGTTGAATATATTCCTGCACTTCGTAATCTTTTGGTTCTGCACCAAATATTACCTTCGCTACAGATAATTTACCATCCTCAATACGCTCGAATACGCCTACCCAAAATGGTTCTTCAAAATATACCGTCAGTTTTCCATTTGTTTTGTCCATAAAAATCCCTCCTAAAATGAATTGAACAAAGAATGGACAACCCGGAGGGGCAGGTTACTTACCCTATTTACATAGGACGGCTGGGCTACCTACCAGCTCTAGCATATCTTAAAAATATGCATTGCGTTTTTATCTTGTTTTTATCATATAAAGTGCAATATCACACAATATATCCTTACAATTTATATATTCTAATTCCTATAGTAAATCTATACAATCATCTTTTCCATTGATAGTACGAGACGATTTTAACATAATACTTTATCTGCTTTCAACACATAATCATGGGAACATATAATTCTGCTTCTCTGAATGATATCACCTCTAACAGAACAGTTTCCTTTTGCACAGCCTTCTATCGGTGTAAAATTTTCGCAGGAACCACATTTTCTGCGTTCCTTTTTCATTCCACGTCCATCGCACCGAATCATTTCATAACCAACAATGTATTTTTGCAATTCATCTTCCGGGATTGTCTTTTCGAGCTTTTCTCCTGCATCATTTCTCAGTTCAAAATGAATATCCTTGCCATTTATGTCTGCTTGCAAGGCTATATTATTATTTAAGAGACCTTCCTCGTTTAACTCATTGATTTCTTCACAATCCAGATTTTCAATAAATTGCAAAATATCTTCCATTATGTCCACAGACAAGCCATATCCTCCAGAGCTGTATTCATAGAATATATTTCCATAATAATCGCCTTCTTTTAAGGTTATCGCAATCACATAGTCCCTGGATTTGTAATCATCAGATAGATCATGGTACATTTTTGTCTTCTCCTTATACTGATATCTGTTCTGGTTTTCTTCCCTGTACTTTTCATTTCTTATTTTATCGGCTGCATTTTGTTTTTCTATCTTTGCTTCCATTGCAGCATAACCATTTTGCTTAAATTTTTCTATCAGCTCGTCCCCATAACAATCACGAAATTCTTCTCTACATTTCTTTAATGCATCCAGTTGTGTAGATAAAAACTCATCAAAGAAGCTTTCCGGAATATGTAGCCTGCTTGAAAATTGTCTTTTTCTCTTTGGTATCGTTCTTTGAGTGCTGGCATATCCCAACACTCCCATAGACACATCTAACACCCCTGCTAATTCTACCGAATTTAATTCATATACTTTTTCAATCGCATCATAAATATTTATTTCTACACCGACTCCCTGTTCATCCTGTTGTAAAAGATCCAGAAATTTTTCATAACTTATTTTACATTGATCATAAGGTTTCTTAATATACCAAGGTGCTTTTTTCGTAATCTCGGTATAATACTCCAAAGAAGCTTCCCAGTCATCGCACTCTTCGCCTTCCTTGCATGTGGTATACATGCCACACACACCATTGGAGTCAAATCCACACGTTTTACAAATCTTATCAATTCTCACATTTATCACCTCTCAATCCATCAACATTTTTCTGCATAGATAAATTTTTTCATCAATTCTTTCCTTGTAATTATACACTTTTTCTGATGATATTGCTATCTGCAAGGATATTTGAACTTACTATTGAACTCTTCTTACTGAAAAATATAGATACTCAATTTGAATATTTTTTTCGACAATTACGTAGTATTTCTGTCTGAAGATTCTTATTGTCCTTTTTGGGGGCTTATAAATAAATTTTATTATATATTTATATGATTTTATACTGAAAACTTCAAAATAGAGATACTATATTTATATTCAAGGAAAAGAAATCGAAAATATGCACAACATTACCATTTTTTCCAAATACGATCTTTTTTACCTAATTACTCAAATCTTACAGTATCTGTTTTCTAGTAATATTATGTTTTTTCATAGCCTTATAAATGCTCAAAAAATCATTGAAAAAACCGTAAAACGTGCTATAATTATTCTCCGTTATTGAGCAAAGTACTAATTGACATCCAAATATTTTTCAGAAGGACAATTATGCGTAAAAAATGAATTAAGAATAATACTTATGTGAACGTTATTGCTTACATTGATAATAATCGTCAATTTTAGCATTTTTGCGTCAAATCAAAATATTGATTAATCTGATATAAAAATCTCCTCATTACATGATAAAGAGAGATTATCTTTGAATGTCACATCATTAGGCAATGACTTCTTGGTTAAAAATTAGTAGGAGATATAATGGAAGATGTAAATGCAATACACAGAATTTTCAAAAATTTAAAATATGAAATGGATAATAATGGTTGGGTCTATCAATGGCATTTAGGTGATGAGCCTATAAAAGTAACTCATAAATTTTACCCACCTGTATCCTCCGAAGAATTTCAGTTATTTGAAAAATATTTTCCCAACATGAAACTTCCCGCTTCGTATAAAGCCTTTTTATCTTGTTCAAATGGAATGGAGCTTTTTTGTGGAGAAGAGGGTAGTTCTCTAGTCAGCTGTACCATCTACTCTTTAAAAGAAGCTCTTAATCAAAAAGAGGTTTGGAATAATACACCCATTTTATCTGATCCAGAATTCACATATCATCTTCCCATTCTTTTTCTGCAAGATATAGGTGATATAACCATGGATTTACAAGCTGTATTAGAAGGTAGAGAAGATTATTTATGTTATCCCGCTCCTGACACCAATCGTTTTAACCTTCCTTTTAATGAATGGCTGGAGCGATATATTGTATGCCAGGGACATGAATTTTGGTTTTTCTTAAATCCGTAACTACCAAAATACTTTCTCTCTATTTTTTAGGTATAAAAATATATGTTTATAAAAACACTCTGACTACTAATAAGTTGGAGTGTTTTTATAATTCATATTATATTTATAGATTTACTCTCAGTGCTACACATTCCGGGGGTTGAGGGCGTCCCCAAAGTGCGTTTTGATATCCAAACGATATGCTTGCCGGGTACTTCCAAACACTTTTTAAGGAAACCATACCATCCGTCCAACCATTTTATATTAATTCTCATCCATATTATCTTTCTTCTCCATCAGCTGTTTCAGCTTTTTATTTATTTTACTTCTATTCTCCTCCTGTAATTTTCCGCAGAATAGATAGCAAAATTTCAGTGCAAACCACCAGATATACAAAGCTTTAAAGCTCTGGAATGCCTGATCATCCAGCATTCCATGTGCCACATTGTTGCGCATGTTAAATCCAAATTTTGAACAGAAAATCGTATTTAAAGCAAATATAAGGTCTTCATCCAGACTTTCTTTTACTCCTTCCAATTCTAAGACAGCGTGCATTGATTTTATTTCTTCAATCCCTTCTTCATTCATGTTATAAACAGGTTCTCCACATTCCACTGCCAGATATCTTACTGCATTTTCTATCTGTGGAATCAGGATACTTAGCGCCGTCAAAAAATCTCCAGAAAAGCCAAACATGAGACCCTTGGTATACGATTCTTTTCTCCCCTCCGGAATCGCACAACTTACATCTACAATCTTTTTTACATCACTCTCTTCGATCACAAATCTGGAACGAATATATTCAAACGTATTTCTCACCAGAATCTGTGCAAAATAATCCATCTCCATGGCTGCTGTCCGCTCCATATTATCCTTAAGCGCACCTTCATCGATTGTTCCATCAGGCTTTTTCACAGGCCTGCTTTTAGCAATTAATTTTCCTCCTTTTCCAAGGATTGCCGCTGGAAATATCGTGTTCAGGATCCCAGTCCTATTTAATACTTGATTCTTTACCTTTTCTCTTACCGGAATCGGAAGAAATGAAGCAAAATAACATAATGCCTCTTCTTTATCAAGATCTTCCAGTTGGCGGAACAGTTCTTTTACAATGCCGCTGGCATCCTGTTTATCACTCCATACCATCATCTCCGAAAGGGAAGCTTCTTCTATCTGTGCTATTTCCTGCAACAGTGCCTTTCTTTCTTCTTCCGTACCCTGTATGGTCTTTAACAACTGAATAACCTCTTTCAAATAGTGAATCTTTCTCATTAAATTTCCTTTGGAAGAGGCCCCGGCATATTCAGCCTCCATCCGGACAGCCTGAATCTTACGTCTTCGTATCGCAATCAGTTTAGGTTCAGTAATACACTTTTTCTTCTGCCAGTTATTTTTTCTGCAATAGAGTTCTTCCAACAGATCACAAAACTTACCAATGAGCAGTGCATCGCAGCTATTATCATCGTAAGTTTTCGAGATATTTTCCACATAAGGGATCAGATATCCTGTATCCACTTTTTCCTCCATGGCAGTTTTTATCAAATATCCAATTTTTGCATGGCTGCTGTTATCATACTCTTCTAATACTTTTATCAGCAGATTCTTTCGCACCTCTTCATTGATTTCCTTGCTTCGGATTTTTTTAGAGATAAACAAGATCCGGTTTATAGCCATGATATGATCTGCAAATGCACCGGTGTTCTTCAAGTGTTCGCAATAAGCCGTTTCTGCTATTTTAGCATTTGAAAAATCATTTTCCACAACCCATAAAAAATCTGATATCTTTGCCTTGTTGATCGGTGCGATGGGATAGCTTCGGATTTCCTCCAGCAATGCCTGATACTCTTCTCTATTTATATCTTTCCGATTCCAAATGCTGCGGGCATAGGAAAACGGTACGTCTTTAGGCGTATCAATCCATCGTTCCACAATAATATCCACCAGAAGATTCCTGAATTCCCCATCCATCGGTCCGCAGAAATCTGTCAGTGCTTTCTCTGCCGTTTGAAAATTAGGTCCTTTTAAAATCTCTGCGATCTGCTCTGCCATTTTTTCTGCCATACATATTCCTCCAACCTTTTTCTATAGGAAAAGTATAACGTATTTTTCTTTTTCCTGTAAAGCAGAAAGACCTGAAAATCCAGGTCTTTCTGTCATCATTGATTAGAAATTGAAATTCACACTCTATTTTATATCCTTGGAACCCATAGAAGCCGCCCATCCAGCCTGAATCCTTTGTATTACGCTTCCATCCCGTGCATCAATCGTAAGGAGTGGAACACCTGCAGCATCCATCGTCACGTCTCCCATGACCGGTCCATCCTCCCCATTTCCGTACTCATACTCTGGCTCTTTGGATGTCCAGGTTCCATAAAAATCCCACACCGGGATCAGAACTGCTTCGGTATCGCTGCCTTCACTGTCTGGCATGCACATATAACCCAGTTGTACCTTTGTTATGGTTATCTCCGCACTCTGTGCATCAATGGACGGATAACGGTAGTGGCTTCCTCCATCAACAGAGATCAGCCGATACTTGTCTTCTGTCATGACCTGCAAAGTGATCGTTTTTTCAAAGATATCCTTGACCTCATCAAAAGGAAGTAAGAACAGCCTCTCATCGGAAGCATTCGTGGCTTCTATGGGATTTCGGTGCAGAAAACTCTGAAGTGTCCCACTGCAAAAGTCCATCGTCAATACTTCATTTTCCCATCCTTCAGACTGTCCTTCATGAAGTGTTCCATCTTCGTTTTCCCATTCAAGAGCCTGTTCATTAACAGGCAGAGAGGTTTCCCTCACATAATTAACCGGAACCCCGTCTATCATCCGTTCAAAAATGAAGTCATCTTTTTCTAGGGTAGTGCTTCCTTCAGTAAGTGCTTTTGAGGAACTTTCAAATATCTCCCAGTCTCCGGACACAAGACCTGAAACCTTCTCCTTTGCTTCCTTTTCAGACACTTTCCCACTTCCTGCCTTTATATAATTTTGAAAGCGTTCTTCCCTTTCTTTTTTCTCACTTGATGCCAGGGTCATGTCCCCACAATCGTCAAAGCTAAACTTCGCTATCTGAAATCCAAGTTCCTCCACATCCGATACCTGCTCACTCTGTGTATAAGAATACCGATAGGTCAGTCCATCTACTGTATATGTCCCCGCCTGTTCGTTCTCATTCTTCTCTTCCTGCATGGACTGTCCTTTTCCGAACGTGTCTTTTATTTTATTCTGTTCTTCTTCAGAAATCGCCATTCTTTTTACCTTTTTTAAACAGATTGCATCTACATCCGGCACTTTTACCGGTGCATCCGCTGTCAGGGTAAAATTCATCGGGGTTTCTTTATCCTCCCGGTCCGCTGATCTTAGATCTGCCTGGATCGTTGTCTGGTATGTTTCCGGTGCCTGTACCTGTTCGGCAACGGTTTTCTGAACTGTCTCCTTTTTCTCTTCTTTTTTCTGTTCTGTCTGATCCTTTTCTTCCACAACAGCAGACTGGACAATACGGTCACATCCGGATAATGTCAAAAGATTCATACACAGAACGGCTCCCATAAACATTTTTATTTTCTTCATCCTTTTTCCATCCTTTCCTTTCGGTATTAAAAAAGGTACCCTCTTCTTATGAGAAAAGAGTACCATATTGCTTTGCCGATGTATTCATCAAGATGTAAACAAATTGTAAATCAGAAGATGGCTCTTACCGTGGTCCCCTCTCTCTGTCTGCTTTCGATTTTCAAGCATCCGCCATGGATTTCAGCCACCTTCACGCAGAGTGCCAGCCCAAGTCCGGATCCGCCTTCTTTTCGGCTTCGTGATTTGTCCACCATATAAAATGCATCTGTGATCTTTCCCAGTTCTTCCTCCGGGATCCCCATTCCGGTATCCGACACCTCAAAGATCTTTTTTCCAGCTTTCTCATAAGCCTTTACCCAAATGCTTCCACCGGCATCCGTAGCTTTTAGGGCATTGTCGATCAGGTTTATCAGAAGGCTTTCCATCAAGGCCGGATCCATTTTCATGGAAAAGGCTTCACATTCCATCTTGAGGTGCACCGCTTTCTTTTCTGCCTGTTCTTTTTCCATGTCTATGACATGGTTTAAAAGGTCACCTGCCATGGTCATTTCCATCTGTATGGCATGGTTCTGATAAAGCCCCAGCATCTGCAGCATCTTCCCAGAAAGAGCCTCCAGGCGTTTTCCCTCCCGGTTGATATGTTCCAGTGCCCGGTCTTTCTGTTCATCTTTCAGCTTTACATGGCGCAGGGTATCCGAATACCCGATAATGGACGTTAACGGGGTACGCATTTCATGGGAAAGTGCCCCCATGAGCAGCTCCTGTTTCTCTGCCACTTCCTGTAGCTTCTCCATCTGTTCCACAGTTCTTCGCATCATCATATAAATAAAAAGGCCGGCGATCAGGAACACAGCCAGATAAATTCCCAAAAACCAGACAGCGGTCTGTCTCAGCTCTGCAAAAAGCCCTGTGACTTCCCGGACAGAGAGGACTTCGTATCCTTCCGGTCTGGATAATGATTCCAGCTGGAGAAGGAGGTATTTCTGTCCCAGTTTCTGTATCTTGTAGGCATACGGATCTCCTTCATCCTTTAAGCCTAAGTTTTCGAGCCCCACCACTTTATAATTTGTCAGATTTTCAATGACGGCATTGCTTTTTCGGTCGATCAGGGCCATGCCTTCCCCACAGCATCGCTGGAACTGAAAGCCCATATAAGCCTGCTTTCCAGTCTCGGACATCTGCTCATATTTGCTGTTATCCCAAAATTGTTCCAGGAGTATCTTGCCATTTTCCAGCTGTCTTCCGTAGGTCTCTGCAGCATTATTGAGGCTTCGTTTTCCTGTGATATAAAGACTTAGCGTTCCCACTGGGATCAGGGCACATAATAGCGTTACCAGCATAAGAAGTACCGTTCGTTTCCACAGCTTCATCCTTATTCCTCCAGACGGTATCCAAGTTTCGGGATCGTCCTGATCTCATCATAAAGTTCCAGCTTTTTTCTGAGCTGTCCGATATGGACATCCACCGTCCTGCTTTCTCCCAGGTAGTTTTCTCCCCAGACCCGTTTTAACAGTTCTTCCCTTCCAAGCGCAATGTTCTTATTTTGCAGGAGTAGCACAAAGAGGTCATATTCCATTGGCTTTAGGCTTACCGGAAGCCCGTCTTTGTAGACCTGATGGCTTTGCATGTCCACCAGGATGTTCCGGACCGTTAAGACTTTCTTGGCCCGTCCCGTCCTCTCCAGCACCTTCTCAATGCGTACCAGAAGTTCCAGCATCTCAAAAGGTTTTACCATATAATCTTCCGCACCCAGCTTTAATCCCTTCACCTTGGAAGCCACATCATCCTTTGCAGTCAGGTAGAGCACCGGAAGCTCCTTCTTTTTAAAATCCTCCATCAGTGCAAATCCGTCTTTTCCCGGCAGCATGATATCCACCACTGCCAGGTCCGCGTCCTCCTGCCATAAGAGCAGCCTCTGGGCTTCTTCCCCATCATACGCTGCCACAGTCTCATACCCTGCTGCCTCCAGGTTCATGCACAGCAATTCTGAAATTGCACGGTCATCTTCTATCACCAAAATTTTATTTTTCATTCCCGTTGCCACCTCTAACGCTTTTCTATAGTATAGTTTTTTATATCCCAAGTCTACATTGCATTTGTTCTTGTTTTCTCATCATTTATACGCATCAGGGCACGATAATGTGACCAGCTCAATTCAGGGCACAGTGTGTCTCGAATTAGAAAAGTACAATAAAACTGCCTCATCTTACGAAGATTCGATTTATCAAAACCTTTTCCGAACTCTGCGGTCAACTGCTCAGAAAGATATTCCAATAATTTCTTTCCGTATTCTGCGCGATCATTTTCTCCACATGCTTTAAAAATCTGTTCTCCAATTTCCCAATAAGTTGTTACCATAGCAGAATTTACCGCTGTGCTTAAACGATGTTGTGCAGACACAATAGAATTACGAATAGAATGATAAGTCTGTTCTGCATTTTGATTTTTTTGTAAATTATAATCCATGCTCTTTACTCCTCTGAATTTCCAAAATAAAACTTACTGTTCTTCTATTGATTCAATATTTTCAATCCGCATCAGCTTAACTACCTGCTTATCTTTTTTCTCTGTATAACAAATTTTTATCCATTCATCATCTGCGTCTATTATCTTGCAGGATAATTCAGTTTTTCCCGCAAAACTAAAAATGAACTCTGATCTGATAATACATTGTTTTCCTACAAGATCATTAATCAGCTTTGACATATATGCCACTCCTCTCTGCTTTTTCTCCAATCGTTTTACTTTCGTTTCCAAACGCTTTACTTTTCCCGGATACGCCGAATAACAAAGTAGCAGCAATAATGCTGCAATTCCAAACCATTCCATATTATTCTCCTTAGCAAACTTAACGCTAATATGTCTGTTCCTTAAAATATCTTTTGCCATTCAAATCATATCACACTATCAGCCATATTTCCATTTCAATTTACTTAGGCAAGTCACTTCGCTCAGCTACATCTCCTGTTGGCTTGCTTCTGTAACCAGCATCCTCTTAATCTTCTCCTGCAAGGTTTCCTTTGCATCTTCATCAATCGAATAGATCTCATTTATCTCGATTTTTTTCGCTTCCCGGTCAAAACGGTCAAAGACTTCTTTCCATATCTGGACGGAACATACCCACTTTTCTTCCATAAAATTATTGCTGATAATTATAAAAAAACAGAAGACCAATTAAGATCTTCCATTTTATAAACAAACCTCTATATAAAACTATATATCCTGCCCATTTTTAATAAAAACAGACAATCGGCACACTTTCGTCTATCCTATTATAAAGTTCTGCCGCTTTGTCCGCCGGAAGATTAATGCATCCATGGGATCCACCACCTTCTCGGAAACGATTTCCTCCAAAGTATGGCTGCCATGAAGCATCATGAAACCCAATCCCCCCATTAAAAGGCATCCAGTAAGTTACTGGTCTTTCATATTCATATTTCCCATTTTCCAACATCTTTCCTTTCAGCACAGATGGACTTTTCTTGTAATACAGTTGAAAAATTCCCGGTGGTGTCTGCCGTTCTGCATACTGCATATCTCCTGACACAATATCCGATTCCAAAATGATAGAACCATCCTGATAGTAATATAAATGCTGTGCAGACAGGTCCACTTCAATATACGTGCTGCCTATATCATTCATACCCCGTGCATTTGCCCGCATAGCGTATACCGGTTCCCGGTTTATCTGTACTCCTGCAATCATTTCCTGCATAATGGTTTCTATTTCTTTTTCCTGATCGATCTTCCATCCATAAACGGAACTATACACCTGAACAATACGTCCGCTTGTTGTACAAAATTCCCTCTCTGTATTTACGGTATCATATGTGGCAGCCAACTGTGCCACATATTCTGCCACACACTGTCTCAGTTCATCCTCATTTTTTTGCAGCCGTCCTCTCTCATCAAAAATAAGCCAGTTTCTGATCTCGTCTCCCTCCAATGTTACCGTTTCTTCCCCAAATATATATACGATTTTGGTCCGGATCAGATTTTGGCATTCTTCCAATGAATTTTTAAGATCTGGATCATCTTTCATTACTGCCGCTTTTACATAAACAGTCGGACAGCTATTCAGGTCAATGGTTCTTTTTTTGTCAGTAACCGCTTCTGACAGTGCCTGATAAGCTCCATTGAAATCCAGGGTATTCCCTTCTGTTTCCGGTACGATTTCAAACTTCGAATCTTTATAAGCTACATAAGCATCTTCCGGTGCTGTCTGATTCTCTTTTTTTACACATTCCAGTTTTTCCAGCTGTTCTTTTAACTTCACTTTATCATAGGTCATATTTTCCTTGGCTGTATAATTTTGCTTTTTCCAAAATCCCTGAACCCATTTATATGGTTTTTGTTCATCCAGATATTGGGAAATACTGCCATCCGAAACATAACGATATCCGATCAATTTTCCATTGATACTCTGTGATTTCAGATTTCTTGCCTTTACTTCCAGCAGATAATCCTCTGCTTTTTTTGCAACCGCCTGTTCTGCCTCTTCCGATGTTTTTCCAGAACAGTTAATTCCATTGATCGTTGTTCCCCGAAAAAATCTGTCTGAATAGTAATAAGACATTCCTGCATAGCCAGCCATAGCAAAGAACACTATGATGACAGTGATCATTATCCACATTTTTTGCTTTCCATTATCCTTACCGGTTATCTCTTTTCTTTTTCCCATCCATGCCCCCTGTTTTTAACGATAAACAGCATTCAGACAGATTTTTTAAATCGTCTGATTTTAATATCTCCGATTTAATAAAAAATAACCAAGGCTGCCGGAAAAAACATTTTCTTTTACAAACAGTAAGCTGATTTCTACAAAACATTTTCCCTCTGCTCTTTTACGGATAGAAACACCGCATCATCATTTATCTCACATTTTGCACTTTTGGAGTACTTTCGGACACTTCAAGCACTTTTTCTGAGAAACGTTCAGGAACTCCTGCCAAGCAAAACGGCAACTCTAAGTTGTATTTTTCCAAGAGTTTCCGGTTCCATAAAATGTCCCGCGCAGATCCATCCGCTACCAATTTCCCTTGGTTTAAAACCAATACCCGGTCACAGGTTTCCAGTACCAGATCCAGATCATGGGTTGCAATGATCTTTCCCTTTGCAGGGATCAGTCCCAGCATTGCCTTCATTAGCGTAGAATTCCCTGCACCATTGGCTCCGATCAGACCCACCTGTTCTCCTTTACTGATATGGCAAGTTTGTTATATTCTTTCTCTGCATAATAAAATTCCCCATGGAATCCCCACAATTCCATACTTTCGTATAATGCAACTGCCCGATCCATGCTTCTTAAGAGTAGCTGCCCTAAAAAAATGGGAGGTTTCACTTACCTCCCATTTCCCAAAGAATCCTTTTATTTCAATTTTTATAATGTTTCAAGAAAACGCATGAATGCTTCTCTTCCCTCGGTCGTACATTTGTATACTCCTGCATCTTCCAGAACATGGGTAAATACGATTCCAATCTCTTTCTGAAGAATGCCATGGATGTTTTCTTTTGTGATTTCCGAATATTTCGGAAGGAACTTCTTAACCCACTCTGCATGTTTCGCAATCTGCTCATTTGAAGAAATATCTTTGCCTTCAAGAATATACTCTTCCAAAAGTTCCATCTCTCCTTTTAATCTGGCCGGAAGAACGGCAAGACCCATAACTTCGATCAGGCCGATATTCTCTTTTTTAATATGATGATATTCTGCATGCGGATGATACACACCCAGCGGATGTTCTTCTGTTGTGATGTTGTTCCTTAATGTCAGATCCAGTTCGTAGGTATCACCTACTTTACGTGCAATTGGTGTAATTGTATTATGTGGTTCTCCATTGGTCTCAGTATAAATAAATGCTTCTTCATCGGTATAGCCTCTCCATACTTCCAGCACATGTGTTGCCAGATCTACCAAACGGTTAGAATCTTTATGGCGAATACGAAGCACAGATAATGGCCATTTTACAATTCCAGCCTCTACATCTTCAAATCCCGGAAGTGCCACGTGCTGCTCAATTGGTGCTTTTTAACATTTTTCTTCCTCCTGTGCTTCACTTTTAAATTTATATTTTTGGTAACATATATACCGATTTCCCTGATAAGTCAGCATACCTCGATCGCCTTTTTCCAATTCACGAAAATCTCCCTGTTGCATTTGAAATTCCATCAAACTTCCATCTGTCATCTCAAATACAACGCAAAACCAAGGTACATGTGATTCAGACTGCATATGGGTATAGATTCCTTGCTTCTTTTCAACTACAGTCGCATCAACAGATTCAACTGCCGCACTGCTGTTATTGCCAAAACTTAACAACATTTTGGTAAATACAAACATCATGATTATGAGTGCTGCTATACAGATTATAAATGCCATCCTATTTCTCCATTCCAGATATTTCATCCCGGGTCTGACTTATATATTGTTCATGATAAAGATTCCGGTATTCCCTTGACGTCACTTTATATCTTTCACGAAATCCCCTGTTAAATGTCCTTTGGCTCTCAACTCCTGCATCCAGGCAAATGTCTGTGATGCTCTTACCAGTACATTCCAATTAATCTCCTGCAAGTTTTGTCTACTTTTTCTTCCCATTTGGCAAGTAATATACGTCTTCTGATATTATAATGTGCTTGTAAGATAAAGAAAGGAGCTTCTTGTATAATTCAAATATAGGGAATTCCGAGAAAGAAGGTTGAGAAAAAA
>NZ_QTWS01000037.1 GCF_003461245.1 Blautia sp. AF19-10LB
ATTGAGCAAGAAGCCCCCACTTCAAAATCAAAGATTTAAGTGGTGGGAGCATGTCACAAGATGATGGATGAGGTTCACAGCAAATATGGTTCTATTGACATTCTCGTAAACAACGCAGGCATTACAGTGAGAGAATCGGTCATGGAGATCATGCAGTCCCTCAAGGCAGACGGATGCGAAAAGATGACCGCAGTGCAATCGTAAAATACTATGAAAAAGCATCCAAAGTTTCTGTAGAAAGAGATAAATAAAAAGAAAGATTCATTCCTCTATATGTTTTTAACCGCTTCCCGCATATATCATCTTTGTTTGATATATGCGGGATTTTGTGCTAAGATAATCCCCGGAAAGTGAGTGAATATAAATGAAAAAGAGTTCAACTTTACGGGTGATTTTCTACGTTGTGGGGCTTCTTGTCCTGGCGTTGGGAATCATTCTGAATACGAAATCAGGGCTTGGCGTTTCGCCGATTATCTCGGTATCTTATAGTATTTCTACTATATGGAATTTCAATTTTGGTAACATGACGTTTGTGCTGTATACAGTTTTTGTGATTGTGGAAATAATCCTGCATACGATCTGGAATCACAGGGAGGCGGCGAAGGAAAGCGCAGCATTAAAACCGGCGGCAAGGAAATCGCTTCCACTTATCCTTGGAATGGATCTTCTGCAGCTTCCGCTGAGTCTGATCTTTACCAGATTCATGAACCTGTTTTCTGCGTGGATTCCGGCACCATCACATGGATTTGCTTCACAGCTTCTTGTTCTGGCAGGAGGCATTATCTGCACAGGAATCGGAGCGGCAATGTCTCTGAATATGCGCATCATTCCAAATCCAGGCGACGGTATCGTACAGGCGATTGCAGATTTTATCCACAAACCGGTTGGTTTTACTAAGAATTGTTTTGACCTTTTTAACATCTGCATTACAATCAGTGTGGGAATGATCTTTGCACATAAGCTGGTTGGAGTGGGAATCGGAACCGTGGTTGCGGTACTTGGTGTTGGACGTGTGATCGCATTATTTAATCATTTCTTTATGAAGAAGATGACCGAGGCGGCAGGAGTTGAGTATTAAATATGATGGAAGGGAACATCAAAAATATTTCATAAAATAAACCTGAATTATTCACGGCTTTGTCGTGAAAGTGGCTGAAAGCCACATAGTTACTGTATTTTAATTGCACATTGCTTTTCACTTATTAAGTGAATGAAAAAAGAGCATCCATTTGTGGTAAAATTAAGGTGTTCAAAGTCTTAACAATCCCAAACAAAGAAGCCCTTTATGAGTATTGTAAACACCTTTTCACTTCAAAGCAATAGGCAAATTAAAATAAATTTTGATGGAGGTGATCTATCCTCCGATGCAGGTCTTCTTTTGATAAAAGAATTCGCTGCAAAGATCGGCTTTACAAAGCTGATCAAAAAGAAGTTTAAAACCAATGATAAGTCTATCCGGTTTCACAAAGACCATGAAAACTTATTACAGATGATCTATCAGATCATCTCTGCATATTTTCAGGATGACTGTGCGGATGAACTGACTCTGGATCCTGTTTTCAATGTCATTCTTGATAAAGAAAGTCTGGCATTGCAGCCAACATTATCAAGATTTTTCAACCGTATGGATGAAGATACTCTGGTACAGTTTGATGACATTGATAAAAATCTTAGGGATATCATTTATTTCATAAAATGCCCGGAGCATGTGCTTCTGGATTTAGACAGTACTCTTTTGGGTACTTATGGCAGGCAGGAAGGAGAAGGATTCAACTTCCATTATCAGGCACATGGCATCCATTACTATGCTATGACGGACTGACTGGAGACCTGATAAAAGCGGAACTCCGAGATGGAACGCTCCATTGCAGCAATGGGGCAGAGAGCGGCAGATCTTATTCTTGAAGATATAGAAGCTGCTAAAGATAATAAGCCAAGTGTTCAACATATGGTATTTGGTACGAAATTGATGGAGAGAGAGACGACATAAAATAAAAGAATCAGGAGAAGAAAAATGAATCAGAAGGATTTTAAGGACAAAAGCGAATTGCAGATTTTTCTGTCGTATTTTAAACCACACAGAAAACTGTTTTTCCTGGATATGGTGTGTGCATTGGCGATTGCAATGATCGATCTGGCATTTCCGTTTATTTCCAGATGGTGTATGTACAAACTTTTGCCGGATAACGCGTGGAGAACATTCTGGACGGTAATGGCGGTGGTGTTCTGTGCCTATATTTTGCGGTCAGTTTTTACTTATATTATTACCTACTGGGGACATACATTTGGTGTTCGGATAGAGACGGATTTCAGGCGTGATCTGTTTCAGCATATTCAGGAACTGAGTTATGCATATTTTGATAATGCCCGCGTGGGACAGCTGATGAGCCAGCTCACATCGGAACTTTTTGATATTACAGAGTTTGCACATCATGCGCCGGAGGATATTTTTATTTCTACGGTGACGATTATAGGTGCATTGATCATTATGTTTACGATTCAGTGGAAACTGGCACTGGTGATCGCGGTAACGATTCCGATTTTTCTCATTGTTGTGTGGAAATGCCGTTTTTCTATGCAGAACGCATCTCGTAATGTAAAAAAAGAAATGGCAGCGATCAACACAGATTTTGAATCTGGACTTTCTGGTCTTCGTACTGCAAAGGCATTTGCAAATGAAGAAAAAGAGCTTGACAAATTTGACTCTGCAAATTTAAGTTATCGCGATTCTAAAGCGGATTTTTACAGAGCTATGGGTCGATTTAATGCAGTAATGGAATTTTTTATGTGCATTCTTTCAGCAATCGTAATTGCAGTTGGAGGTGCCCTGATTATGTCGGACCAGCTGAATATTATTGATCTGATCACATTCAGCCTGTATGTTTCAACTTTTGTGAATCCAGTAAGAAAGCTTTCGACGACAGTGGAACTGATTGCGAATGGAACTGCCAGCCTACATAGATATGTGCAATTGATGAGAACAGAAGCGATGCTGAAAGATGCTCCGGATGCAGTAGAACTTCAGAAGGTAGAAGGAAAGATTGATATTGAGCATGTGGGATTTTCCTATGAAGGTGACCATGAGGTGCTCCAAGATGTCTCACTTCATATTGTTCCGGGTGAAACGATTGCGTTTGTCGGATCTTCGGGTGGCGGCAAGACAACACTCAGTCAGCTGATCCCGAGGTTTTATGATGTGACTGAAGGAAGGATTTCTGTTGATGGTGTGGATGTGCGAAAGGCAACACAGGAATCTCTGCATAAAAATATTGGTGTGGTGCAGCAGGATGTCTTTCTTTTTGCAGACAGCATTGCAGAAAATATTCGTTACGGGAAACTGGATGCGACAATGGATGAGATCATCCGGGCCGCAAAGATGGCAGAGATTTATGATGACATCATGGAAATGCCAAAAGGTTTTGATACGAATGTCGGAGAGAGGGGCGTTCTTCTTTCTGGCGGGCAGAAGCAGAGAATTTCTATCGCACGTATTTTCCTGAAAAATCCGCCGATTTTGATTCTTGATGAAGCTACTTCTGCATTGGACAGTGTGACGGAAGCGAAAATTCAGGAAACTTTTGAGAAACTAGCAGCTGGAAGAACAACGATTATCATTGCACACAGGCTGTCTACTGTGAAAAATGCGGATAATATTGCTGTCATCGAGCAGGGGCAGATTGTCGAAAATGGAACTCATGAAGAACTGATGCAGAAAGATGGTATTTATGCTTCTTTGGTTCATACGCAGGAGTTAAAAGAGTGAGATTTACAGCGGACGGTTATGCTGAATTATATGTATAAACATAAAAATATAAAAGAAAAGGGCTGAACCCCAAAACAAAGTATAGTTGCTTTGGGGCTCAGCCCTTTTGTGAGATAGATAAGATTCTTAAAGAGATTCGTCCGTGGTGATTGCGACTGGTATTTCGATAATTTCCTGTGGACGGATATTTTTGATGAGATATTCAAACAAAGTTTTGACCAGTTGATATCCTTGGAGTACAGGACTTTGTCCGAGTGCAAAGTCTACCGTTCCATTCTTGAGAAAATGAATGGTATCAGGTGTAATATCGTGACAGATGACCTTGATACGGGGATTCTTTTCTGCGATTTCCAGAGCATTGATCACACCGGTAATTCCACCGCTTGTAAGGTAGATCGCTCCGAGATTCGGGTATTTATTACAGTATTCCAGAGTAATGCGAAAAGCATCCTCCTTACGGTCCTGGTTCTCCTGAATATCTAAGATCTTGACGTTGGGGTAACTTTCTGCAAGTTTATCCTGAAATCCATGAAGTCTGTCCTGGTGGCAGGAGAGGTTATGGGAACTGATGATAACACCAATTTCAACATCAGGTTCTGCAATCTTGCCGAGAAGTCCTGCAGCAGTGCGACCGCCCTTGTAATGATTCTGCCCTACGAAACAAAGATCATGGATTCCTTCAATTCTTGAGTTAAAAGTAATGACAGCCATCTGATTTTCAATCAGATGATTGATGCGGGAAAAAACCTGTGGGTCATCCAGCGGGAAAACAGCCATACCGCTTACGTTTGCTTCTACAAGTTCATTAATGATACTGAGCTGCTCGGCTGGTTCCAGTGAAGTCATCATTTTTGTAATAACTTCAATTCCAAAAGCCGAAAATTCTTCCTGAGCATTGTTGATTCCAGTCAGAAGATCCTGAACAAAAGGGTTATAGTCAGGTGTCAGGATAATTCCAAGTTTAATAGGATCTCTGCTGTGTACCAAAGCCTTACCAATGAAGTTCGGCTGATAGTTAAGCTGTTTGGCGATTTTAAGTACTTTCTCACGTGTAGTATCTTTGACTCCGGGACGATTGTTAAGTACTTTGTCGACAGTTCCCCGCGATACATTTGCCAGGGCTGCAATTTCTTTTATAGTTACAGGCATATAAAACTCCTTTTTGTGACTCGTATTGCATTGAAACATACATTAAACATACATGAAACATATATATATCTGAGATGTAAAATCTCAATAATATATACTAGAAGTTTACCATGATTTACCTTTGGTGTCTATAGTTTATATCTTAAAAAGAGCACGAGCACAAAATAAAAAATGATCGGGGGTGGGTAAAAATGGATATAGTAAAAATATATAAAAATAAATCGAAAAATATAGATAATATTGACTATTGAATACAATAAATAATTGTGATACTATAAAAACAACAAAAAGAGCACGAGCACATTAAAGAAGAATCGTAAAAATATGGTAAAAAAATAAAATTAAAAAAACCATGAAATTGTGCACGAGCAATATTTATAAAGAGAGGTAAAAAATATGAAATTTGGTGCGTTATATTCTTACTGGGGACATGAATGGAAATGCGATTACATTGAAACAGCAAAAAGAATGCATGCATGTGGATGCGAAGTGCTTGAAGTTGGAGCACCACATCTTCTGGACATGACAGATGAACAGTTAAAAGAACTGAAAGATACCTGCGATGGACTTGGAATGGAGATCACTTCCAATATCGGACCTGCTGAAGAATACGATCTGGCTTCTGAAGACCCGGCAGTTCGTGCGAACGGAGTAAAATATCTTACAGACATCCTCAGAGCGATGGCAAAGATCGGATCCAAATCTCTGGTTGGTGCAATGTATTCTTACTGGCCATGCAAAAACTTTAAATATGATGACAAAGAGGGCGCATGGGAAAGAAGCATTGAAGGCATGAAAGAAGTTGCCAAGGTTGCTGAAGAACTTGATATTGAGTGCTGTCTGGAAGTTCTTAACAGATTTGAAACTTACATTATGACAAACTGTGAGGAAGCAGTAGAGTACTGTAAGAGAGTTGGAAGCAAAAATGTAAATATCCTTCTGGATACTTTCCATATGAATATTGAGGAAGATAATCTTCCAGATGCTATCAGAAAAGCTGGTCCACTTCTTGGACACTTCCATGTAGGTGAAGGAAACAGAAAACTTCCTGGAATGAGCAAAGGCTCCATGCCATGGGCAGAAATGGGAGAAGCTTTAAGAGAGATCGGTTATAACAAAGCAGTTGTTGCAGAGCCGTTCATGCTGCCAGGAGGAAGCGTTGGAGCAGATATTAAAGTTTGGAGAGATCTGAGCAATGGAGCTGACGGAGCACAGATGGATAAATATCTGATAGAATCTATGGCATTCCTGAAAGAAAAATTTAACGGATAAGAGGTGCTGATATGGCTGAAATAGTAATTATGGGTGAACTGCTCGTTGAGATCATGAGAGCAGAAGAAGATGTACAGCTTTTTGAGACCGGAAAGTATTTCAGAGGCCCGTTCCCAAGTGGAGCACCGGGAATTTTTATCAGTACAGCAGCGAGACTTGGACACAGTGCAGCGATTATTTCCGGTGTTGGAAATGATGATTTTGGAAAAAATATTCTGGATCGTCTCAAGAGTGTAGGTGTAGATTGCAGCAGAGTTCTTATCAGTGATGAGGCTTCCACAGGAGCAGCATTTGTAACTTATTTCAAAAATGGAGACAGAAAGTTTATTTTCCATATTAATCACACTCCGGCAGTAGCAGCCAAGGCTCCTGAAAATACAGATGATTTTAATGATACGAAATACTTCCATGTAATGGGATGCTCTCTGATGGCATCTGTAGAATTTGGCAAAGAAGTTGTCAAGACCATGCATCTTCTCAAGGAAAAAGGTGCAAAAGTAAGTTTTGATCCAAATGTCAGATTAGAGATGTTAAAAGATCCGGAAGCGATGGAAATTGTAAAACAGGTTTATAAAGAATCCAACATCTTTATGCCAGGTGTTTCAGAGCTGAAGATGATCACAGGAGAAGATGATCTGGAAAAAGCAATTCGAAAAGTATTCGAGGATAACAAAAATATGGAACTTCTCGTTCTGAAGAATGGATCTAAAGGATCTGAGATATATGGACCGGAAGGACTGATCGACAAAGTAGGCGTATATCCTGTAACCCAGGTAGATGCAACTGGTGCTGGAGACAGTTACGATGCAGCATTTATCTGTGGACTTGCAGAAGGCAAAAGCATTATTGATGCGGCACGTATGGGCGCAGCAGCGGGAGCCTTAAATGCAGCAGCATTTGGACCAATGGAGGGAAATATAAGTCAGCAGACCATACAGTCGATGATTGATGCCAATGCATAAATTCATCAGATGGAGGCACAGATGAGTGAAATTAAACTTGAGTTAAAGAATATTTCAAAAAGTTTTCCGGGCGTGAAAGCACTGGACGGCGTAAATATCGCGCTGAGAAAAGGTACCGTTCACGCAGTTATGGGTGAAAATGGTGCCGGTAAATCAACATTGATGAAAATTATCAATGGCCTTTATCAGAGAGATGAAGGCCAGGTAATTCTGGATGGCAAAGAAGTTCATTTTTCAGGCCCGATGGAATCACAGGCCGCAGGTATTGCGATGATTTATCAGGAACTGAACTTCTTTCCGGAACTTTCAATAGCGGAAAACATTTTTATGAAACGCCAGCCAACAAAGGGTGGACATGTTGACTGGAAAAAGATGATGGAGATGGCAAAAAAGATCCTGGATGAAAATGATCTGCCTTATGATCCAAAAACAAAGATTAAAGAACTTCCGATCGCAAGTATTCAGATGTTGGAAATTGTAAAGGCAGTTGCTTTTAAGGCACAGGTTATCATCATGGATGAGCCGACATCCTCTATTTCAAACAAAGAAGTAGACATGTTGTTTGAAAAGATCAGAAAACTGCGTGAGCAGGGAATCAGTTTCCTTTATATCAGTCACAAAATGGAAGAGATTTTCCAGATCGCAGATGATATTACGATCATTCGAGATGGAAAGAGTATTATCAGCGGACCGGTAAAAGATTTTACAGAAGATTCCATTATCACTCACATGGTTGGACGCTCAATTGACAATATTTATCCAAAGGAAGAAGTTCCAATCGGAGATGTTGTTTTTGAAGCCAAAAACCTTTGCAGTAAAGACATGTTCAAAAATGTCTGCCTTAATGTAAGAAAAGGTGAGATTGTAGGAATGGCCGGCCTGGTCGGAGCCGGAAGAAGTGAGGTGTGCAGAGCAATCTTTGGTCTGGATCCACTGGATTCTGGAGAAATCACTCTGGCGGGTAAACCTTATAAACCAAAAGATGTTACTCATGCGATCAAAAATAAGATTCTGATGATTACCGAGGACCGTAAAAAAGAGGGAATTATCGGAGTAAGATCCTGCAGAGAAAACATAACTCTTACAAGTCATCATATTGAAAAAGGCGGCTTTATCAATCTGAAAAAAGAGGTTCAGGATGCACAGAGAATGTCCGAGATGCTGAAAGTCCGTTTTGCAGGAATCGAAACACCGATAGGATCACTCAGTGGTGGAAACCAGCAGAAAGTACTGCTTTGCCGCTGGCTGATGCTCGAAAGTAATCTTTTGATTCTGGATGAGCCGACAAGAGGTATTGATGTCGGTGCAAAACTTGAAATCTATAATATCATTACAGACCTTGCGAAGAAAGGCTATGCGATACTGATGATTTCTTCTGAAATGCCAGAGCTTCTTGGTATGTGTGACAGAATCTACGTTATGAGTCAGGGGTATGTAACAGGATGCTTAAACAGAAATGAATTTGAGCAGGAAAGAATCATGCAACTGGCAACAGGACATGTGAAATGATCAACAGGTTATGGAGGATTCTCAAATGAAAAGTAAATCAAAGATAAATATTCAAAAATATTCACTGATATTGATCTTGATTGCCATGATGGTTGTCTGTTCTTTCTTATCCAGTAACTTTTTTACAGCAAAGAACCTGACAAATATTTTGAAACAGGTTAGTATCGTGACAATTTGTGCATTTGCACAGGGTATGATCATTATCTGCGGTGAGATCGACCTTTCTATTGGTTATCTGGCCGGTATGGCAGGAAGTTATGCCTGCATCGTATATGTAGCAACAGAAAATCTTGTAATTGCTTTCCTGGTTGGTATTTTACTGGGAGCTCTTGTTGGAGCAATCAACGGATTGTTTGTAGCATATTTCAAGCTTCCGTCATTTATCGTAACTCTGGCTATGCAGACAGTCTGCTTTGGTGCGATCTGCCTGTATACAGGAGGTCAGAATATTTACAAAATTGGTAATTTCAAAATTTTTGGACAGGGTGAAGTATTCGGAATCATTCCAGTTACAGTAACATTCATGCTTATTATGTTGGTGATCACTCATATCATTCTGAAATATACCAAATTCGGACGTTATCTGTATGCAATCGGAGGAAACTCAGAGGCAGCCAATGCAGCAGGTATCCAGGTATGCAAAATCAAATGGACAGCATTTATTGTTTCCGGTATTTTTGCAGCAATCGCAGGTATGGTTATGATGGGACGTCTGAATGCAGGTATTCCAAGTGAAGGTACCGGATACGAAACAGATGCCATCACAGCAACTGTTATCGGTGGTACAAGCTTCTCAGGTGGTGCAGGTACAGCATTCGGAACACTTCTGGGTTCTCTGATCATTGGTGTCCTGAACAATATTATGAACCTGATGGGAATTGATTCTTACTTACAGATGATTATCAAGGGGGCGATCATTATCTTCGCAGTACTTATTGATGTATTATCCAAGACACAGAAGATAAAAGTTAAGATTATGGCTCCGGCAGAAGGCGGACAGAAATAATAATCAAAGAACTTTATTGTGCGAACAATAAATATAAAACGAAAAATGTAAAAGGAGGATTTACAAAATGAAAGCAAAGAAGGTATTCAGCGTACTTATGGCAGCAGCAATGATGGCAGGTGTGATGACAGGGGGAACAGCAACAACTGTATCAGCAGCAGACACTTACAAAGTAGCTTTTCTTCCGACAGATATGTCAGCGACTTTCGCTTCCTGGCTGGCAAGCGAGCTGCAGACAGCATTTGATCAGTATGACGATATGGAACTGACAGTTATTGACTCCAAGAATGAACTGGAAACACAGATCAGTTCTCTGGAAACCTGCGTATCGCAGGGATATGATTATATCATTCTTCTTCCACTTGAGCCGGCAGCAGAAGATGACCTTGTAGAAGGATATATCAATGACGGAACTCCGATCATGAATATTAACCTTGATGATCTGGCAGTAGAAAAAGCATCCAGTGTTATCGCAAATCCATATGACCTTGGAACTGTTGTAGCCGAAGAAGCAAAGAAAAATCTTCCAGAAGATGCGAAAGTAGTTGTTCTGTTAGGACCATCTGGAAATACAGACTCTATTGAAAGACGTAGAGCATATGAAGATGTTCTTTTCTCTCAGAATGAGAACATCACAATCCTTGATGAGCAGATCGGTGACTGGGAAAAATCTAAAGGAATGGAATACATGGAAAACTGGCTGCAGGTTTATGATGATGTAGACGCTGTAATTTCCATGAACGATGCTATGGCAATCGGTGCGTATGAAGCAGCAAAAGATGCAGGCGTAGCTGATGATATCCAGTTCTACGGAGTTGATGGTCTGGCAGATGCTGCAGTAGCAATTAACGATGGTGAGATGAATGCAACAGCACTTCAGGATGCACAGGTTATGGCAGAAGAAGGCGCTCGTATTGCACACGAAGTTCTTACAGGTGAGAACAAAGACGGATATGAGAAAGTTCAGATTCCTGTAACTCTGATCACAAAAGACAATGTTTCTGAGTTCATCGACAGATATACAGAAAACGGAATGCTTAAATAAGAATGATGGAGGATATACATACTATGAAACAGGCAGTTTTAACATCACCGGAAACAATTACATTCAGTGAAATTGACAAACCAGTTATTAAACCAAATGAAATTTTAATGAAAGTGAAAAATATTGGTATCTGCGGCTCTGATATCCATGCATACTATGGAAAACATCCATTTATGTCATTCCCGATTCGTCTGGGACATGAAATGGCAGGTGAAGTAGTAGAAGTTGGTTCAGAAGTAAAAGGAATCAATGTGGGTGATCTGGTAACTGCTATGCCGCAGGAATTCTGCCACGAATGCGAACCATGTAAGAGTGGAAGATACAATATCTGTGACACACTGGAAGTTATCGGTTGTCAGACACCGGGAGCTGCATGTGAATATTTCAATGTTGATTCAGCGCTGATCAAGAAAATTCCGGATGGAATGTCAGCAAGGATTGCAGCAACAATTGAACCGGCAGCAGTTGGTGTTCATGCAGTGAGAAGAAGCGGCAGTGTGAAAGGTATGAATGTAGTGGTTATGGGAGCTGGTACGATCGGAAATGTTACAGCACAGGCTGCTATGGCAGAAGGTGCAAAGAGTGTTCTGATCACAGACTTCTCAGACTATCGTCTGGAACTTGCCGGAAAATGCGGAATTCCTCATACAGCAAATACTGGTAAAGTTTCCATGCAGGATGCGATCAAAGAAGCATTTGGTGGTGAAGGTGCAGATATCTTCTTTGAATGTGTTGGTATCGGTGCAACTGTAAATCAGGCTATCGAGTGCTCAAAGAAAGGACATGATATTGTAATCGTTGGTGTTTATGGTACTACTCCGGAGATCAATATGGCATGGGTACAGGATCGTGAATTCAGACTGATCGGTTCTCTGATGTATGTGGAGAAAGATTTCCAGGATACCATTGATTATATGGCAGCAGGCAAGATCAATATGGAACCACTGGTATCTAAAGTATTTAAGTTTGATGAATACCAGGAAGCGTTTAAATATATTGAAAATAACAAGGACGAAAGCCTTAAAATTCTTATTGAAATGTAATACTCAGAAAACCCGGCTTGAGCCGGGTTTTCTGTCTTTAATACAGATAAAAGGAGACGGATACCATGGGTGAAACAAACAAATACAGATGTTTTAATGAAGATTATTCATTAGAGGGAAAAGTTGCATTAATTACCGGTGCATCAAATGGAATTGGTATGGAAATTACAAAGATGTTTGCAAGAAAAGGTGCAGATATTGTAACTTTTGACCTGAAACGTTCAGAAGAGGTAGAAAATTATATTACAGATCAGGGAAGACAGTGTCTTACGGTAGAAGGAGATCTGACTGTTACACAGGATATTCAGAATGCGGTAGACAAGGCAATTGAGAAATTTGGAAGAATTGATGTTCTTGTAAACTGTGCAGGTATTGGTTTCCTGGAAATGGCAGCAGAGAGCACCGAAAAAGTATGGGATATGACGATGGCGGTAAATCTTACAGGAAGTACAAGAATGGCACTTGCTGTAGGAAAGACGATGATTAAAAATGGCGGTGGAAGTATCATTAACATTGCGTCTCAGGCCGGTGTTGTTGCCCTGGAGCGTCATCTTGCTTATGGAACAGCAAAAGCCGGTATTATTCAGATGACAAAACAGCTTGCACTGGAATGGGGGCAGTATGGTGTACGAATCAATGCAATTTCTCCGACGATCATTCTTACACAGATGGGTGAGATGAACTGGAATAATGAAAAGGGAGAGGCATTTAAGAAAACGATTCCGTCCAGAAGATTTGGATATCCTGAGGAAGTTGCTGCATGTGCAGTATATCTTGCAAGTGATGCAGCGAGTCTGTTTAATGGAGCAAACCTTGTAATTGATGGTGGATTTACGATTTCATAACAGTACAGGAAGGGGTAAAGAGATATGCCGTTAGTAACAACGAAAGAATTATTATTAAAAGCTCAGGAGGGTCATTACGCAGTCGGTGCTTTTAATGTAGAAAATATGGAAATGGTTCAGGCAGTAGTGGCGGCAGCAGAAGAGTTGAATGCGCCTGTTATTATGCAGACAACGCCTTCTACTGTGAAATATGCAGATGTAGATTACTTTTTTGCAAATGTAGCAACGGCGGCTAAAGAAGCCAAAGTTCCGGTTGTGATGCACCTGGATCATGGAAACAGTTTTGATTTGGCTATGAAAGCGTATCGTGCTGGTTACACCTCCATTATGATCGACGGGTCACATGAAAGCTTTGAAGATAATATTAAAGTAACGAAATCTGTTGTAGATGCCTGCCACTCTGCAGGTGTTCCAGTAGAAGCAGAGCTTGGAAAAGTTGGTGGAAAAGAAGATGATCTGGAAGGCGGTGACGGAAATCCGTATACAGTTCCTTCTGAAGCAGTTGAGTTTGTGAATGCAACAGGGGTAGATTCACTTGCGGTTGCGATCGGAACAGCTCATGGTGTTTACAAAGGAATTCCGAAGCTTGATGTGGACAGACTCAGTGAGATCAGAGAAGTCGTATCCATTCCGCTTGTTCTTCATGGCACTTCCGGTGTACCGGATGATGCGGTAAAAGAATGTATCAGCCGTGGAATCTGCAAGGTAAATTATGCAACAGATCTGCGTATTGCTTTTACAAAAGGTGTGAGAAAATACCTTATGGAAAATCCGGATGCAATCGATCCAAAGAAATATAATGCATCAGGTCGCGAAGAAGTGAAACAGTATGTAATGTCAAAGATCAAAGTCTGCGGAAGTGTAGATAAGGCATAAGACCGAAGCGGGGAGAAGATTATGATTACTACGGTGACTATGAATGCTTCAATCGACAAGGCATATTTTATGGATCATACGATTGAAAATGGGACTGTCATGCGAGTTGCCAGATGCAGGAATTCAGCAGGTGGAAAAGGACTGAATGTGGCCCGGGCAATTAAGCTGTGCGGGGAAAAAGTACAGGCAACAGGAATTACTGGTGGATTTAATGGACAGTATTTGGAATCCATGCTTGCCCGGGACGGAATTGCATATCATTTTGGACATATGGAAGGAGAAACGAGATGCTGTATCAATATTCTGGACGAAGGATATGGCTCTACGGAGTATCTGGAGCCAGGATGTGAGATTTCTGCAGAAGAAGAGGTAAAGTTTATGGAGCAACTGCCTGAAATTGTAAAAGACAGTGAGATCGTTACGATTTCAGGCAGTGTTCCCCGCGGAATGGGAAAAGATATTTATGCCAAGATCATTACAAAACTGAAAGAGGCTGGTAAAAAAGTTATTCTGGATACCAGTGGCGTTCTTTTACAGGAAGGAATGAAAGCAGCACCAACATTGGTGAAACCGAATCAGGATGAACTGGAACTGCTGTTTGATACTAAAATACATTCTATGGATGAAGTACTAAAATATGCAGTTGAAATTCAGAAATCAGGAATTCCGTATGTGGCAGTTTCGCTGGGTGGAGAAGGAGCACTTCTTGTGTGTGAAGAAGGTATTTATCATGGAAAACCTCCCAAAATCCAGGTGGTAAATACTGTTGGCTGTGGTGATTCTATGGTTGGTGGCTTGGCAGTTGCTCTTAAGAGAAATTACAGGGCAGAAGAGGCATTGCGTTATGCTGTAGCAGTATCAGCAGCAAATGCACTTTCTCCAAATACGGGAGATTTTGATCCCGTAGAATATCAGAAGATATATGACAAAGTTGTTGTCGAAAAGCTAAGATAAGGATATACTTATCCGGGACTTTTTAAAGTCCCGGATAGTGCATCTTGAGCAAATAATATATACAAATACAAAAATATAAAAAATTTTAAAAATCTGCTTGCATTTTCCGGAAAATGTGGTATTATAATTAATGCATTACAGATGCGGGTGTAGTTCAATGGTAGAACACCAGCCTTCCAAGCTGGATACGTGGGTTCGATTCCCATCACCCGCTTTTTTTGTCGCGATAAAGCACCGATTTCTTAGAAATTGGTGTTTTTTATATACTGGAAAAATTCAGGAATAGCTGTCAATATGAAGAAAAAGCAAAGGAGCGATCGGGATGAAAGATTATGCAACAGGGATCCAGCATGTAGGAATTCCTACGAAGGATATGGATGCAACAAAAAAGTTTTATGAGGATCTGGGATTTGAAACTGCGTTTGAGACAGTGAATGACGAAGCGAGGGTGTGTTTCCTCAAAATGCACAATCTGGTTATGGAAGTTTATGAGTCGGAGGATGCAGCAGGAAAAATCGGTGCCATTGAGCATGTTTATAAGGAAATCTGCGATAAAAATATGAACACACTGCAGGACGAGATCCATTTTCTTCCATTCTGGGATAATGGTGTCCGTTTCTTCACGATCAAAGGACCGAATGAAGAGAAAATAGAATTCAGCCAGTTTCTGTAAGATTTACAGAATTGGACAAATATGAAATGAAAACTCCCCGGTGGACCGCTAACCTCTATATATGAGGGGACGATCTGCCGGGGAGTTTTTTATTGCATTGTAATCAAAAAGACACTAGTTGTGTATTTATTGATTAATAGAATTATCCTTCGATCACTTTCCTGATTGCATCATACAGCTCATCATAAGTCTCGTATGCCGGGATTTCCGGGTATTCGGATTTGATGGCGTCGGTGCTCTTGAAGAGGAAGCCTGCTTTGCTTGCCTGGATCATGCCGAGGTCGTTGTGGCTGTCGCCGCTGGCGATGGTGTCGTAGCCGATAGACTGCAGGGCTTTGACCGTTGTGTATTTGGATTTTTCACAGCGCATCTTGAAGTCTGTGATCTCGCCGTTGTCTGCTACAACGAGAGAGTTGCAGAAGATAGTCGGGTAGCCGAGTTTTTTCATCAGAGGTCCTGCGAACTGAGAGAAGGTATCGCTGATGATGATCACCTGTGTCATTTCTCTGAGCTTGTCGAGGAATTCTTTTGCGCCCGGAAGCGGATCAATCTTGGAAATTGTTTCCTGAATCTCTTTCAGTCCAAGATTGTGCTCTTTCAGAATATTGAGACGGTATTTCATTAATTTGTCGTAGTCCGGCTCATCTCTTGTTGTTCTCTTTAATTCCGGGATACCGGTTTCCTCTGCGAATGCGATCCAGATTTCAGGTACCAGTACGCCCTCAAGGTCTAAACAAACAATTTCCATAATAATCCTCCGTTCTGAAGCGGCTTTAACGTTGTAATAAGGTGCCGCGTCTCTCTAAGTGTGTGTACAGACTTTATTATAGCCGAAAAATGTCGAAATCGCTATATATAATTTTGCAGAAAGAAAAATTAACAAAAACAATCGTTATCTGCGAACAGTTACAAAGAATCTCTATTGTATCTTCCTCAGGAATAGTGTTATGATAGAAACACTGGAAAAGAGAAAGGTATGGTGAAATCATATGAAACAGGAAAATTATATAAAGGGAATGGTCATGATCATTCTGTCGGCATTTTTCTTTGCCTGCATGAATGTCAGTGTCCGGCTGGCGGGTGATCTTCCTTCCGTTCAGAAGAGCTTCTTCCGAAATCTGGTAGCGGCTTTTTTTGCGGTTATTATCCTGGCAAAAAATCATGTTGTGCCGAAGGTACAGAAAGCATACTGGGGTCCGCTGATCATGCGATGTACATTTGGAACTCTGGGAATCCTGTGTAACTATTACGCGATCGATCATCTGCTTGTTGCAGACGCATCTATCCTGAACAAACTGTCCCCGTTCTTTGCAATTATCTTTTCATTTCTGATTCTGAAAGAAAAGATCACGCCGGTACAGGGGGCCTGCGTATTCCTGGCATTTATAGGATGCCTGTTTGTTGTGAAGCCGGGATTTCAGAATACGGCTTTGATCCCGGCACTGATCGGAGTCTGCGGGGGACTTGGCGCAGGAATCGCGTATACGATGGTCCGTGTACTTGGAACACATGGGATCAAGGGACCGATTATTGTATTTTATTTTTCTGTGTGTTCCTGCCTGTTTGTGCTTCCGTATCTGATTTTTAATTATGTCCCGATGACAGTTACACAGCTTGGAACGCTTCTGATGGCAGGTCTGTTTGCAGCAGGAGGCCAGTTTACGATCACGGCGGCGTATAGTTATGCACCAGCGGGCAAGATATCGATCTTTGATTACTCACAGATCATATTTGCAACACTTCTTGGATTTTTCCTTTTTGGCGAAATTCCGGACAAATACAGCTTTATAGGATATGGACTGATCATTCTGGCATCGCTTGGAATGTTCGTATATAACATGAGAGCAGCAAAGAAAAATTAATTCTTTGCTGCTCCTGTTATTTTTATGAGTGTTTTTCTCTGCGTAATTTCTCGATAAAGTTCTGAAGATGTGACATGGCAAGCTTCAGATTCTCGAGAGAGTAAGCGTAGGAAATACGGATGTATCCTTCGCCACATTTACCAAATGCGGATCCCGGAATAACAGCTACGTGTTCTTCACGAAGAAGTCTTTCGGCAAATTCTTCAGAAGTCAGACCGAATTCCTTGATTGACGGGAAAACATAAAAAGCACCAAAAGGTTCGAAACATTCCAGTCCCATCTCGCGGAAAGCGTGCATCAGGTAACGGCGGCGGCCATTGTAAGCCTCACGCATTTCCTGTACAGCTGATTCACCATTGCGGAGTGCTTCGATCGCTGCATACTGGCTGGTAGTCGGTGCAGACATGATTCCGAACTGGTGAAGTTTGGTCATCTGTTTGATAAGTTCAGCAGGTCCGCATGCATATCCAAGACGCCATCCAGTCATGGCGAAAGTCTTGGAAAAACCGTTCAGAAGGAGTGTACGCTCTTTCATTCCCGGAAGGCTTGCGATGGAAACATGCGGCTCATCGTAATAAGTCAGTTCTGCATAGATCTCGTCAGATACTACGATGAGATCATTCTCGATCACAACCTGGGCGATTTCTTCCAGTTCTTTACGTGGCATGATGGAACCGGTCGGGTTGTTCGGGAATGGCATGACCAGGATCTTGGTACGGTCAGTGATCGCTGCGCGCAGATCATCTGCGGTCAGGCGGAATTCGTTCTCAGCTTTGAGGTCGATAAATTTCGCCACGCCGTCTGCCATGACAGCACATGGCTCGTATGCAACGAAGGATGGCTGCGGGATCAGGACTTCATCTCCAGGTTCCAGCATGGCGCGCATGGAGAGGTCGATCGCCTCACTGCCGCCTACGGTTACAAGGATTTCACTCTTGGGATCGTAGGAAACTTTGTATTTGTTCTGTACATATTTGCTGATCTCCTGACGGAGTTCCAGGAGTCCGGCATTGGAAGTGTAGTATGTCCGGCCTTTTTCCAGGCTGTAGATACCCTCATCACGGATATGCCATGGAGTATCAAAATCAGGTTCGCCGACACCGAGAGAGATTACGTCATCCATTTCACTTACGATGTCAAAAAATTTACGTATTCCAGATGGCTGGATGGCTGCCACCTTGTCTGCTACAAGTTTTCTCAAGGTGTCACCAGCATCCTTTCGTCTTTGATTTTCTGATCGAAGATCGTACCGTGGTCTTTGTATTTCTTCAGGATGAAGTGGGTTGCGGTACTTAAGACAGAATCCAGTGTGGACAGTTTGTCTGTTACGAACTGGGAAACTTCTTTGAGGGTTTTGCCTTCGAGAATGACCATCAGATCGTAGCCGCCTGAGATCAGATATACGGAACGGACTTCCGGATATTTGTAGATACGTTCTGCGATGGAATCAAATCCCTGGCCACGCTGTGGTGTTACACGCACTTCAATCAGTGCAGTGACCATTTCGGAGCTGGTCTTGTCCCAGTCGATCATGGTGTGGTAGCCGCAGATGATTTTTTCTTCTTCCATCTTGCGGATCTCATTTTCGACAACATCTGGTTCTGTGCCAAGCAGAATGGCGATCTCTTTGGAATCCATTTTGCTGTTTTTTTCAAGATAACTTAATATTTGTTTTCTCAAGATTATTTCCTCCAAAACTAAAATCACATAATCTGTTCCGGGATATTTCCGGAGATTATTTCTATCATACCACGTTCGACGGATTTTTTACAGTAAAAACGGGAAAAATACGAAGAGAGTTGAAATTGGATAAAAAAAGTAAAGTATTCAACTAAAAGTGTTTCTTTTCCAGAAAAAGGATGCTATAATAGGAGAAACAATGAAATGACAAAAGTCAAGGAGGCAGAAATTACAATGCAGATTACGAATGATATCTTATATGTAGGTGTAAATGATCACCAGGTAGACCTGTTTGAAGGTCAGTATGATGTGCCGAATGGAATGGCATACAACTCTTATGTGATCAAGGATGAGAAGATCGCAGTTATGGATACTGTTGATGCAAACTTCACAAAGGAATGGCTCGATAACATCGCAGCAGTTCTGGATGGCGCGAAGCCGGATTACCTGGTAGTTCAGCATATGGAGCCGGACCACGCAGCAAATATCGAGAACTTTATGAATACATATCCGGATACAACGATCGTGGCAAATACCAAGACTTTTGGCATGATGAAGAACTTCTTCAGAAACCTGGATCTTGAGGGAAGAACTCTTGAAGTTGGAAATGGTGAGTCCCTGACCCTTGGCAGACATGTGCTTACTTTCGTGTTTGCTCCGATGGTACACTGGCCGGAAGTTATGGTAACTTACGACAGTACAGACAAAGTTCTGTTTTCTGCTGACGGATTTGGTAAATTCGGCGCACTTGATGTAGAGGAAGACTGGGACTGCGAAGCACGCCGTTATTATATCGGTATCGTCGGCAAATATGGTCCGCAGGTTCAGAAGCTTCTCAAAGTGGCTGCAACTCTGGATATCCAGATCATCTGCCCTCTGCACGGACCGGTCCTGACTGAGAATCTGGGACATTATATTGAGAAATATGATATCTGGTCTTCTTATAAAGTAGAAGATGAGGGTGTTGTGATCGCATATACATCCGTTTATGGAAATACTAAGAAAGCTGTTGAAATCCTGGCTGAGAAACTGAAAGAAAAAGGCTGCCCGAAGGTTACTGTATTTGACCTTGCCAGAGATGACATGGCAGAGGCAGTTGAGGAGGCATTCCGCTACGGTAAACTGGTTCTTGCAACCATTACCTACAATGCAGATATCTTCCCATTCATGAAGACATACATCGATCATCTGACAGAGAGAAGCTACCAGAACCGAACTATCGGTCTGATCGAGAACGGAAGCTGGGCTCCGAATGCAGCCAAAGTTATGCAGGCGAAATTCGAGAAGAGCAAGAATATCACCTGGCTGGGCAACACAGTCAAGATCATGTCTTCCTTAAGTGATGAAAATATCGAAGAACTGGACAAGATGGCAGAAGAACTCTGCAAATAAAAAATGCCCAGATACTAAAGAAGCCCCTGCGAAGTAAGGAAAACTTCGCGGGGGCTTTTTTAATTACTGGAGTTGCCTGAAGAAAGAAAAGATAATAAATAAACAAGCAATATTAAGGGGGTAATATTAAAGCTCCAGGATCAAAACCTGATAATTGTCAAGTGTTACAGTATTTCCGCTTACAGATACTTCCGGGTAGTTGTTGAGAAGTACTTTTTTGTATGCAGATGGAAGGACTGCACTCTGTGGTTCTTTCTGGAAGTTTCCGAGAACCAGGAGAGTTTTGTCGCCTTTTCGATAATAGGACATCAGATTGTGTTGTTCCTCAAGGTAAGGGATCAGTTTACCGTAAACGATGGTTTCTTTGTATTCTGGGTCTTTGCGCAGAGCGATCAGTGCTTTGTAGAAAGAGAATAAAGAATCCGGGTCATTTACCTGAGCTTCTACATTGATGTCTTTGTAGTTCGGGTTTACAGGAAGCCATGGAGTACCTTTGGAAAATCCTGCGTTTTCGGTGGTATCCCACTGAACCGGTGTACGGGCATTGTCACGGCTGTATCTGGAGACACAGGCGAGAGCTTCTTTTTCGGTGCAGCCGGCGTCCAGGGCTACATGATATTCATCGATGGAACTGATATCATCCACCTGGTCAATAGAAGTGAATGTCAGGTTTTCCATACCGATCTCCTGTCCCTGATAGATGAACGGCAGTCCGCGGAGCATGAAGTACATGGCAGCCAGGAATTTCTTGCTCTGGAGAGAAAGATCTCCGTCAGGAATGTAGTGGCTGACACCGCGCGGCTCGTCGTGGTTTTCGATGATATTGGACAGATATCCGATATCGCCGATACGTTTCTGAGAGTGGAAACAGCATTCCTTGTAATCTTCCGGTGTGATCTCTTTGTGGTCGTACCATCCGTTCGGACTTCCACCGAATACGGTCGTGGAGAAATCAAACATACTGGAAAAATATCCGTTGCTTCCGATGAAATCAGGAAGTTCTTCTTCCTTTTCATTGAAAACCTCACCTACAGAAAAAGCATCGTGTGGTTTGAAAGTATGGTCACGCATCTCGCCGAGGAATTCTCCGACACCGGTTGCATCCTCAAGCATATAGTGGATACTGGAAAGTCCGTCCGGGCGGTCAACCGGGTAATCTTTGAATGGAAGTTTTTTCTTGATATTGATGATCGCGTCAATACGGAATCCACTGACTCCACGGTCAAGCCACCAGTTGATGTTTTTGTAAACTTCCTCGCGTACTTCCGGGTTTTCCCAGTTAAGATCAGGCTGTTTTTTGTGGAAGACGTGGAGATACTGTTTGTCCGGATGTCCCGGGAGCGGTTCCCAGACTGAGCCTCCGAAATAACTTCTCCAGTTGCACGGGAGTTCTCCCTCTTTGCGGTCTTCGATGTAGAAGAAGTTTCCGTATTTTCCATCCGGATCCTCACAGGCTTTTTTGAACCATTCGTGTTCATCAGAGCAGTGGTTTACAACCAGGTCCAGGATGATGTACATATCGCGTTTTTTTGCTTCGGCAAGAAGATGGTCCATATCTTCGAGAGTTCCGAATGCAGGGTTGATGTCATAGTAATCCGAAATATCATATCCCTGATCTGCAAAAGGAGATGGATAACATGGAGAGATCCAGATAATATCCACACCGAGGTCTTTGAGATAATCTAATTTCTGTATAATTCCCGGAATGTCACCGATTCCGTCATTGTTTGAATCATAAAAACTTTTTGGGTAGATCTGATAGGCTACTTTGTCCTGCCACCATTTACGTTCCATAAGAAATTCCTCCTTAAATTCTGTACTTTATTATAATGGTCAGAATGAAAAAAATCTTATGAGAATCTGACCAAAAACTACGATATTTTGACTTTTTACAGAATAACTATTGACAAATATTCTCATTTAGCATACGGTTAGTTCATACGTACTGAGAAAAAGTATCATTACTGTTCGCTTCGCTCACAGTAATTTGGTCAAAATGCATTCCAAATCACCTTCGGTGATGGCATTTTGCCCCGTATGTCTCGGGATTTTGCCATATTCATGGCAAAACACCTCGCAGGATATTTCCTGTGAACAGTAATAAATATCAATAAAAACTAAAGAACAGAGGAAAGAAGAGGAAAGCAGATTATGACATCATTAAGAGAACTGCCGATCGGGAAAACCGCGACGATTCGCTCTGTCGGTGGCGAGGGGGCTTTGCGACAGCACTTTCTGGACATGGGTCTGATTCCGAAGGGTGATGTGACCATGGTGAAATATGCACCGATGGGAGACCCGATGGAACTTCGTATCCACAGTTATGAACTGACACTGCGTCTTGCAGATGCGGAAAAGATTGAGATTGAAAATATCCGTGATGCAAAAGAAACGAAACAGAAGCCAACGCCTTTGCAGAAGAAAGCAGCCGAGGCGATGCCGCATCCGGGACTTGGCGAGGGTGGAAAGTTCCATGAAAAGAAGGATGAACATCCACTGCCGGATCATGTACCATTGACATTTGCACTGGCGGGAAACCAGAACTGTGGCAAGACGACGCTGTTTAACCAGCTTACAGGATCAAGCCAGCATGTGGGAAACTTTCCGGGTGTTACGGTAGACCGTAAGGATGGAATGATCCGTGGCAAAAGCAATACACTGGTAACAGACCTTCCGGGAATTTATTCCATGTCACCGTATTCCAGCGAAGAGATCGTAACGAGGAATTTTGTCCTGGATGAGCACCCGAAGGGAATCATCAATATCGTTGATGCTACTAATATAGAAAGAAACCTTTATCTGACCATGCAGCTGATGGAGCTGGATGTGCCGATGGTCCTTGCATTGAACATGATGGACGAGGTGAGACAGAATGGAGGCTCTGTTCTGGTTAATCACATGGAGGAAATGCTTGGAATTCCGGTCATACCGATCTCGGCAGCCAAGAACGAGGGTATTGACGAACTGGTAGAGCATGCGCTTCACGTTGCGAAATACCAGGAGAAACCACGGATCATAGATTTCTGTGATGCAAATGAAGACGGAGGCGCTGTTCATCGATGCCTTCATGCAATCATGCATCTGATCGAGGATCATGCACAGGCAGCAGGAATCCCGGTCCGTTTTGCAGCGGCAAAGCTGGCAGAGGGAGATCAGCTGATCATGGACAGCCTGAAGCTGGATCAGAATGAGAAGGAAACTCTGGAACACATCATAAAGCAGATGGAAAAAGAACGTGGACTCGATCGGGCGGCGGCGATCGCACATATGCGGTTTGATTTTATTGAGAGAGTCTGTGATGAAACGGTTGTCAAACCAAAAGAGAGTAAGGAACATCTTCGCAGTATGAAGATCGACCGGATTCTGACCGGCAAATATACAGCGATCCCGTGTTTCGTGGGAATCATGGGACTTGTGTTTTTCCTGACATTCAGTGTGATCGGAGCATTTCTCCAGAATCTGCTGGATATGGGGATCACGGCACTTGGAGGTATGGTGGACCGTTGGATGACGGCAGCGAATGTGAGCGATGTCATTCATTCTCTTGTGATCGATGGTGTGTTTAACGGAGTGGGAAGTGTCTTGAGTTTCCTTCCTGTTATCGTGACGTTGTTTTTCTTCCTCTCGCTTCTGGAGGACAGTGGATATATGGCGCGGGTTGCGTTTGTGATGGACAAACTGCTTCGTAAGATCGGGCTTTCCGGCAGGAGCATCGTTCCGATGCTGGTCGGTTTTGGATGTACCGTACCGGGAGTTATGGCGAGCCGTACACTTCCGTCAGAGCGTGACCGTAAAATGACGATCATGCTGACACCGTTTATGAGCTGTTCTGCGAAGCTTCCGATCTATGCATTTTTTACAGTGGCGTTTTTCCCGGAACATGGAGCGATCGTGATGATCGCACTGTATTTTGGAGGAATCGTGATGGGAATCCTGATGGCACTTCTGATGCGCCGGACACTGTTCAGTGGAGAGGCGGTTCCGTTTGTTATGGAACTTCCGAACTATCGTATGCCGGGAGCAAAGAATGTCGGACATCTTCTCTGGGATAAGGCAAAAGATTTCCTGCAGAGAGCATTTACAGTTATTTTCGTCGCAACGCTTGTGATCTGGTTTCTGCAGACATTCAATGCGCATCTCAGCATTGTGGAGGATTCCAAAGACAGCATTCTTGCCATGGTGGCAAGTGTAGCGGCACCGATCTTCAGACCGATGGGATTTGGTGACTGGAGGATCTCCACAGCACTGATCACAGGATTTATGGCAAAGGAAAGTGTTGTTTCCACACTGTCTGTTCTGTTTGGAAATACAGCGACACTGCTTTCCTGTATTACACCGCTCTCAGCAGCAAGCCTTCTGGTGTTCTGTCTTCTGTATACACCATGTGTGGCAGCGATCGCTTCTATAAAGAGAGAACTTGGTGGCAAATGGGCAGTTGGTGTTGTGATCGGGCAATGCGTGATCGCATGGCTGGCAGCGTTTGTGGTCTATCTTGTGGGAGGATTTTTCTTCTAAAAGACATTAGTTGGTTATCTTTACATATAAGATTTATCTGCGGTGATGACTGACGTTCAGGGCAAGCCCCATTTCACCGAGAAGGAATACAATGGAAGTTCCTCCGTAACTGATGAAGGGGAGGGTGATCCCTGTGTTGGGGATCGTGTTGGTGACAACGGCGATGTTCAGGATGACCTGGATCGCCAGATGTCCCATGATCCCGGCAGAGAGAAGCGCACCGGAAAGGTCTGTACTGTGCATGGAGATCACACAGAGCCGCCACAGGAGCAGACCAAAAACAAGGATCAGGAGAATGGCTCCGGTGAGACCGAGTTCTTCGCAGATAATCGAATAGATCATATCATTCTGGGCTTCGGGTACGAAGCCCAGTTTTTGTATACTGTTACCCAGTCCCCGTCCAAAAAGCCCGCCGCTTCCGATTGCGTAAAGTCCCTGGATCGTCTGGAAGCCTTTTTCATATTTTTCAGGATCCCGCCAGATCGCAAGGCGCTCCAGACGGTAACTTTCTGCAGCAAGAAAAATGGCGATAAATCCAATGCCTGCACCGCCGAGAGCGATGAACTGGAGATAATGAGGTGACGATGCAAAAATCAGAATGACACCAATTCCGAGAATGATGATCGCGGTACTTAAGTTGTTGGAACCGACCAGGCCGACAATGGGAAGCAGGGTAAACATCGTCCGGCACATGAACCAGAATCCGTCCGTCTTTTTGCGGGAGCGATCGATCTGCCAGGTCAGAAAAAGGACAACAGCGACTTTGGCAAATTCGGATGGCTGGAAAGAAAGAGGACCGAGATTCAGCCAGCGCCTGGAACCGTTGATCTCCTGTCCAAAGAGAAGCACGGCTGTTGAAAGAAGCATGGAAAGAAGATATGCTGCAGGGGCGAGCCGGACAAAAAAGTGATAATCTATACTGGAAACAAAATACATAGCACTCAGCCCGAGCGCAGAGGCAAAGAGCTGTTTTTTGAAGTAATAGGCAGAGTCATGGAAACGGACTCTGCCATTGTATTCGCTGGCACTGAGAAGAATGACAAGACCAAAAACAGTCAGGAGGATCACCAGGGTTAGCATGGTCATATCCATCCGGGAAGAAGCTTTTTGTTTGTCCCTTGGCATGACAGACTCCGAAAAGGCTTTTATCTAAAGATATAAAGAAAACAGGAAAAATATACCTTAGGGATTGTACGAAAGAGAGGCTTTTTATATTCTGCGAGGGGATTGACATGGTATGAGACGCGGTATATCATGTGCAAAAAGGGTAACAACAGTAAGAAAAAATCTGAAAACGAGGGACATTATGCAGGATAAAAAACTGCTCCAGATCGGAGAGGTGGCAAAAATTTTTCATGTCAGCATGGGGACTTTACGCCATTATGAGCAGGAAGGACTTCTGGAACCGGAGTATGTGGATGAAAAAACAGGCTATCGTTATTATGGAGTCCGTCAGCTTGAAGTGCTGAATACGATCCGTTATCTGCGGGTGCTGGATCTGCCGCTTTCGGAGATCGCGGAGTTTCTACATGACAGAGACACACAGGTGATGGAGGAGAAGTTGGTCCGGCAGAAAGAGATCATCGAGAAAAAAAGACAGGAGTTGGATATCATTGCAGGGAAGATCGACCACCGCCTGGAACAGCTTCGGGATGCGGTGAGTTCAGAACTGGATCAGATAAAAATGGTCTGTACACCGAAATGCAGGATCGCATGGATGAAAGATTCCCTGAAGCCGGAATCGTATCTTGATCTGGAAACTGCCATCCGCCGTCTGCAGAAAGGGCAGAAGGAGCCGCTGGCATTCTTGGGCAAAGTTGGCGTGGGGATTTCAGAAGAAAAAATAAAGAAGGACGATTTTCAAAGTTATGACCTTGTTTTTCTGAGACTTGATGAGGAAGATATTTACGAAGGAAAAACGGAGATTTTTCCAGAACAGAAATGCGTATCGATCCGTTTCTGCGGAGGGCACAATGCGGCACCGCAGTATTACAGGAAACTTCTGGAGTACATACGGGAACGGGGCCTTAAGATCGCCGGATTTTCCAGGGAGATCACGCTGATCGATTATGGAATGACGAATGATACGGACAAGTTTGTGACGGAGATCAGGATTCCGGTTGTGTGAGAGAGGAATACAGATAAAAATACAGAATTTGGGGAGACAGTGAAATGCTGGATATTGAGAAATTAGAGGAACAGTTATTTGAAATGCAGGATTTGAAGTACAGGGATTTCCACAGTAAACTTCTGCCGGGGATCGATAAGGAAACCCTGATAGGGATCCGTACACCGATGCTGCGTAAATTTGCCAAAGAATTTGCAAAGACACCGGAGGCAGAAGAATTTCTGCAGGTCCTTCCACACCGATATTATGAAGAAAATAACATGCATATGATGATCGTGACAGGGATCAAAGATTACGAAACCTGTCTTGCCGAAGTGAAGAAGTTTCTTCCATATATAAATAACTGGGCGACCTGTGACCTGCCAGCACCGAAATGTTTTGCGAAGCACAGAGAAGAACTTCTGCCGGAGATCAGAAGCTGGATCGCCTCCGGTGAAACTTATACGATCCGTTATGGGATCGGTCTGCTGATGAGTTTTTATCTGGACGAGGCTTTTGAACCGGAATACCTGGAACTTGCAGCAGGAGTCCGTTCGGAAGAATATTATGTAAACATGATGATCGCCTGGTATCTTGCCACAGCTCTGGCAAAACAATGGGAAGCGACCATTCCCTATCTGGAAGAACGGCGTCTCCCGGAATGGGTACACAGGAAGACAATCCAGAAAGCCGTCGAAAGCTACCGGATAACACCGGAACAGAAGGTATATCTGAAGAGCCTGAGATGAATCATGTGAATCGAGTGAAAACTTCTTGACTTCAAGTGTACTTGAAGTGATAATCTTCTATAAAAGCAATAAAATATATGCGCATATTGGGAGGTAAAAATCATGTACACTGCATCAAAAGACAGATATACAACTATGGAATACAGTCACTGCGGGAACAGTGGGCTGATGCTGCCGAAGGTGTCACTGGGGTTGTGGCATAATTTTGGGGATACTGCGAATTTCGAAAATATGAAGCAGCTTTGTTTTACAGCATTTGATAATGGGATCACACAGTTTGATCTGGCGAATAATTATGGACCGGAGCCGGGAAGTGCGGAGAAGAATTTTGGCAAGATCCTTAAGGAAGACCTGGGAATTTACCGTGATGAGCTGATCATTACGACAAAAGCCGGTTATGAAATGTGGGATGGCCCTTACGGAAACTGGGGGAGCCGCAAGTATCTTCTTGCGAGCCTGGACCAGAGCCTGAAACGTATGGGACTGGAATATGTGGATATTTTTTATCATCACAGAATGGATCCGGATACCCCGCTGGAGGAAACAATGGGAGCACTGGCAAGTGCTGTTCAGAGCGGTAAGGCACTTTATGTCGGACTTTCCAACTACGATGGCAAAACACTCAGTGAGGCGGTTGCCATCCTCAAAGACCTGCGCTGCCCGTTTGTGATCAACCAGAACCGTTATTCTATCTTTGACAGAACGGTAGAAAAGAACGGACTTAAGAAAACAACCGGCATCCTCAAGAAAGGACTCATCACATTCAGCCCGCTTGCGCAGGGACAGCTCACTGACCGTTATCTGAATGGCATTCCGGAAGACAGCCGTATCCGTACAGACGGAAGATTCCTTAAGGAAAGCGCTCTTGACGAACACAGACTTGATCAGATCCGTAAGTTGAACGATCTGGCAGCACAGCGTGGCGAGAAACTTGCAGACATGGCTCTTGGATGGCTCCTTCAGCAGAAGGAAGTGACCAGTGTACTGATCGGTGCATCCAAACCGCAGCAGATCCTTGACAATGTAAAAGCGATCAGCTGTGCACCATTTACGAAAGAAGAACTGAAGCTGATCGATGAGATCTCACTGAATTAAAAGAATAAGGAATGTTTACAAGAATCCCCCGCATACACTATAAAAACAGTGTCTTCGGGGGATTTTCCTTTGAAAGATTATATTGAAGAGCGGGCAGTGGAAGTAGCATGTTACATAATTGAGACCAGGGCAACGGTGCGGCAGGCGGCGAAAAAATTTGGGATAAGCAAGAGTACGGTGCATATGGAAGTAACAATATAGAACGGTTCGTTTGGGTAATAGAATAAGAAAAACCAAGGAGGAACGAACCATGAAGGATTTGAAAACAAGAATTACGGAGAATGGCATTGATTATGTACTTGTCGGGGATTATTATATCCCAGACTTGAAGCTGCCGGAGGAAAAGCGATCTATCGGTAAGTGGGGACGAATGCACAGGGAGTATCTGAAAAAGCAGTGCTACGGTAGATATTCCAGTTTACTGCTGACCGGAAAACTTTGGAGCTATCTGGAGGATTTGGACGAACAAGCGGAGGAACGGTTTACGTGTATTGTTGATCAGATGAAAGCGGCTGAGGGAGTGACGGAGGAATTGAAGCGGAAAGATGCTATGCTTTGGGTACAACGGTGTAATAATATTAGAAACAGAGCAGAAGAAATTGTACTGAACGAAATGGTTTATATTTAGTATGGAGCAGTCAGCCGAAAGGCTGGCTGTTTTTCTTTTCCTAGCGACAGAAAATGATTGACAATGTTATAAGACTGTGGTAGTCTGAAAACAAGAACAGACTACTGTAGTCTTATAGGAGGCGAAACAAGTGACAGAGGAAAATATCAAACTTTTTGATTCGGAATTAAAGGTAATGGATGTTCTGTGGAAGGATGGTGACGTGCCAGCGAAATATGTTGCAGATACTTTAAACAGAGAAGTAGGCTGGAATAAAAACACAACGTATACATTGATTAAGCGGTGTATCAATAAAGGCGCGATTGAACGAACGGAACCGGGATTTATGTGCCATGCGCTTATAGCAAAAGAACAGGTACAGGATCTGGAAACAGATGAACTTATTGATAAGATATATGATGGATCTGTTGACAAGTTGTTTGCGGCACTTCTTGGCAGAAAAAAACTTTCTATGGAGCAGATTAAGAACCTGAAGCAGATCGTCAGTGAATTGGAATGAGGTGATGTATATGAGCCTGCTGCAAATGAGTTTTCTGGGAACGGTTATTATTTTACTTATTGTGGTATTAAGGGCTGTGCTTATCAACAGATTACCGAAGAAAACATTTTTGATTTTATGGTGGATTGCATTAATACGGTTATTAGTTCCATTTTCCATAAAATCAGTCACAAGTATTTATTCTCTGTTGCAGAGTATTTATTCTGATATAAACCCAGTGAGAACGGCGCAAACGACAACATTTTTACCCATTCATGGGAATATGCCTGAGATAGCAAATGGATTATCAGAGGCTATGGTACAGAGAACAGAATCCATTTCGATTTTGAGTGTAATATGGCTGGCAGGTCTGTTACTTTGTTTTGGATTTTTTGCGGTTTCCTATATAAAATGTTATCGGGAATTTCGATTTTCGCTGCCTGTTGAAAATGATATTTTGGAAGCATGGAAGGAAAAACATCCACTAAAAAGGAGTCTATCCATCCGGCAGACAGAAACCATAGCTGCACCACTTTCTTATGGTGTGATTCGCCCAGTTATTTTAATGCCGAAAAATACAGAATGGAAAAATATTTATCAGCTTCGTTATGTGTTGGAACATGAATATGTGCATATCAGACGGCTTGATATGCTTACAAAGCTGATAATGATTGCTGCAGTATGCATTCATTGGTTTAATCCTCTTGTGTGGGTAATGTATATTCTTTTTAACAGAGATTTGGAATTATCCTGTGACGAAACCGTAGTCCGTAGATTTGGAATGGATATAAAGTCGGTATATGCAACTGCTTTAATATCTATGGAAGAAAAAAAGAGCGGACTGACACCATTATGTAACAGTTTCAGTAAAAATGCGATTGAAGAGAGGATAAGAGCAATTATGAAGATAAAGAAGACATCTAAGTTTGCAGTAATTATAAGTGCAGTATTGGTAATTTGCGTGACAGGTGGATTTGCAACTTCCGCATCATCCTTGGAGAAAAAGACAGAGACAGCGCAAGAAAACGGTGAAACAACAGTTGCTTTAAACGAAGTGAATATCCGGGAAGATGAATCACTTTCAAGTTCGGATGTGGAATGGTGGACAGCAGAAGAGTATGCGAAATGGCTGGACGAGGAAAAAGAAGTTCTGCAGTCTATGATTGGTGAAAAAGCTTATACAGGCGGCGACGGATGGTTTGTATGGACACAGGAAAAGGTAGATGAGACGATTGCACTTTATGAGGATAATCTTCAAAAAATAAAAGATGGGATGAAGTTGTCGAAATCATCTGATGATGCAGTGGGAATTACAATGGCATATTCTCCGGAAAATATAGAATATGCGAAGCAGGAAGCAGAAACGGTCACCGAAAATAAAGACAGTAATGAAAATGTATTCAGCGAAGAACAGCTTTCTGAATATGCAAAAGCGGGAATAACTTACCAGAAAGAAACAGGATTTCTGATGTATGATGGAAAGACCATTGGATATTTCCGGGATGAGTTTAAGCCGGGTACTTATACAATAAGTTCCAAACGTGGAGGTACGCTTCGAGTTGAAGTGCAAAGGGAAAACTATGGCACCATCACAGACGTAAAGGCAGAACCGTTATCAGATGATTTTTGGTCAGAACCGGCAGTATTGGTTGAAAGTTCCGGCGGAGAAGCTGTAACTGCAGATGAAATGAAAGGATCTGTTTTTGAAGAAGGAGGAAGTGAGAACATAGCGGCTGATGACATGGGCGAATATAGCAGTGAAGAGGGAAAAGGTCTTAATATTGCTGTTCCACAGGAGTATGCTGATTATGGAGTATCTTGTGATGCTCAAGGAAACTGGGTTTATAATGGTAAGATTATAGCAGATTTATATGATGAGGGAAGGGGAATCTTTTCTAACAGCAACGGAACTATGTACATTGAAGTAACGAGAGACAAAAGTGGAAAGATCAGCAGCTTTCAAAAAGTAAGCAAAAATAGAATGCAGGAATTATTTACTGAATTTAATCCGGAAGCGGAAACATTTGATGGATATACTTCAGAGGCGAAACATTAAGTTAACTTGTTGTGCTAGATAAAATAAAATATAAAGAAACTTCAACAAAATGTGCTATCT
>NZ_QTWS01000038.1 GCF_003461245.1 Blautia sp. AF19-10LB
ATAAGATAGCACATTTTGTTGAAGTTTCTTTATATTTTATTTTATCTAGCACAACAAGTAACTTTAGTTTCTTCGAATTGAGTTTACCTGACGACGATCCAGTCTATACCCTGAAAAAAGTGATGGAGGAATTAGATTTTTCTGGCTTGTTAGCCAATTGTTCAGATAAGGGAAGAACCGGGTACAACCCAATTATGATGTATGCTGTAGTTACCTATGCAAATATGCGTGGAATACGTTCTGTTGACCGTATTGTTGATCTGTGTGAAAGAGACCTTGCTTTTATCTGGCTGACGCGCGGACAAAAACCGAAACGTGATGCTTTTTATGACTTTAAAAACAGGAAGCTGACATCTGATGTCCTGGATGACCTGAATTACCAGTTTATGCGGCGGCTGCAGAAAGAAGGGCTGGTCACATTAAAAGAACTTTTTATTGACGGTACAAAGATAGAGGCAAATGCAAACCGTTATACTTTTGTATGGCGCGGAAGCATCAATTACCATCTGGCAGGACTTCTGGACTCTATCGACCAGCTTTTTGAAAAATATAATTCTTTTTTGCAGGAGAATGATTATGGAACAAAGTACGAGCTGGGAAATGCACAGATGTTTGTGATCGAAGGGATGGATAAAGTCCGGGAAGTGATCGAAAAGAACAGAAAACGAAAGCTTGTAAAACATAAAAAGCTTTCAAATAACCGTATTATAGAGATCGATAACTGTTCACCGCTTGAAATACGGAAACTCCAGAACAATCTCACGATGATCGCAGACAACGAGGGAATCGAATTCGTTTACGGAAAAGGAAAAAGAAAACCTGCACTTCAACAGCTGCATGAGGAACTGGAACAATGCGGAAAACGACTGATGGAATATAAAGAATGCTTTGAGATCATGGGAAAAGACAGAAACAGTTATTCCAAAACAGATCTGGAAGCGACTTTTATGCGTATGAAAGAAGATCACATGCTGAACGGACAGTTAAAACCAGCATATAATGTTCAGATCGCGGTAGAGAATTATTATATCGTACATGGATATGTAAGCAGCGACCGCACCGATTATAATACCCTGATCCCGGTCCTTGAAAAACATAAGAATGCTTTCGGGAGTATTCTGGAAGAAGTAACTGCGGACAGCGGGTACTGTAGTGAAAAAAATCTGCTTTATTTAAAACGGAATGAAATATCCAGTTATATAAAACTGCAGGATCATGAAAAGCGAAAAACACGCGCTTATTCAGAAGATATCAGTAAATATTACAACATGAGGACAGGGATCTTTGAAGATGAACAGTTCTATATCTGCCATGACGGACGTGAACTGCGGCATCTCAGGACAGAGAGCAAAGAGCAGGATGGATATACACAGACCTTTGAGGTATATGGTTGTGCAGACTGCAGCGGATGTGAACATAAAGCGCGCTGTCTGTATAAGTATGATGCGGAGAAAGATGCCGAAAAGAACAAAGTCATGAAGATCAATGAACAATGGGAGGAACTGAAAGAAAGATCGCATGCCAATATCCAGAGTGAACGCGGGATCTTGAAACGCCAGACACGTTCCATTCAGACGGAAGGACATTTTGGAGATATCAAGGAAAATGAGAACTTCCGGCGTTTTAATTACCGTTCGGCAGATAAGGTATATAAAGAATTCATGCTGTATGCTATTGGAAGAAATATAAATAAATATCATCGTTTTTTATACGAAAAACTGAGAAAATTTGAAGGAAAAACTGCCTAGAAAAAAATGCGGCTGAAAAAATCCAAACAAGGATTTTTTGCGGCCAAAAACAGAAAGTATTTATCAAAATAAAAATATCCTGAACAAGTTGTAGAGCAAGAAAGCTCTGTAACTGTCAGGATATTTTTGTTTGGTGCTGTCAGCTCTAAAAAACGTTATTTATCGACAGCTCCTTTGGCAATCTAAGAATAGAGTTTTGGGATAGAATATGATAAAATGTAAGAGATAAATTGATATTTAATCTATGTAAAGAACCCAACAACTTTCAGTTTGTATAATTGAAAAAATGAAAAACGCATAGACAACTGTGTCTATTAGTGAAAATACGACATTTCTCGCTTTGTGTCGTGTTATTTGCAGATAACAGATCCTATATTTGATGATGAAAGGAGGAGTTGAGGTGGACCAAGTAAAAATCGGGAATTTTTTAAAAAAACTTCGCAAAGAAAAAGGCATTACACAGGAGCAGTTGGCAGAAATATTAAATGTCTCTGGAAGGACCGTATCCAGATGGGAAACCGGAAACAATATGCCGGATATCAGTATTCTTGTGGATATTGCAGATTATTATGATATCAGCATTCCTGAGATTATCAGTGGAGAAAGGAAAAGCGAGATGATGAATGAAGAAGAAAGAAAAATTGCTAAAACAATGTCAGATTATGCAACTACAGAGAAAGAGAAGATTTTTAAGGAAATGAAGCTCCAAAGTGTCATGGGAGTTTGTGCATTGGTTCTATACTGGATTCTGCATGAAACAGGTGCATATATGTATAATGATGTGTTAGGAAAGCTTGCCGGCTATTGTGAGACCTTGGTATCTGTGTCAGTCATAATGATGGCAGCATTTACGACAGGATCTTTAAGCAAGGTGCGGAGCAAGAGTAGGAAAGTTTTTGTGTTCGAAAATTTCCCAAAACCTATGCAATTAGTTGTAACTGCAGTTGTTGCTTTTGGTGGAGCTGCTGTGATCAAGCTGGTACTGGTGTATTTTTTCGGCTTATAAGTATTTTCAAATTCGTATTACATACTATGGAAAAAGAACTTTTTGACATTTCCACACTGCTATGAAGTCAATAATACTCATTGGCTTAGCCCTCCTTTCCACTGGATTCCTTTACAGGTTTCTATGTAATCAGAGGGTCACAGGTCTCCGTTTCACTTCGGTCGTTGCAAAACGAGTGCCACTGGCACTCTGCAACCCTCTGGAGAAGGACTAACCGCCTACCGTTATGGTAGCACCCATGTTTCGATTATAACAGTTAAAAACTGCAGGCACAATATAAAGTTAGTAGAGTAGCATCTGTTAGTCGTGGAAGAGAATTTTTTCGACCAGGGTGTCCGGTGCCAAGAAATCAGGCGAATAAAAATACATGGTGTAAATCAGCCGTTTTTCACTGTATTTTGGAGAGAAAATCATAAGATACCCGTAGAACTTCGGTTCTACGGGTTTTTCTGTTATACTGGAATATAATGATATTTCCTGTTGTACAAAAGCAAAGGTCTGATGTATAATGTTACCATGGAAGCCAAAGCAGGTGGAGAAAATAAAATGGACAAAGTAATATCAACAATTCAGTGGAGCAGAGATGATATAGAGTATTTATTAAAAGACAATGGATATGAAGGAAATACTCAACAAATCGAGCAGTTCATAGAAAATTTCGATATTGAATATTTTGAGGAAAAATGTATTGAATACGGATGGGAAATCCTGCAGAATGAGGTCGAAAGAATTTTTGAGAGGAGAGACTTTTTATGAAACGAATCTCACTGGAAACCCTTATTCACAGCAGGCAAAATCTTTCTTATCAGGAGCAATACGAATACGTCTGTAAGTTATTACAGGAAGAAAAGATAAAACCAGTAAAAGCTTCCAGAACAAATGGCAAGAAGCCGGCACTTTATCGGGAATACTGGATTTTGGAAGAGCAAAAAGATTACAGTGTTTATATAGAAGAACTGAAATATACTCTTTCAACAAAGATATCAGTAGATTACTACCTGGCACATCCGGATATTTATGAAAAAGAACGTACATGGGTGGTCCTGTTGGATGAATATCTTAAAAATGATTCGGATCGAATAAAAATCCCGAAATCTCTGAATGAGAGAAGTTTTGAAATATGGAACAGAGAAAAGTTTCTTGACAGAGAACAGGGAAAGAAAATCCTGAAACATTGTGGGATAAATGTAGAATCCCTGAATGTATACCGAACGACAGAGCCATTGCCATATTATACACATACAAGAAATGTTCCTCAGAATCTTCTGATTCTGGAGAATAAGGATCCTTTTTTCAGTATGAGAAATCACTTATTAAGTGGACATACTGAAATTTTTAATATAGAAACAGGAACATTAATTTATGGTGCGGGGAAAGGAATTATTCGTTCCTTTCAGGATTTTGACTTGTGTGCAGAGCCATATATGAAGCATCCGGGAAACACGATATTATATTTCGGGGATCTGGATTATGAAGGGATTGGAATTTATGAAAACCTTGCCGAAAAGTTTAAAGATCAATGGAAAATAATTCCGTTTATACCTGCATATAAGGCAATGCTCAGGAAAGCTGAATCCGTAAAAATATTACCAAAGACAAAAGAAAGCCAGAACAGAAATATCAGTTCAGAATTTTTTGCGTATTTCGATGAACAGACTGTTTGCAAGATGAAAAAAATCCTGGAAGAAGACAGATATATTCCGCAGGAAATATTAAATACCACAGATTTCTGATATCATGGCCAGAAGGAGGATGACAGTGCTGTACGAATTTCTGAAAAATTTTCCCCAGCGAATGAAAAATGTGGGTTTGTATGCGGTACTTATCCAGAACAGCATGCAGAAAACATCGTGGAAACAGTTCGGATTCGCTAAGTTTGATGAGCAGATGAATCTTATTTTTGCCGTAATGCTTTATATTATGGAACAGTCTTTGAAAGAAGAAAATTGTACGATGGATGACATCGGTGCGTATATTGATACCATCAACAGCAGATATCTGCATAAAGAAATTTCCTATGAGGACAGCAGGAAACTTGGAGATTTTATTGTTAATGTGATCCTGTCCAACGAAGGTCGTGCCATGTACTTTGATGGATACGATTTTGACCAGAATGATTATCATATCATGCACATCAGTTATGTTGCCAATCGAATCGTATATCTTGATCAGGAGGTTCGTCGAACCTCTTATTATCTGACGGATGACGGATACAATCTCATCCTTTCTACCCTTGAAATAGAAAATAATATGAAACTTACCATCCATGAAATGATCTTTCAGATGCATCTGGAGAAACAGAGCTATGACAAGGCTGTGGATGAGATAAAAAATGTATTTAATCTGATGCGCATTCAGTTACAGAAAATTCAGGAAGCAATGGGCAAGATCCGCAGAAATGCACTGAATTATTCTGTCAGAGATTATGAAGAGATTTTGCTGGAAAATCTGGATACGATCAGTGATACAAAAGAAAAATTTCAGAAATACCGAGAACTTGTGCGAAGTCGTGTTAAGAAACTGGAAGAAGAAAACATTAACGTGCGTCGCCTCGGAGAAAAGGAAGAAGAAAATCTGGAGAACCTTCGCATTATTGAGAGTTATCTGAATCGTACCATTGATGAACATCAGAAAATCCTCAGCAGTCATTTTGATCTCAAGGCACTTTATACCAGAGAACTGGAACTTTTGTCTCAGGTATCACTGATTCGGCGGTTTTCTTTTCGTAATGAGTTTTATGACAAAGTGCTGGAAAATCCGGCAGCCCTTGAAAATCTGGATTATTTTCTCAGACCTCTGTTTAACCAGGAACCTGAAAAAGTTTACAATCTGAACAAAGCGCTGCTATATCAGAAACCTTCCGTCAGAAATGAGGAAGAAGATATAGAAGAAATTCTGGATTTTGATGAAGAGGCATATCGAAAAGAGCAGGAACAGAAGCATAAAGAAAAGATGAAACAGTACGAAAACAGCCTGGGAATTCTTCTAGAACAGGCTGTTTCGGAGGGCGAAATTTCACTTCTGAATCTGCAGAATAAAATCCATAAAGATGAAATTACTTCCAAAGAAATTCAGAAACAGCTCATTCCCAGTGTAGAGATTTTTAAAGAAATCATGGTTGAGCTGATACGAAACAAAGAGATCGATATAGAAAAAATCAAAAGGGAACGAAGCGAATTCATTCAGGAACAGACAGAAGATTTTCAGTTAAGTGAAATGCTCTTACAGCTTTCAGAAAGCAGATTTGCAGACCAGAAAATACGCAAGATTGAAGTGTACAGGATTGAAGATGGAAACACTGTTACTTTTGATAACGTACAGACGGAAGTGGGAGAAACGAAGAGCATCCGCTGTTCAAATATCCTGATCAGGATTGTAAGAAACGAGGAATAACAGATATGGCATACGAAGCAGAAGAAATACGCACCAGCCAGGAAATATTTTATTATCTTCTGGAGCATCATGAACTCAGAGAAGAAGATGAGCTTCTTTTGTACAAGGCATATGCAGAAGAAGAAGCAGTACGAAATCTGGTAAAGTCTCAGGGAGAGATAGCAGGCAGTAATATAGAACGGTATGGAAATGTGGTCTATCTTATTCCAAAAGAAGAGAATAATTTCCTTGGTTTTTCCAAGCAGCAGTTAAAGACTGCATTATGTAAATCAGCAGCAACAGATAAGGACTATTATCTGTCCCAGTTTGCAATTCTTACATTACTTGTGGAGTTTTTTGACGGGCAGGGAAGCAGCAGTAAATCCAGAGAATATATGCGCGTGGGAGAGTTTATGAACTGCATTTCGCTTCGCCTGAAAGAAGGCGCAGATGAAGAAGAAACGAAGGAAGATACAGCAGGAATTTCCTTTCAGGTGCTTTATCAGACCTATGAAGCACTGAAATCCGATGACAGAGGTTCCAGAGCCAAAACGACCAAAGAAGGATTTATCTACAATATTCTCATGTTCCTTCAGAAACAAGGGCTGATTGAATATGTAGTGCAGGACGAAATGATAAAGACGACCAGAAAACTGGATAATTTTATGGACTGGAATCTTTTGAATCAGAATAATTATCAGAGAGTTTTGAGAGTACTGGGGGTGGCAAAAGATGAGTAAGATTAATGCAGTACGTCTGATCAATGTAAATTATAACAATAACGCAAATCGTATCAGTGATGAAATTCTTTATTTTAACGGTGAAAGTACATTGATTTCGTTGCAGAACGGAGGAGGAAAGTCTGTACTTGTGCAGATGCTGACAGCCCCTTTTGTACATAGCAGATATCGTAATGCAAAAGACCGTCCGTTTGAAAGTTATTTTACTACAGCGAAGCCATCCTTCATTCTCGTGGAGTGGGCACTGGATCAGGGAGCCGGTTATGTCCTTACAGGTCTGATGGTCAGAAAAGCACAGGATATGCAGGAAGAGAGTAAAGAAAATCTGGATATCATTGGAATTATAAGTGAGTATCAGGAGTCCTGCATCCAGGATATCCGCCATCTTCCTGTAGTGGAAAAAGGAAAAAAAGAGATGATTCTCAAGAATTTCAATTCCTGTCGGCAGCTTTTTGAAAGCTACAAAAAAGACCGGGATATGAAATTTTTTTACTATGATCTGACCAATTATGCACAGTCCCGCCAGTACTTCGAGAAACTACTGGAATATCAGATCAATTATAAAGAATGGGAAACAATTATTAAGAAAATCAATGTAAAAGAATCCGGACTTTCGGATCTTTTTGCTGACTGTAAAGATGAAAAAGGTCTGACAGAAAAATGGTTTCTGGAAGCAATTGAAAGTAAATTAAACAGAGACAAAAACCGTATCAAGGAGTTTCAGTCTATTCTGGAAAAATATGCCGGACAATATAAAGACAACCGCTCCAAAATCAAGCGACGAGACAGTATTCGTCAGTTTAAAGAAGAAACAGAGTCAATTCAGAAGCAGACAGAAGAATACCGAAGTGCGGAGCAGGAGGAAAATAGACAGCAGAATAAAATTGCCTGGTTTATCCATGATATAAACGGACTTTTGCAGACAACGGAAGAGGAATACAGACAGTCAGAATCCGCTATGGAAAAGCTGGATCAGGATATTTCCAGAGTGGAATATGAGGAGCTTTCCAGTAAATTTTATGCCAGCGAAGACGAAAAAAATCTTCATCTGGGAAACCGGGATATGATCGATATGGAGAGGGAAAATCTCCAGGAACGGGCGGCAGAAACAGAGGAAAAACTTCATGTTCTGGCATGTGCCAGACAGCAGCAGTCCGTGGCAGAAGAAAAGGAAGAACTGGATCTTCTCAGGGAAAAGATCAAAGCAGCCAGACAACAGGGAGCTGATCTGGAACCGGAACGAAAGGCACTTGGTTTTGCACTCAGAACTCTTTTTGAAAAATATCTTTTTGAAAATAAAGAACAGCAGAATATTCAGTCTGAATATATTCAAAAAACCGGAACACAGGCAGAAGAAGAAAGTCGCAGAGTTGAAGATCTGGAAGAAAAAATACGTGACTGCTATGGCAAAAAAGGAAAACTGGAGAGCCAGATTGAGGTGTACAGCCGCCAGGAAGAGCAGTTTAATACCTGTTATAAGGAAGAACTTGTACGGAATATTGTGGGAGCTTATGAAGCCGGAACGCTGGAAATTCGACATCAGATCTATGAGCAGGAGTTGACCAGAATCGTAAGAGAACGTACAGAAAGTCAGAAAAAACTGGAATCCGAAAAAGAGATGATTCGAAGCCAGGAGCGCAGCCTGGAAGATAAAAAAGAAGCACTGGTTCATAAAAAAGCAGAGATCCAGAGACAGACAGAAGTATATCAGCTTTATGAGAAAGAACTGGAAACAAGGAGAAATATTCTTAAGTATCTGGACATGGAAGCAGGATATCTTCTGGATCGTGACAGAATTCTTAATGTATCAGAGCGAAAGCTGAAAGAGCTGGAGGAACTGCGAAGAAGCCTGGAAAAAGAAGAGGATATTCTGGAGAAAGAGTATCAGAATCTTACCAGTGGAAAGGTTCTGGAACTGCCGGAAGATTTGAAAAAAGAACTGGATAATCTGGGTATTCATATCGTTTATGGTATGGAATGGCTCCAAAAAAACGGCTATTCACAGAAGAAAAACCAGGAACTTGTGCGAAGAAATCCATTCCTTCCATATGCACTGATCCTGTCCGGACAGGAGATGGAAAAGCTGGCAAAGAGCGGCAGAAATATCTGTACGTCTTTTCCGGTGCCGATTGTAGAAAGGGAAAAAATCGAAGAAATCCAGGAGAAATATACAGATAAACTTGTACATTTTCCGGGAATCAGCTTCTATATTCTGTTTAATGAAAATCTTCTGGATGAAGAAAAACTTCAGGAAATGATATGGGAGAAAAAACAGGAACTGGAAAAAACTGCACAGGCAGTAAAAGTCCGCAAAGCAGAATATGCAGAGTATTTTCAGAGACAGGAAGTGCTCAAGAATCAGTCTGTAACAAAGGAAAAATGGCAGGAAATCCAGGAGATTCTGGATAAGCTGAAAGAAGAAAAACAAAATCTTGAGAAAGATATTCTGGAAACGGCACAGAACCTTGACAGACTAAAAAAAGAACACGAAGAATTGCAGGATTTCATTGTAAAAACAGGTCTGGAAATTCAGAACCAGAAACAGCGTATCGCGGATTTTGGACAGCTTGAAAAGGATTATGCGATATACGAAAGCAACAGAGCAGCTCTGGAAAAATGTAAAAAAGAAGAACAGCGTTTTCAGGAAAATCAAAAGCTGGCGAAGGAGCGGCAGGCAAAACTTCTGGAAGAACAGAAAACGGCACAAAATACGTTAAATATTTTGGAACGGGAAGCCGAAAAACTCAATGAGAAATATACCAGATATGCTACATACGAAAAGGCCGGGCAGTATACTCTGCCGGAAGAAATATCTGTAGAACAAATGGAGGCACGTTATGAGGCTATCACTTCTGTCCTTTCTCAGGAACTGAAAGACCTGGAAGAGCGGGAAACCAAAGCTTCCGGCCGTTTCCAGAGAGAACAGAATGAACTTGAGCATCTTCAGAAAAAATATCGGTTGAAACCAGTGCAGTGGGCGGATGTAATCTATGACAGAAAAGAGGAATCACATCAGGAAGTGATTCTAGAAGACTTTCAAAGAAAAATCCAGACAAAAGATATGCAGTGGAATGACGCAGACAAAAAGGCAGCAGTTGCTCAGAGCAAGAGTAATGATCTGCAGAAAAGAATCCACTCTGTATGTGGAGAAGAAAAACCGCTGTCCAGGAACGAGATCCAGGGACAGGACTTTGAAGCACGAAGGAACCAGCTTCTTTACCAGAAGAAAGAAGAGAAAAAACATGCTGATTTTCTGGCCAAAAAAGTTCGAAGTTATGAAGAAAACCTGACAGCACTTTCTGAATATAACGAACTGATTCCAGTAGAAATGGAGGAACGAGATCCAGTTTCGGATACTCTGACTTCAGAAGAACTGCGAAATCTCAAGGGAATTCTTATTCGTGATTATAACCAGAAAATCAGAGAAACCCGGCAGAAGAAAGAACAGATTGTGCAGCTTTTGAACAGAGTTATTCGAATGGAAAGTTTTCAGGATGACTTTTACCGGAAACCACTGGAACAGATGCTGGAGCTTGTCGATGATGCACAGCGTGTTCTGATGCAGTTGAAAACAACTGTACAGTCATTTGACAGCCTTATGCAAAAACTGGAAGTGGATATTTCTGTTGTGGAAAGAGAAAAAGAGAGAATTGTAGAGCTCATGGAAGATTATATTCAGGAGATCCACAATAACCTGGGCAAGATCGACCACAATTCTACAATCACTATCAGAGACAGAAATATTAAAATGTTGAAGATCCAGCTTCCGGATTGGGAGGAAAATGTGGGACTGTATCACCTTCGACTGGAAGACTTTATCGACAAGATTACGAAGGAAGGCGTGGAACTTTTTGAAAAGAATGAGAATGCACAGGAATTTTTTGGTTCCAGTGTTACTACCAGAAATCTGTACGATCAGGTAGTAGGAATCGGAAATGTGCAGATCCATCTCTATAAAATTGAAGCACAGAGAGAATATCCGATCACATGGAAAGAAGTTTCCAGAAACTCAGGCGGCGAGGGATTTTTGTCCGCATTCGTTATCCTTTCCAGTCTTCTGTATTATATGAGACGGGATGATACTGATATTTTTGCAAACAAAAACGAAGGAAAAGTTCTGATTATGGATAACCCGTTTGCACAGACAAATGCTTCACATCTTTTGATTCCGCTGATGGATATGGCAAAAAAGACCAACACGCAGCTTATCTGCCTGACCGGTCTGGGCGGTGACTCTATTTACAACCGTTTTGATAATATTTATGTGCTGAATCTGATTACTGCAAGTCTCCGAAAAGGCTTACAGTACCTGAAAGCCGAACACAAGAGAGGCAAAGAACCTGATGAACTGATTACAGCACGGATAGAGGTTGGCGAGCAGATAGAGATGCTGTTTTGAAATATGTTTAATAACTCAAAAAGAAACTCAAATTATTTGAGTTTCTTTTTGAGTTGCTTGAATAACTGCACGTCGCATTCTCGTTACTTTTAGTGATGAGTCAGACGCGCAAATTTTTTATAAAAATATACAGAACAAACGTTTACTATGGCGATGACATATGGTATAATGTTTACATGCAAAAAGATATATTTAATATAAATAAAAACAGTCTTTCATATGGTAGGGGATATGTATACTCCCTGCAGTATCATCTGGTATGGTGTACAAAATATCGAAAAAAGGTTTTAAAAGATGGTATTGATACAGAATGTAAGGAAATGCTGCAGGATCTTGCAGAAGAATATAAATTTCAAATTCTGGCGATGGAGGTCATGCCGGATCATATCCACCTGCTCGTAGACTGTAAGCCTCAGTTTTATATCTCTGATATGATCAAGATTATGAAGGGGAACCTTGCACGGCAGATGTTCCTTCTCCATCCGGAATTAAAGAAAGAATTGTGGGGAGGACATCTGTGGAATCCATCTTATTGTGCAGTGACAGTCAGTGACAGGAGCAGAGATCAGGTCCTTACTTATATCGAAGGGCAGAAGAAAAAAGACAAAACAGATATCTGAGCAAAAAATCTTTTATGTGAAAAGAGGGAAAGATGCAGATAACATCCAGCTATGGCGTAGAATTACGAAAACAGAATATCCCAATCCGTCAGACGCTGGATGTCTACAGGTCTGCTGTTAGTTATCTGGTAGAAATTTATGCGCAGGTATGGGAAGAGCTGGAAGGAATTCTGGAAGCGAAGAAACGTTTCAATGAAGCAGAACATCTGATACATACAACGAAAAAGAATCAGGCCCGTTTTGATTTTGATCTTCGTTTCCCAAAGATGCCTTCTTATTTGAGAAGGGCAGCCATTCAGCATGCGCTGGGAGGCGTATCTTCTTACAAAACTCGAATGGGATTATGGAAAAAAACAGGCTGGATAGAAGGAAAGCCACGACTTATATGTGGGAATCATGCCATGCCGGTCTTTTACCGTGATGTGATGTACCGGGAGGATGAAGGAGGGAAGGATGCTGCTTATCTGAAACTATATGATGGGCATGACTGGAAGTGGTTCCATGTACAGTTAAGCCATACTGACATGGAGTATCTGAGAAAGAACTGGTCCGGGAAGAAAGCATCTGCCCCGACATTGGAGAGAAGACACAAGAAATACTTTCTGCGTTTTTCTTATACAGAAGATGTGATACTCACGAAAACACCAGTCAAAGAACAACTCATCTGCAGTGTAGATCTGGGAATCAATACCGATGCAGTCTGTACTATTATGCGGTCGGATGGAACTGTCCTGGGAAGAAAGTTTATCGATTTTTCCAGTGAAAAAGACCGGATGTACCGTGTGCTGAGACGGATAAAGAGATTCCAGAGAGAACATGGGTCTGCACAGGCAAAGAGCAGATGGGGTTATGTAAAACGCCTGAATATCGAACTGAGCAGAAAAATTGCAGGAGCAGTCACAAAATATGCAAAAGAGAACCATGCAGATATAATTGTTTTCGAATATCTTGAGACAAAAGGAAAGATATCTGGGAGAAAGAAGCAGAAACTGCATTTGTGGAGAAAACGGGATATCCAGAAACGCTGTGAACATCAGGCACACAGAAATGGAATGCGGATATCGAGGATCTGTGCGTGGAATACCAGCAGGCTTGCGTATGATGGAACTGGAACAGTTATCCGTGATCCGGGAAACCACAGCCTGTGTGTGTTTCAGACTGGAAAACGATATAATTGTGACTTATCAGCATCGTACAATATTGGGGCAAGATATTTTATCAGAGAACGTTTAAAACCCCTTCCGGTAACGGAAAGGTCTTTGCTGGAGGCAAAAGTCCCTGCAGTAAAGCGTAGAACCTCATGTGTTTATGCGGATTAAAAGAACTTCATATACAAATGGAGATCTTAAAGGCAGCATAAACGCAGGCAGATATACAGCGGATTACCTGTCATGTGGGAACCTGCCGTATCCGGCATGGAAATATGCGCATGACTGCGCACCTAAGTTACAGGCGTATCCGCCGATATTTAGTCTGACGCTTAAAGCGTCCGGAAGCACGTGACTTCAGTCATGTGAGGATAGAGTTTTTAATTCACAGTGGATTAATTAAAATGAGCATTCCAGATAAGCCGAAAAGCCCGAAACAGTTATTCTATTCGGAATAATCTTCTACCAGACACCTATGTCTGACCTCTAAAATACGGGACATCATCCCAGTGGCAGCCAGACACACGTCCTGGCTCCGCTGGGATAATTTGATTCAAAAATACTTTTCCCACCATGCGCCGCGGCAATCTGCTCGACCACATGTAGTCCCAGAATATGCGGTGTATTTTCAGTGGTTTCCTGCAGATTCAGAGCCGCAAGAATTTCCGGGGGATAGCCTTTGCCGTTGTCGATTACTGTCAGGTACAGGAAATTTTCTCGTATTTCAGTTTCGATACAGATCTTGACAGATTCAGAATTATGCCGCACGCTGTTGCTCAACAGGTTTTCGAGAAGCCGAGCGAGCAGGGCACGGTCGACAGAAATCTGCGCGTGTTCGGCGGCATTTGTCTGATTCAGCGTAATTTCGCAGTTTTCTGCCAGGGGACTGTCGTAGAATTGAGCGACCAGTTCACGGAACAGCGGTCCGGCGGTGAAAGTTTCTTTTCGGAGTGGTTGTGCACCATATTCCAGTTTGCTGGTTAGATTCAGGTCGTCAATAAGAGAGCGGAGTTTTTCACATTGAGTACGAATCCCTGCGGCCTTGTGCCGTACTGTATCGGGCAGGGAAGAATCCTGTTCCAGCTGTTCTCCCCATCCAAGGATCAGAGCCAGTGGTGTGCGTACATCATGACTGACACCTGCAATCCACTGTGTTCGCGTGTCATCCCGCCGCACAAGCATTTCATTTCGTTTCTGTAGATGAGAACTGGTCTGATTCAGTTTCTGAGCCAGTTCTCCGGTAAAACCATCTGTCGGTAACTGGACAGTCTGTCCGTCGGCCAGTGCATCCAGCCCTTCCGCTACAATTCTTAAGCGTTTGGTTCCACGCCAGCCAATCCATAAACAAAAGATCAGAACCAACAGCAGCATGCCAAGAATAACCAGTGGGATACCGTGGACGATATCCTGGAGAACATTTGGTGAATTGTAAAGATTATATTTCCAGAGACTTCCCTTGGTAAGACCAGCCACAAACAGACCATAATTTTCGGACCAGCAGAATACCGGATAATCATCCAGATACCAGCGGGAAAAACTGGCGATGTCGCTGGAAGAATAATGGTTATCCAGTTCGTCCGGCAGATTATAATTCCATTTCACGTTTCCTTTTTCGTCAAGGATCATAGCCCATGCATAACCGTCCATCCATTCTTCCGGAGCATGTTCTGCTCCAAAAATCATTCCATTGTCTGTTTCAACCATAGAATCTGCAATTTCGCTATAGGAATATTCGCGTTGCGGCTGGAGATATCCTTCGCGCCAGCTGATCCATCCCAGAAGTGAAATTGTCAGGACCAACAGCAGAAGGACAACACCAACTGCGGTCAGTACATATCGCCAGATCAGTCGGGCAAAAGTTTTCACAGCAGTTCCTCCTTTGCCAGTTTATAGCCAATGCCCCTTACAGTCAGCAGACAGCGCGGCTGGTTCGGATCCTGCTCCAGTTTCTGGCGCAGATGTCGGATATGAACACCAAGGCTGTTTTCATATCCATAGTAATCCGCACCCCAGACAGCAGAGCAGAGGGAATCATAAGTCACGATATGCCCGCGGTTATCCGCCAGTTTGCGAAGCAGTGCCAGTTCTGTAGCTGTCAGAGGAATCGTATCTCCGTTTGAAAGTGTGACAAGAGCATCGTTCAGATCCACGCTTCGATCTGCAAGTTTCAAATCTTTTGACTTTGTGCGGGCGAGTTCTGCGCGATAAGTTCTCAGCAGGATATGCTGAACACGAAGAAGTAGTTCCTGCATCAGAAAAGGCTTTGTCAGGTAATCATCTGCACCAAGTCCGAGTCCAAATAAACGGTCCGCATCGGCATCTCTTGCGGAGAGAAAAAGAGCCGGAACGTCTGCTTTGGCATGCAGGGCACGGAACAGGGAAAAACCATCGCCGTCCGGAAGGTTGATATCCAGGATCATCAGTTCCGGGATCTCAGCTGCAAACAATTTTTTTGCCGCAGCACAGTTCGCTGCGGTCTGAATATGCCTGTAACCTGCACCAGACAACTGCTCGCAGAGCAGATGGAGCAGATCTTTATTATCATCTACGATCAGAATTCGAACTTCATAAATACTGTTCATAATCAGAATCCTTTCAAATCATCAGTCAGTCTTGAATTCAGTTTTACTATACCATACTTTCAAACACTCTATCTGAAAATCCCAAAAACTTAAGCGAAAATTAAGGCAGGATTTGAGGAGGCTTAAGGCAGCCGGTGTAAGCTTTAAATTGTCGAAGAGAAAAATAAACAGGAAAAGGAGAGAACATTATGATTTCTGTTATCGAAACCCACGACCTCTGCAAAAGCTACAACGGTCGTATCGTAGTGGAGCATCTGAATCTGTCAGTACCGCAGGGCTGCGTCTACGGTTTTCTTGGTCCGAACGGTGCCGGAAAATCAACAAGTATGAAAATCCTGCTTGGTCTGGTACATCCGACCAGCGGCAGTGTAAAACTGCTCGGGCAGACGATGAATGAGGAAAACCGCATCGCATTGCTGAGAAAGACGGGAAGTCTGATCGAGTCCCCGTCAGGTTATCTGCATCTGACAGCACGTGAAAATCTTAAGATCATCGCAGACTTGAAAGATATCGACCACAAAGACATTGACCGTGTTCTGGAGATCGTACATCTGACTGCCGACGCAAACCGCAAAGTCGGGCAGTACTCTCTTGGCATGAAACAGAGACTTGGCATTGCAATGGCATTACTTGGCAATCCCAGGCTGCTGATCCTGGATGAGCCGACCAATGGTCTCGATCCTGCAGGAATCCAGGAAATGCGCGGTCTCATTGCATCTATGCCGGAGAGCACCGGAGCGACGGTACTGATCTCCAGTCATCTGCTCGGTGAAATGGAGCAGATGGTCACGCAGCTTGGAATTCTGGATCATGGAAAAATGATATTCGAAGGTTCCCTGCAGGAACTGCGTAAACACAGCCGGGGCGGCATCCAGATCCGGGTACTGGATGTGAAAAAAGGCATTGATATACTGAATCGTCAGGGTATTCTGACACAGCCAATGACACATCATCTCGATATCCTGCAGCTGCCGTCGATTTCTGATGAAAAATTGGCAGAACTGGTCAGAACCCTTTCTGAAAATAATGTCGGAGTTGTCGGACTGACTTCTGAGACAAAAAGCCTGGAAGAAATTTTCCTGAGTCTGACACAGAACGGCAGGGAGGTGGCATGATATGGCAGGTGCTTTTTGTGTAGAATTGCAAAAAGCTCACCGCAGGCATGATCTGCTGTTCTGCCTGCTGGTTCCGTTGATCGTAATGCTGTGGACAGGCAGTCTGTTATCGCCCGGTCCGGATGAACTGGCAAATGCGTACAGCGCATTGTTTTACAGCATCCCGGTTGCCAATGTGCTGATCTTTCCGATCGTGATGGCAGTACTGGCAAGCCGGTTATGGGATATGGAAGTCAAAGGAAGTACCTGGAAACTTCTTTATACTCTGCAGAGCCGTAGGAGTCTGTTCCTTGGAAAAGCTTTGTTTGGCATCATGGAAGTTCTGCTTGTAACCTTTCTGGAAATGGGAGGCGTATTTCTGACAGGAAAAATATATGGTTACACGGAGGCTTTTCCAATCAGTCAGCTTTTTTATCTGACAGGCTGTACACTGGCGGTGGAACTGATGCTCTTTTTTGGAGCATTTCTGCTCATGCTACTGGCTGGAAATCCGCTTCTGGCACTCTGTGCAGGAATCATAGCATCATTAACCGGGCTGTTTTCTGCTTTTATGCCAAAGGTTGTCAGCTATTTTGTTCCTTGGGGTTATTTTGTTCCGCTGGGAACTTATGAAGTTGCGAACTGGGACCAGGCTGCACATACGGTTACTTATGGAACGCGGCCGTACAATTGGGGACTGCTTGTTTTTACTGTGGTACTGGTCATGCTCTTGTTCTATGCAGCATGGCGAAGAGTACAGAAACAGGAGGTGTAAAAGATGTTAAAGCGCTGTATTCAGGCAGAAAACCGAAAACTGCATGCGTCTCCGATCTGGGGGCTGTTTTTTGCACTGCCGCTCATTTCAGCAATATATGGAACTTTTAATTATCTGCAGAATCTGGAAATTCTCAAAGATGGCTGGTACAGTCTCTGGACACAGCATACATTGTTTTATTCGATGTTTTTCTTTCCTGCAATGGTGGCTGCTTATGCAGCTTATCTGTGGAGACTGGAACATCTTGGACACAACTGGAATCTTATTATGGCAAGTCCGGTCAGGCCGATAGATCTTTTTCTGGCGAAATTTGTTGTGGTGGCAAAACTGGCCCTTCTGACGCATCTGTTTGTATTTTTGCTGTATGCATTTTGTGGAAAAGTTTTTGCACATTTTCCGGGATTTCCACCGACGATCCTGCTTGCTTTTCTTCTTCGCGGTGCAGTGGGAGCACTTGCGGTCATTGCGGCGCAGCTTGTGCTGGCTATGGTCATCCGAAGCTTTGCCATTCCGATCTTTCTTGGGCTGGTGGGCGGCATCACCGGTCTGCTGGCAGGGAGCAAAGGTCTTTCTCTGTTCTGGCCCTATGCACTGATGCAGGCAGGCATGAATGCAAACAAGAGTAATGATGTGCTGTCTGGAGGCGGATATATTTTATTCTTTTTCAGCTGTATTTTCTGGCTGGTAACAATGGTTCTAGTTGCTGGAATGTTTCTGAAAAAAAGGGATGTAAAGGCATAAAGTCGTTTCTTAATAACATGGCACATGATATACTACAGGAAGAAACCTGGAATGAAAAAGCATAGATAATAACAGGAGAGGGGAGATCTGAAATGAAAAATATACAGGGAATTCAGTTGATCATGGAAAGCAATGAAGAGTTACTCCCGGATTTTTTTATGGATTTTCCCTATATTTGCTCCTGCGTGGAGTTTGATAAATATATAGATCCGGTCGTGCCCTGGCACTGGCATCATGCAGTAGAATTATTCTATATAAAAAGTGGCAGAGTAGAGTATACAACGCCAAATGGGAAATGGATATTCCCGGCGGGGACAGGCGGGTTTGTTAATTCCAATGTACTGCATTCATCAAGAGTGAGTTCTACAAAGGATGGAACCGTGCAATTACTGCATCTGTTTGATTCGGAACTGCTGACAGGCGGGATATCTAATCGAATAGAAGAAAGGTATATTCGTCCGTTGACGGACAGATCCGGGCTTGAAATGATCTGCCTGTCACCCGAGGATCCCGGGCAGGCGGCTCTTTTGCAGAAGATTCAAGCCGGCTTTGAATTGGAGGAAGGCAGCTGGGGCTATGAGATCACTCTTCGGCAGCTGCTCACAGAAGTATGGCTTGGTTTATTGGAACTGGCATGTGCTGAGACAGAAGATATACACAAAAACAAAGATACCGCTGAAAAAATGAAAGCAATGATGTCTTATATTCAGGATCATTATACGGAGATGATAGCGGTTGACTGCCTGGCGAGGGAAGCGCATATAAGTAAAAGAGTCTGTTTCCGACTGTTTCAGGAGAATCTTCATATGAGTCCACTGGAATATATGAGAGAATACAGACTTCGGAAGGCATGTATGGAACTGATAGAGACAGAGAAATCTATTACAGAGATCGCAAGTGACTGTGGATTTGGAAGCAGCAGCTATTTTGGAAAGCTATTTCGGGAGCATTTCAACTGCAGTCCTGTAAGATATCGTGGAAAATGGCACGATTGTAATAGAAACAGACACGAATAATATAGATTTGCACTGGAAAATGCATTATCCTGTTATTACAAGAAAGAGAGATCTTTTTTCGTATTACACACCATGGAAAGGGGCTGGTCATGAAACCAGCTCCTTTTTCATAAAGGAGGAAATGTATGAATCTGACTTATCGATACAGTGCGATCCAGTTTACACATTGGGCATCATCTTCTGGGGCAGCAGCTTTTGCAACAACGTATCTGTTGAACAAAGGGGTTCCTTCAGGAATGGTAGGATTCCTGCTGGCATTGGCAGGGCTTTGTTCCTGTCTGTCACAGCCAGTTCTGGCATCTCTGGCAGACCGCGCAGAAAAATTTGTCCTGACAAAAATGCTGCTGATCATGTCTGTTCTGTGCAGTGTATGCATACTCCTGCAGTTACTGCCGGGAATTTCTATCATGCTGATGGCTGTTTTGTACATGGTCAGTATCTGGAGCAGTGACGCGATGGTTTCCTTATTAAATGCCATCAGTGTCGCATACAACAATGCGGGCTATTTCGTGGATTATGGCGCAGCCCGGGGAATTGGAGCAGTAGCGAGTGCTGTCTCAAGTCTGATCATTGGCTGGGTGATCGCAAAATTTGGCACAACGTGGATGCTGGTGCTTTTATTGGCAGCACGCCTGGGGAGTATGATCGCCCTTGCTGGATTCCCTGAGATCCAACAGAGCAGATCAGCAGTCAGTGCAGATCACAGAAGTCTTTCCATCGGTGCATTTTTTGGACAGTATCGCTGGTACTGTCTGTCGTTACTTGGAATTGCTTTTTTGGGTATGTATCATGCAATGACGGAAAATTATATGATCGTGATCATGAATGCGCTGGGCGGTAACAGTAGTCATGTAGGAGTTGCCCTGTTTATTGCGGCTATGGTAGCAGCTCCGGTGATTTTCTTTTTTGAAAAAATACGGAAGGTTTTCAGAGACACAACTGTTTTGAAGATAGCAGCCGTTTCTTTTTTCATAAAGGCAGTTGGCTTTTATTTTGCGGGAAATATACAGACGATCTATCTGTTACAGTTCTTTCAGATCTCATCCTACGCGCTTTTGGCACCTGGTCAGGTGTACTATGCAAAAGAGAAAGTCAGAGACAATGATATGGTAAAAGGACAGGCATTTATAACAGCAGCCTATGCGCTGGGATGCGCGGCTGGTAATTTTGCCGGCGGTCAGCTTTTGAGTCAGGGGGCAGGTGCGATTCTTCTGGCAGGTATATGCATGGCGGCGGCTGGAACGGCAATTGTCTTTGCGACGGTAACAAAATCCGATTTCTGTTTATAATGCAGGGTATATATGTTATGATAGATAAATATGTACGATAACATATATTTGAATAACTGCGTGTCGCATTCTCGTTACTTCCAGTGATGAGTTAGAAACGCAAATTTTTTATAAAAAAATAGAAATAGGGAGTTTTATTGGACTTAATAAGGAGTATAATAGAAAATACAAGAACAAATAGGACTTATTTGTATCGGTACAAGATAGAAAGGTTAGGAAGCAGATATGAAGATTACCTCCAGCTATGGCGTGGAATTACGAAAACAGAATATCCCGATCCGTCAGACACTGGATGTTTACAGGTCTGCTGTCAGCTATCTGACAGAGATTTATGCGCAGGTATGGGAAGAACTGGAAAGGATAGCGGAAACGAAGAAGCGTTTTAATGAAGCGGAGCACCTGATACATACAACAAAAAAGAATCAGGCTCGTTTTGATTTTGATATCCGTTTCCAAAAGATGCCTTCGTATCTGAGAAGGGCCGCCATCCAGCATGCCCTGGGAAGTGTATCCTCTTACAAAACCCGAATGGAGTTGTGGGAAAAGACAGGCCAGATAGAAGGTAAACCGAGACTTGTATATGAGAACCATGCCATGCCGGTCTTTTACCGTGATGTAATGTACCGGGAGGATGAAGTCGGGAAGGATGCTACTTATCTGAAACTATATGACGGGCATGACTGGAAGTGGTTTCATGTACGGTTAAGCCATACCGACATGGAGTATCTGAGAAAGAACTGGATCGGGAAAAAGGCATCCGCCCCGACACTGGAGAAAAGACACAGGAAATATTTTCTGCGTTTTTCTTATACAGAAGATGTGATACTCACAAAAGCTGCAGTCAAAGAACAGATCATCTGCAGTGTAGATCTGGGGATCAACACCGATGCAGTCTGTACCATTATGCGGTCGGCTGGATCTGTCCTGGGCAGAAAGTTTATTGATTTTCCCAGTGAAAAAGACCGGATGTACCGTGTACTGGGACGGATACGGAGATTCCAGAGAGAACATGAATCTGTACAGACAAAGAGCAGATGGGCTTATGCAAAACGCCTGAACATAGAACTGGGCAGGAAGATTGCAGGAGCAGTCACAAAATATGCAAAAGAGAAGCATGCAGATGTAATTGTTTTCGAACACCTGGAGACAAAAGGAAAGATATCCGGGAGAAAGAAACAGAAACTGCATCTGTGGAAAAAACGGGATATCCAGAAACGCTGTGAACATCAGGCACATAGAAATGGGATGCGGATATCGAGGATCTGTGCGTGGAATACCAGCAGGCTTGCATATGATGGAACAGGGGCGGTTGCCCGTGATCAAAAAAATCACAGCCTGTGTGTATTTCAGACAGGAAAACGATATAATTGCGACCTGTCAGCATCGTACAATATTGGAGCAAGATATTTTATCAGAGAACTTTTAAAACCCCTTCCGGTAACGGAAAGGTCTTTGCTGGAGGCAAAAGTCCCTGCAGTAAAGCGTAGAACCTCATGTGTTTATGCGGATCTGAGAAAACTCAGTTCAGAAATGAACTTAAGAGCAGCATAAACGCAGGCAGATATACAGCGGACTACCTGTTATGTGGGGACCTGCCGTATCCAGCATGGAAAATGCGTATACCTGCGCACCTAAGTTACAGGCGTATCCGCCGATATTTAGTCTGGCGCCTAAAGCGCCTGGAAGTACGTGACTTCAGTCATGTGAGGATAGAGTTTTTAATTCACAAACATAGAGAAGAGACTTTCATTATGAAAAAAGAAAAAGGTAATGCCATTGCACTCCTGCCAATTGGTGTATTTCTCATATTATACCTGGGCCTTGGCATTTTATTTGAGTATGTGATGAAGATTCCGATGGGATTCTATAATGTACCGATCGTGGTCGCATTTCTTGCCGCGATCCTGGTTGCCTGTCTGCAGAACAGGGAAGTAAGTTTTGACAGGAAACTTGAGATCATGGCGCATGGTGTCGGAGACAAAAATATCATCACAATGCTTCTGATCTTTCTCACAGCAGGCTCTTTTGTCGGCGTGGTAGGAAGAAGCAGCGCGGAAAGTGTGGCATATTTTATGCTGACGCTGATTCCGGCGAGATTTTCTGTGGCGGTTTTATTTGTAGTTGCATGTTTCGTATCGGTAGCGATGGGAACTTCTGTAGGCACGATCACACTTCTGGTGCCGATCGCGGCGGCTGTTTCCAGTGCGTCAGGTTTCGATCGTGCATTTTGTGTGGCTTCGGTCATGGGCGGGGCGATGTTCGGCGATAACCTTTCTTTCATTTCCGATACCACGATTGCAGCCTGTAATGGACAGGGCTGTGAGATGAAAGATAAATTCCGTGAAAATTTCTGGATCGCATTTCCGGCAGCACTGATCACACTTGTTCTGATCCTGATCCTGTCTTTTCAGACGGAAATTCAGGGACATGTCAGTCAGTCCTATCATCTGCTCCAGATACTGCCATATCTCCTGGTGCTGGTCGGAGGTATCATCGGTATCAATGTATTTGTGGTTCTTCTGACAGGAATTGTTTCCGGAGCGATCATCATGCTTGCCGGAGGGCATATCACGCCAGTGGATCTTCTGACGAATATGGGTTCCGGTGTATCCGGAATGTTTGAGACCTGTATGGTGGCGATCCTGGTAGCGGCAATGTGTGCGCTGATTCGTGAGTACGGCGGTTTTGATGCACTTCTTGGCTGGATCCACAAAATCTTCCGTGGCAGAAAAGGCGGGCAGCTTGGTATGGGACTTCTTGTCGGAACCATGGATATTGCGACTGCGAATAATACGGTAGCCATTGTTATGGCAAATCCGATCGCCAGAGAGATGGCACAGGAGTATGGGATCACACCAAGAAAAACTGCCTCCCTGCTGGATACTTTTTCCTGCATCTTTCAGGGAATCATTCCATATGGTGCACAGATGCTCGTGGCAATCTCAGCGGTCAATGAGCTGGGTGGTGAAATTTCCGCTTTCCAGATCATTCCGAAACTTTTTTACCCGATGTTCCTTTTGCTTATGTCGATCATTTCGATAATGAGAAGTGAAAAGACAAAAATGTAAAACCGGAGTTCTATAATAGAAATATGAATAAAAAAGTTTTACATTATGAGGAGGACAATTACCCATGAAAAAGAAAACAGTTATTACAGCAGGGATTCTGGGAGTTCTGGCAGTTGCAGCAGGTGTGTGGTTTTATCATCCGGCTGGCAAAGTAGATCAGGAGATCCTGAGCCGGCTTGAAGGCGATTATGGAATTCCATACGATGATGATATGGATGACGAGGAGTATTACGATAATGAATGCTTCTGGGAAATGGCTGTTTTTACAAAAGCAGATGGATTTTTTACAACGAAACCGCCGGCACTGATGATCTATGATGCAGAAGCGGGAGAGCCTGGCCTTGCCGGAACGATCATAAATCTGGATGCGGATACAATGGAATTGAAAATAGATGATCGCATGACAGACAAAGACTATTATCCGTCTGGATGGGACATTGAAACGTCATCAGATACCATAGAGTTTACTTACGAAGAAACAGAAGATGGTCTGGAACTGACCAATCATGGCAAAACGTTCACTTTTGTAAAATATCAGGAAGATTAAACAGAAAAAAATAAAAAAACACTTGACCTTCCACCTTATGGAAGCTGTATAAAACAGGTACAGACAGCGATATGAAGAGTTTTCAGACTGTCAGGAAAGTAAGAGGTAGCGCAATGAAGATCAAACAGGTGGAAGAGCTTGTAGGAATCACAAGAAAAAATATCCGTTTTTATGAAGACCAGGGGCTTCTCAATGTAGAACGTGCAGAAAACGGATACAGGGAATATCATCAGGAGGATGTCATCCGGCTTCAGGAGATCAAATTATTCCGAAAGATGGATATTTCCATAGAAGAAATGAAACTTCTCTTCGAAAAAAAGAAAAGCCTGCAGATCTGTCTGGAACAGCATCTCAAGGAACTGGAACACCGAAAGGAAGGTCTTTTGAAGATGCAGGACATGTGCGAACGTCTGATCCTGGAACATCGGTCACTGGAATCTCTGAATGCAGAGGACTGTCTGGAAGAAATCGAGCAGATGGAGAAAGAAGGTGCAAAGTTTATGAACGTTAATAAAACAGATGTGCATAAGAAAAAGAGAACGGGAGCGATCATCGGTGCAGCAGTTATGACAGTGCTCATGCTGGTGACGATCATAATCGTATTCTGGGCAAACGCACAGGATCCCATTCCGCTGGGGCTGCTTTTGCTGATCGCAGGGATCCCGGCAGTCATCATTGCAGGAACGCTCATAGCACTTGCAGGAAGAATGAAGGAAATCGAAGGAGGAGAAGAAGATGAAGCTTCTAAGTATTGAATATATCCCGGGCGTGGATTTTGAGCCGCTCGGAATCGTAAAAGGAACCGTTGTGCAGACCAAGAACGTCGGCAGAGATTTCATGGCAGGCATGAAAACCCTGGTTGGCGGCGAGATCGTAGGTTACACAGAAATGCTGAACGAGGCAAGACAGATCGCTACGAAGCGTATGGTAGATGAAGCCAAGGAGATGGATGCCGATGCCGTGATCGGTGTTAAATACGGCTCCTCCCAGGTCATGTCAGGAGCAGCAGAAGTGATCGCTTATGGAACTGCGGTGAAATACAAATAAAAATGGTCAAAAGAAGCTCACATCATAATGAAACGAGATGTGAGCTTTTTTTCTGTACGAAATATATGGTGAAAACATATAGCAAACCATGTATAATAAGACTCATGGATGATGAAAAATAAAAACGGATGAGGAATTTAATTCATGGAGGGAAATTTAACAAAAGGTCCTATTCTGAAAACGTTGACAAAACTTGCCATTCCGATCATGGCATCGTCGTTTCTTGGGACTTTGTATAATATTACGGATATGGCATGGATTGGGCTGCTTGGCTCGAAGGCAGTTGCCGGTGTTGGCGTTGGCGGTATGTTTACCTGGCTTTCGCAGGGGCTTGCTTCTATGGCGAGGATGGGCGGTCAGGTGCAGGTTGCACAGTGCATTGGACGTGGTGACAGGGAAAAGGCGCATGGTTTTGCACAGGCAGCAGTGCAGCTGGCAGCGGCGATGGGAATGGTGTATGCAATTCTTTCACTGGTATTTACGAAGCAGATGGTCGGCTTTTTTCAGTTGACGGACGCTGAGGCGTATGCAGCGGCTATGTCGTATACGAGGATCGCGTGCGGACTGATCGTATTTTCATTTATGACTCTGACATTGACAGGACTTTATACGGCACAGGGCGATTCCAAGACGCCATTTCTGGCGAATCTGATCGGGCTTATCACAAACATGATCCTGGATCCCGTTCTGATCCTTGGACCGGGACCTTTTCCGAAACTGGGCGTGATCGGAGCTGCAATTGCAACGGTAATGGCACAGGCGATCGTTATGAGTATTATGGTTCTTGCGATCATTGTGCGGAAAAAAGAAAATGTACTGAAGGGTATAAAACTTTTGGCAAAGATCCCGGAAGAATATCTGAGTGGGATCTGCAGGATCGGAATTCCGACAGCAATCCAGGGAATGGCATATTGTGCAATTTCCATGGTGCTGACACGAATGGTTTCAGGATATGGTGCAGAGGCGGTTGCCACACAGAGGGTCGGCGGGCAGATCGAGTCGATTTCCTGGAATACAGCAGATGGTTTTGCGGCAGCGCTGAATGCTTTTATTGCACAGAATTATGGAGCCGGAAAGAACGATCGTGTGAGAAAGGGATATAAGGCAGCTTTGTGGACAGTTGGTGTATGGGGAGTGCTGATCTCACTTGCATTTATATGCTTTCCCAATGCGATCGCAGATATCTTTTTCCATGAACCGAAGGCAATCGAGACAGCAGTTGGATATCTTGTGATCATTGGATTCAGTGAAGCTTTTATGTGTGTAGAACTGACAACGGTAGGTGCCTTGTCCGGACTTGGCAGGACGAGACTTTGCAGTATCATCAGCATCACCTTCACCAGTGCCAGGATCCCGCTGGCGATCATTCTCGGCGGAATGATAGGACTCAGTGGAATCTGGTGGGCACTCTCTGTAACATCGATCGTCAAAGGAATCATCTTCACATGCACGTTCCTGTGGATCACAAGGAAGCGTCAAGTAAATAAAATATAAACTTACAGAATGATATTTTTATAATTCTTTTACTAGTGTGAAAAATCCATCCATGTTATACTTAGAAAAAAAGCAGGAGAGTGATGGATTGAAGTTTGAATGGGATCAGGAAAAGAATCTGATTAACCAGAAAAAACATAAGATATCATTTGAAACAGCAGCATACGTATTTGCAGATAAAAATTATATAGAAATGTATGATTTTGAGCACAGTATAGATGAGGACAGATACATTGCGATAGGATGTGTTGGAGAAGTACTATTTGTTGTGTTTACGGAAAGAAAAGAGAATATTCGTTTGATTTCCGCCAGACTGGCAACAGAATCAGAGAGGAGGCTCTATTATGCTCAAGACATTTACTATTAATAAGGGACAAAAACCGACAAAAGAACAATTACAGGAAGTTATGGATGCAAAGAACTCTCCGATAATAACTGATGAAGACGCACCAGAATTATCACCAGCGATGCTCAAAGCATTTAAGAGCAGTGTGATTCAGAGGAACCGAAAGAAAAATGCATAAATTGAAAATCCTGGAGTAGAGATAGACTCTGGGATTTTCTGCTATTTTGCAGATAATACAAAAGAAAAGGTAAATTTATGAAAACAGCAAAAAAGATTTTTAAGATCATTGGAATCATAGCAGGGGTGGTTGTGGCCGTGTTGATCGTGTATATCATCTACCTTTATGCAAGCTATCACCGTATCGAAGACAACCTGTCGCTGGAGGTGGAATCTCATGCACAGGCAAATGCATATCTGACAACGGAGAAAGAATACTCCGCACTTACATACAATATCGGTTTTGGTGCATACACACCGGATTTCAGCTTTTTTATGGACGGCGGCAGATCTTCCTGGGCGAAGAGTAAGGACAGTGTGCTTGAAACGGTTCAGGGTGCAGGAGAACTGGTCAGATCTTATGATCCGGATTTTGCCCTGATTGAAGAGGTGGATCTGAATTCAACCAGAAGTTATCATGTAAATGAATATGACATATTGAAGGACTGCTTTGCAGATTACGATACTGTATTTGCACAGAACTATGATTCTGCATTTTTGTTCTATCCATTTACACAGCCACACGGCAAGAGCAGATCAGGGCTGGCTCTTTTTTCCAGATACCCTGTCACAGATTCTCTGAGAAGAAGCTTTCCGGTATCTACGTCATTCAGTAAGTTTTTTGATCTGGACCGCTGTTACAGCATTTCCAGAATTCCAGTGGACAATGGCAAAGAATTCGTAATCTTTGAACTGCACATGTCTGCCTATGGGAACAGCGATGAGATCCGGGAAGGCCAGATCCGCATGCTGACCGAAGATATGCAGAAAGAATACGAAGCAGGAAATTACGTGCTCTGTGGCGGCGACTTCAATCATGACCTTAAAGCAGATGAAAACGATTCTGCAGAAAGAGAATCCTGGGCATATCCATTCCCGAGATCCGAACTCCCGGAGCATTTTTCCTTCGGTATGGATCAGCTTTCCGAGCAGGAAAAACAGGATTTATGGGACAGCGCGCGTAATGCAGACATGGAATATGTACCGGGTGAAACCTACACAGTTACACTGGACGGATTTATCATTTCCGATAATATAGAATGCGTATCTTACGAAGACATCAACACAGGCTACACCTACTCCGATCACGATCCGGTCTACATGAAATTTAAACTTACTCAGTAAAATGAATAAAAATACAAAAAATCATTCCCCAGAGGCATCTTTGGGGAATTTTTTTTGCAAAAGATATAAAATTCGAGTATAATCCAAATTAGTTAGGTACTGACCAAAGGTCATTAATAATTTCTGGATCGACAGGGATTATATTTCTGAAACAAAACAGCAGGAAGCATGGAGGAGAATAGTATGAAAGACAAAAAACGTTTTGTCTGTGCCAATGCGTTTTATGAAGGAAGGGAATACTATTACTGTTTGAAAAAAATCCCGAGTTATAACTGGACGATGCTGTTTCTTGTGTCAGCAGATCATGTGGCGACGAATACCATGGACATGGTGAATTCTATCATTCGCACGTTTGCACTGGTTGCGGCATGTGCTTTTGCAATCCTGTGTTCAGGTTTCTTTGTCTGGTACAGAAGCCGCAGGACACGCGCGATGTATGAGTTTGAGGTGCGGACGAATGAACGTCTGTCGGAAGTGAACCAGGAACTGGAAAAAGCAAAAAAAGTGGCAGAAGAGGCATTTCATATTGCGGAAGAGGCGAACCAGTCCAAGAGTCGTTTTCTCTCCAATATGAGCCATGATATGAGAACACCTATGAATGCGATCGTAGGTTTTACGACGCTGCTAGATAATGAGAGCAAAAATCCGAAAAAAGTGCAGGAATATACAAAGAAGATCGCTTTTTCCAGCCAGTATCTGCTGGGACTTATCAACGATGTGCTGGATATGTCCAAGATCGAGGCAGGCAAGATGAAGCTGACGCTGGAAGAAGAAAACATGGATGAGATCATCGAGAATATTGATGCCCTCGTCCACCCGCAGATGGTCCTTCGTAGGCAGAAGTTTGAGATCATTGTGGAACTGCTTAAAATGGAAGGCGCAGAATGTACTGTCTGCGAAAATGGACAGCTTGCGGTAGAGACATTTACCGCATCGGAAGAAAACACGATCAATCTGATCCTGATGGATGTACAGATGCCGGTGATGAACGGATACGAGGCGATGAAAGCAATCCGAAGTTCAGGTCATCCGATGGCTGAGACAATTCCGATCATTGCCATGACTGCAAATGCTTTTGTGGAAGATATCCATGACGCATTGGACGCCGGAATGGATGCATATGTGGCAAAACCGGTGGATATGAAAGTACTGAAAGAAACCGTAGCACAGGTGATCGGAGGAAGATCATGAGATGCAGTAATATAAAAGGACATAAAAGGAGCACGTATGCGTAGAATATGGGTAACCAGTGACCTGCATATTGGTCATAACAAAGAGTTTGTATACAAAGAGCGTGGGTTTCAATCAATTGAAGAGCATGACAGCGCATTGCTCTCTAATTGGAATGAACTTGTCAGCCCAGATGATGTCGTATATGTTCTGGGAGATGTGATGTTAAAAAAAGATCTCGAAGATGAGGAATTCTCATATGCCCTGAATATATTAAAACAATTAAATGGTGAGCTTATTATATTTCGAGGTAACCACGACAGTGAGAGCAAGCTCAAAAAGTACGAAACCTGCGAAAACGTGATCAAAGCAGGTGAAGCTGCATGTTATCTGAAATATCCGGCAGTTAAAGGCTATCAGTTTTATCTGTCACACTATCCAACTTTAGGACAATAAGCGGGAATCCTCGGCAATTCAATTACCGAGATGAAAGCGTAGGA
>NZ_QTWS01000039.1 GCF_003461245.1 Blautia sp. AF19-10LB
TTTGTTCCTTCCTATTCTATTATAACTCTTTTTAGGTCCAATAAAACTCCCTTTTATGTAAAAAATTTGCGCGCCTAACTCATCACTGGAAGTAACGAGAATGCGGCGCGCAGTTATTCAATCTTTGCAAAGCATAATCCAGTACTTCCTCATATTCATTAACCGCACCATATAAGTTTCCTGTCAAGCAGATCAAATCCTGTATTTCAGATAACTTTTCCCATAAAAAAACTTTCTCCCTTTCAACCTCCATAATTATCGTTTTCGCCTGTTCTGCCAAAAATTGATTTCCACATATAACAGCAAACAGATACACTCTATATTGTCTACCTTGAATTTGGTACTTTCCTAATAAATTTTACCATATTTTCTAAGCATTTTGTGATTTGTTATAACAAACTACCCTTTCGTTCTTTCGACATATGTTGCTATTTTTCTAGCAGTATTATTAAAAATTCTTTTTTCTTTATATCTCGCCTTCTTTCAAATAATATATTATACTTTTACACTTTACTTTATTAAAGTGCTGTGCTATTTTTTTACTGGCATCTTTTAAACGCCAGTAAATACATTGGCAGAGTATCCTCCCTGATAAGAATGAAGCCGCATCTTTTTGCTGAAATCTGCTTTTTGATCCGGCGTTCCATCCATTCTTTTTGGATTTTGGTCAGAAAGTTAATCGCACCTTCTACAGTTCTATACTTCCAAAATCAATCACAAGCTCATCATATATTCCTACTTTAATAGAGTCCTGTAGGGTATACTGCTCTGTCTCACCTAATTCAAAGTTGTATACTACAACCAGATTCTTAGATGGATCAACAATCCAGTATTCACGAATACCTGCTGTTCTATACTTAAATAGCTTTGTATAATAATCCATCTGCTTACTTGCAGGTGACACAATTTCAATAACCCAGTCAGGCGCACCTTTGCATCCGCTATCATCAAGTTTATTAGAATCACAAATCACAGAAATATCTGGTTCTACATAAGTATTACTTCTTTCATCCAGATAAACCGCAAATGGAGCCGCATAGACCTGGCATTTTCCTTTATGTTCTTCGATATAACGGTCAATAATACTGACAAGCCTTGTTGAAATACGCTGATGTTTTCTGCTCGGTGGAGCCATCATATACATATGACCATCAATCAGTTCTGCTCTTTCACCTTCTGGCAGAGCATATATATCATCTATGGTATAGGTTTTTTCTTTCAGTAACGGCATATTATCACCTCCCAGTGTACTTTGCTATAGTTTATTTCATTATATTATAAGTAATACTTAATCAGCAACTTATTTTTCTGGTAAAGCATGTATAGTTGCTGTTCAGAGGTAATGTCATCTACCCTCGTTTAACTACCGCATTCTTTCCTCGAAACGCAATGCCGATTTTAATGATAGAATTAACACCTGCATTACGCAGTTCCGTATCATACTTTTTCTCATTAATTTGTTGAAGCACACTGTCTGCCAAAACTGCCAGATTTACTGTGAACTTCCAGTTTTTTTCCGCCTAAATCGAGTATCGCTATATCTGTGACTCAAAATAATTCTATTTTTCCGTCTTTTCTCCATCTGGTCCTGCATTTAAAAAGTTCATAATCTCCTCATATGACCGCCCACTTTTTACAACCGCTGACAGGATCTCTTCTTTTCTTATGGCGTCCCGCTTGTCTAACAGTTCTTTTAGATTTGCTGTTGCCTGGTCATACTTTTTCTTCGCTGCGATCACATCAGCCTCTGCTTTTTCAATCTTTTCTTCCAATGCTTCCCTACTTGTTTTCCTTGTTCTTGCCATCTTTATTTTCCTTCCTTATTCTGCTTTTTTCAGTTCCTTACTCAGCTCTGATGCAAAGTATTTTATACTATTCGCATCCAGTCCAAAGGCTTTCAATATTACTTTCTGGTTCGCTGTTACTGCATGATCCAGACGGTATATATTGTCTAACTGACGTACCATTTCTATTTTTTCCAGCTCTTTTATTGCCGCCGGTACCGTCATATAGTTCAGTTTCTTATCCAGTTTTTTCATTCCTTCTTTTAGTTTTATATACATCTTGCAGCGCACTATCATGGCTACAAATTCAACAAATATCTTCGCTCTTGCTGATTCTTCTGAACACACCCGGATGCTCTTATTCCCAAGATATGATTTGTCTCCGCGGAATAGTTTCTCCGATACATCCCTGCTCTTATACAGTTCGATTGCTTCCTTCGCACTCATCTTTTCTGATGTAACGATACAAAAATATCCTGCCAGATCCAGTTCTCTTTCTACCACACTGCACCGTTCTTCCGGTAGTATAAAAGCCTGGCTCTTTTCATCATAATGAAGGTTAAAATACTTCTCAAATCCAGGACCGAATTCCTTTACTTTATTCTGATACTTTTTCAGATACTGCGTCATCTGGTTGATCCGATTTTCAATCTCTATCCGTTCTGCGCTTTCTTTGGAAATGCTATGATACAAATGAAAATAGCGCTCTTTTTTATCACTTGCATACAGTTTGTGCCGCATTGTCTTTCCGTAAACTCCATATTCATAGATATTGTTCACCCGCTTATTTTCGAATGTTCCTTTATTTTCCAGGATCAGTTCATTCACAAGGGCAGACATCCCTTTCACCATGATAACAAAACTATACCCACATTTATCCATATATTGTATGTTCTCACAGCTGAAATATCCCCTGTCCAGAATGAATCCAATCTTCTTATAACCATATCCGGATGCTTTATCCAACATGAACTGCAGCTGGGAGATATCATTCAGACTTCCTGGATATTTTTCATAAAACAATGGTTCCTGATTATGAGTATCATACGCAACTGCATAATTAAATACCGGCTCTCCCATATCTACTTTCGGATGCCCAAATTCGACCATTTTTATATCTCCAGCCTGACAGTTTTTATTCGTTGAATCATAGGAAATATAAATCTTTTCACGGTAATTCCGTGACTCATTCCATGTATTCAGAAATCCTGTACTCTGATCATCTGTTACTGAATTCAGGAAATCTGATACGGTTGAATCGCTGTATTGTTTCATCTTTTCCGTAAAAAGTGGATGGTTGTATGTATAATCCGGATAGTACTGCGCTGCATTGTTTTCTGCTATGATCGAATAAACAGCCAGATCTAAAAACAGCCCCATATCACGTGATCCAAAATATTTTCCAAGGATATGGTTCAAGCTGCATTCTTCTATGATCTTACGCAGTACAAAATATGTTCCTACCCTGAGACAGCTGCTTCTGGAAGTCCTGTTTTTGCTTTCCGGAAGCTCTGCATCAGGAAAATATTTCAGGAAATTTTGATTCGGTTTCATGAGTTCCTGATCCGTATCTGACAATTTTCCGATCGTTACTCTTTTGGGAAAAGTATACTTCCGGGATGGATCATAAACCCGGTCATACTCATACTCTATATATACAACATTTGACTTTTTTCTCCGTGTGATCTTGCCTTTTACGGTTGGTACTTTCACTAAAAAATCCAGATACATAGCGCCCTCCTTTTAGGCGGTTATCCACCTAAAATAATTGTACTATATTTCCCGGCTATCTGCAATGGAAAACCGCAGAAAGCCGGGATTTTTTATGATTTTATTTCGTTCTTTTTTCTTTAGGTGGAAAAATTACTGGAAGTTCACATATTTTCAGTTTAATGCCAGTTCTGGAAAAATCTTACTTAATTTTTAAAATCCTCTATACACAAATACTGAATCATTCTTCGTCAAAGTCATCTTCATCCCAATCCGGGTACTGTTGAATAGTTCCTTTTGACTTAATTACGCAAGGCTCAAAATCCTCCTGAACTTCACTGATCTTTGAAACCGTAATCGTGAACATCCAATCATCCCCAAAATCATAATGAAGTGCAAATTTCTGCCCTTTGCAAAGTCCGACTTCGTCAAGAGTTATATCTGCGGAGGGTTCATCTCCTTCCGGATCTGACTGATATGCATGTTCACTATACATTCGGTTATCCATGCAAAACTCATACAGATGCTCATCTATGAAATCAAAAGACTCCAGGATAACCTGACATAACTGATTTAATGTGCTGCTGCCACAGATTTCAATATTTCTATAAACCTCACGTCCTCTGCCAGCCGGATATATCTTCATCGAATATTGATTGCTCATCATCCACCTCACTTCCAGCCAAAAAGGCTCATTACTTTCTCAAAAGAAATTTGATTCATCAAAATCTCATTCCCACACAAGCCTGCAGTCCGCTACTCCAACCAGGCTGTCCATGAACACCTCGTTCAAGCGTTCTTCTACCTGCTGTCGGGTTACGCCTTTTTTCAGAATGACCTGAAGGAAGCCACCGCCGCCGGCGCCGCAGACGAGTTTTCCGTCGATCAGTTCTTCGATGCTGCTGAAGATCTGCTCGATCAGTGTGTTGCTGCTTCCGGCATCGACTTTTTTGCTCAGTTCCCAGTGGTAATCCAAAAGGCTGGCGAAGCCGTCTACATTGCCACGTTCCAGTTCAAAACGCATCAGCGCTGCTGTCTTCTGGATCTCTTCCAGGGCAAAAAGGCTCTCCGGCTCGTTTCCGACATAGCGTCCGACAACATCACGGAGCAGGTTACGGGCAAGTCTTCTCTGACCTGTATAGATTAGAACAAATCTGTCACTTAACTCCTGCTTTGCAGCTTCCGGAATCTCCACATGAGTTACTTTGAGCTTCTGGTCAATTCCCGGCATGGAAGTGATATATTTCAGTCCCGGAGTGATCCCTCCGACCTGATCCTGCCAGCCACCGCCGGTGGACATGATCTGTTCCATTGCAAGTACATGTGCATAAAGATCTTCTTCTGTGTAAGCGATTCCCATAAACTCAAATACTGCCTTTACACAGGCTGCGGAAAGAATCGATGAAGTACCAAGACCCGAGCCTTTTGGAACATTCGTTACTTCGGAATGCATTTCAAATCCACCGCCAAGTCGATCCAGAATCTCTTCCAGACTGCTTCCTTCTTTCGGAATGATCCCGCAGGCGAGAAGACACGCTTTCTGCAGCGCAAACGGATCAAACGGATCACCTGTTGCCTGAAGTGGTTCGATGGTATCAAATTCTCCATGGACATCCATATCACGGCTGTCAAAAACGATCTTCTTTTCTGAAATTTTTTCCAGTGTGACTTCTACCGGCTTCTGCCCATTCAGAAGAATCGCTACATTTAATACAGTTCCACCATTCTCATTACAATACGGAGGTGTGTCACTCCAGCCGCCTCCCCAGTTGACACGAAGCGGAAGTTTTACCGTGTGCTTCTCTGTAACAATTCTGGCATTCTCATTGTAAGACAGGTTTTTGATCGTAGAAGCCAGGACTTCTGACTGAATCGTGCGGAAACACTCCTGAACTTCATCTTCATCGTCCAGGATCACTCCGAGATAATAATGAAGACGCATCTTTTCACTGAAATCAGCCTTTTTGATTCTCCGTTCCAGCCATTCCTTCTGGATCTTTGTCAGAGATTTCATCTTTCTCAGCTTTGCCGCCGGTACTTTGTTTCTGATCGCTTTTGCAATCTCATCCATTGCCACCAGATCTGCCATTCTCCTGTTCCATGCAATGATCGCATCCGGATCCGCATCATTAAATCCGGAACAGAGAGATTTCTTTGGTGCAGCTTTCCATGCAGAAAGGTCTGCCTGCTCTTCTCCATGCACAATCGCATACAGATTTAATGTCGCACTTACCGCCTCTTCAATCGTGTCTGCCTCCGGATACAGGGCAGCAGACCATAATGTATGAGAATCATCCAGCCACAGCTTCACGTCCAGGTCTTTTTCAATCTGCTCCAGATCCATGCCAAACAGCCTGTTTTCCTTCGGATTGTCGTTTACGCCAAAGATACGGACAATAAACTTTCCATCACGCTGTTTCAGACCATGCATGACAACATTGTCCGGTATCACTTCATCGTGAATATCAATATACGATAATACACAGTGCTCTCCTACTTTTGCCTCTCCATGCACATAAGAAACTTCCAGATAACAGTCTTTGCTGATATCCGCTCTGCTGCTCAGAACACTGTTATATCCCGCAGTGTCACTGTCTTTAATACTACTTCCGATCAGACGACTCCAGCCAAGCTCACGGTACTCGTCCACACCGCCGCTCATCAGTTCCAGAATCTCTCGGGTCGTACCAAAATGGATAAATTTCGCCGGTGCCAGACGAAGCAGCTTCATTCTGTATGGACGCAATACCTTCCATACACGCTCCCTTGCCTCCGTTAACTCCTGACAAAATTCTCCCTCCGGTTTCTCCTGATAAAAAGCTTCCAGAGTAGAATCTTCTGCCAGCGGATACAGAAAGTCCGCATACAGAGAAAGTCTGGTCTTCTCATTTACATGTCTGTCATAGTCTTCCTCCGTTGCGATCAGAGAATATAATGACTTCATCATCTCTGTGCTGAAAATAAGAGCACCTGTATCAATATCCACACAGTCAGACTCATTCACAGCCCCGACTTCTCGCAGTACTTCTACTGATTTTTTCTGCAGACAGCACTTTACATTTCCATTCTCACCATTCAAATAAACTCCGTGGTTTTTGCCGGTCTCCACATGCTCCTTGAAAGAAATCGCAGCAGCTCCGACATTATTATAATCAATCTGAAGCGGATTAAACAGCAACAGAACATCTCCGGATAATAACACCATACCCTCACGGATACGTGACGGTACAGAACTCATGCAGATCATAAATTCATCAAACAATGTAGAATTACGTCCGTTCGGCAGGGCATGCGGCACCGGTGAAAAAAGCTTACCCAGTGCAGAATACTGCGGCACTCGCTTGCTGTCACCACCAGAATGGATGACCAGTACACGAAGATTATCAAACGTCTCTTCCTGCTCATGCAGATATTTCAATACCTCCAGCGTTGCTCCGCCAGATCCCACACGCTTTCCATCACGATCCGGAATCGCAACAAAGGTTGTCTCCTTTGGCAGAAAATCCTTACGCTCCTCGATCTGCTTCCAAAATCCCTCTGCCTGCTGCTCATTAGATGCAGTCAGAATCACATAGTCCCATTTCGGAAAGTTTCTGAGTCTCAGAGAACGATTATAATCGTCCCAACAATCCTGATATGCCTGAGATAAAAAAAGTGAATACAAATTCTTCATATGTTGTCTCCTTCATTTAGTTAATCTTCATTTCTCTGCAGTTTTATCTTATCTACTTCTTCGTCTAATTCCTGCAATTCATCATCCCATAAATTTAATTCCTTCAATAACTCTTTTAATTTCTTATAGTATGAATCACCCATTATTATTGATGACATAAAAGCCGCATATTCCGCATCTCTTGTGCCCTTTTTCAAAATATTTCTGCATCCCCGCAAAACCCTGTTTCTTTTCACAGTTTTACTGCATAAGATATCTTTGTTTTCGATTGCAAATTCACAGATATCCTGTATTTCCTGTATTAAGGCTTCTCCTACCTTAAACCTAAGCATCACGACATTTTCCGTATCATTTAATTCCAGAACACCTATCGTTCTGCGGGCTATTTCTTCCACTTCAGAATTTTTGCTATAATAACGATAATGCTTTATACAAAAATAATCCTGCGGGTTTTGTTCAAATGGATTAATAATGGGTTCTGCATATGTATCATGCGAAGACTTACTTTTATTACAATGCGGACAGGATGGATTCAGATTCTCCCATGAAACAACTTCATCTTTATATTTATCTTTATAATGAAAATGGTCTATGTGCATCTCTTTATGTCCTTCACCTATAAGGGATTCGCAATATACACATTTTCCATGGCACTCTTTCAAGAGTTCTCTTCTTATATAGCTTTTATTCCATACCTGCTTTTTCTTATCTTTTTTGAATTCATCTGTCAGTTGTCTCTGAATATCATCTGTTAATTCTTTCGGCTTATCTATTCGTTCTACTTTTATCACGTAAATCAGTCCTCCCATTCAGCAACTTGAATAGCTAACAATTTACGCAATGGATTGTCCGGATGCAGCATTTCCTTCAACAGTTCATACTGTTCAAGAATTTCTTCTCTGTTTTCCATATCCATAGCCTGATCAAATTTTTTGAGAGTATCCTGATAAAGCTTCGAAGTGGTTGCCGGCATCTCCATAATATTTTTCATTATTTCTTCCAACGTCCAGCCCTGTAAACCGTATTTACCTAAATTCAATTCTTTCAGACAGGTGTTCCTGTCTTCATCATACGCCAACGCAATAATTTCCTCTTTCTCCAGTGTCTGAAGAACACTTGGACTGTGTGTAGTCAAAATAAACTGTGCTTTAGGGAAAATTATTTTTAACGCCTTAACAAGTTCTGCCTGCCAGATCGGATGCAAATGTAATTCAATTTCATCGATAAGAACAACACCATCAAAATCTTCCGCACAAATCGGAGTTTCCGAGTTTCTGTACTCTATTTCCTTGATCATTCCCATAATAATATATATACAGCTCTTATATCCAGACGACAGATATTCGAAGAAAATTTCTCCTTTTGGCGTTGTCAACATGATGTCAAATGATTTGGCAACCACTGTTTTGAAATTAATCTTATCATCTAAAACGCTAAACAATTTAACAGCAAGATGGTAATTTGCTATCTGTGCTTCGGTTAAACTTCCTGCCTTATCTACAAAAAGATATCGATTTATAAACCAATTTTTTATATCATTCGCCTGAATCCCTATAAGAGCCATTCTTTCAGTATGGTAACTACTACGTTTAGAATCAGATGTAATTGAATCAAGTTTCGTATATTCAATATTTCGGTTTATGCCAAAATAAAAAAAGTCTTCAGAATACTCATTCAACCCACCTTTGTACTCTTCTTCATACGGCAAAAACTTTGCTACTGTATTATGCCTATATTTTCTTTTGTAATTTCCATTTTGAAAAGCATCTACCTCTATGTTATATTCTCCAATCTTACATAATGCATTTCTTTTCAATTTAGATGATTCATTTCCACCAAACGCATCCGCAATCACATTCAGTATCGTTGTCTTTCCAATCCCATTTGCACCGCAGATTACATTCACACCGTCTATAAACGACAACTCTAAATGCTGAATTCCACCAATTCCATCGATAACCAATGATTTAATCTTCAATCAATACGCTCCCTTTCCGTAAAATCTTCCTTTTGCCTCCTGTTTAATAGTCCATATGCTATCAATACTCCAATAATACCTCCAAAAGTATTTCCAAATATATCATCCAGTTCAGCAATTCCTAATCCTGTAAAATATTGTATCAACTCTATTAGTATCGATAAAAACAACGAAACAATCCAGACTCTCTTTTTCCTGAAAATTGCATAAAAACCTGCTCCGAATGGAACAAAAAGCCAAATATTATTAATCACATCCTTACGTATTCTTTGATCGGTTAAAAAAGTTTGTGCATATGAAAATAATTTTAAATTGCTTCTAATATTGCCTTGTTCTCGAAACATTAGAGTTTCATATATTATAAAAATAATATATGAAATCAACATACCTGACTGTAATCTCTGTGTTAAAAAACAAATTATCATGCTCAATACAAAGCCAATTATTACCGTCATAAACGGATAACCATTTAACAAATTATCAATACAACATTTAATCTTTCCGTTTTTATTCAAATAAAGTGTTACAATCCCAATATGTTTTATACCATATTGTCCCTTTGATAAAGCAACTGTTTTTCCTTCTAGATCAAAGTACTTATCACTTTTAACAGCTCCATCTTTATAATAGTTCCTTTTCAAAATTGTATAACCCAGCTTTGTACTTGTAGGCTTTCCATCCTTATTTAGATATGTAATCTGGCTGATACGCCCATTATTATCATATTTATATTTCTCACCATATTGCCCTAATATTGATTGTACCGGTTTACTATTTACATCAAAATAAAATTGTTTGATTTTACAGTTATTTTCATCAAATATATATTGTTCTTTTGCATAACCTGATGTGTTTGTCATAGGAAAACCCTCTGCATTTATATAAATGCTTTCATAATTTAGTCCCTGACTGTTATACTTTCGATATATTCCATAATATCCCCCAACGCTTGGCACTGCATTCATCTCTGAATCAAAATATAAGTCTTGTATTATTTGACCATTTTTATTAAACGTACGAATAATACTTGAATAGCCTGACTCAAGATTAGCTGGTTTTCCATCTGAATCTTGAAACATAATAATCTTTTTATTTCCATTATAAGTATATTTAATCTTATAATAACCATAGCAATTCGTTGGCATCCCGTTTTCATCTAAATACTGATCTTGTATTATCTGTCCATCTTCATTCTTTGTTCTCAGTAAAGTTGCATATCGTCTATCAATTGCATATGTAATTTCACCATCTTTATTCACAAAATCTATTCGGATAATATTCCCCTTTGTACTTTCTTTCTGTGATAATTCCAATGAAGCAAATCCTAAATCATGATCTGTTGACTTCTCCGGAAGAAGATAATAACCAGAAAAAATTATAAATAACAAAAGGATTACCCAAAAGATCCTGTATTTCTTCTTACAACTCCAATGATGTCCTCTCCAGTTTCCGACATCTCTAAAATACACTTTCATAGGTAATCCTCTTCATTGCTCATATTCTAAATGATAACTAATTGGAAAATATTTATCCAATTAGCTAGTTTTTCATATTTTAATCAATCACGTCCGTATAAATCTCTTGTATATACTTTGTTCTTCACATCATCCAAACAACTAGCATATCTATTTGCAATAATTGCCTGGCTCTGTGCCTTGAAAGCTTCCAGATCATTTACTACTTTGCTTCCAAAAAATGTACTTCCATCTTCCAGAGTTGGCTCATAGATGATCACGGTTGCACCTTTTGCCTTAATTCTCTTCATAACTCCCTGAATAGAAGACTGACGGAAATTATCGGAGTTGGATTTCATGGTAAGGCGATAAACACCAACTACAACTTCTTTTTCCATAGAAGCATCATAAGTATTTTCATCTCCATACGCATAATAGCCAGCTTTCTGTAACACTCTATCTGCAATAAAATCTTTTCTGGTTCTGTTTGATTCTACGATCGCTGACATCATATTCTGAGGAATATCTGCATAGTTTGCAAGGAGCTGTTTTGTGTCCTTCGGAAGACAATAACCACCATATCCGAAAGATGGGTTGTTGTAATGAGATCCAATACGTGGATCCAGGCAGACTCCATTGATAATTTGCTGTGTATTCAGACCTTTCATCTCTGCATAAGTATCCAGTTCATTAAAGTAAGATACTCTCAGTGCCAGATATGTATTTGCAAAAAGTTTTACTGCTTCTGCCTCTGTAAATCCCATAATCAGAGTATCAATGTTCTCTTTAATCGCACCCTCCTGCAGAAGTGCTGCAAAAGTATTTGCCGCATTTACCAGTCTTGCATTCTGTACGTCTGTACCTACAATGATACGTGATGGATAGAGATTATCATATAATGCCTTGGATTCACGAAGGAATTCAGGACTGAAAATAATATTGTCGCAATGATATTTCTCACGGACAGATGTAGTAAAACCAACCGGAATCGTTGATTTAATTACCATGATTGCTTCTGGATTATACTGGATCACCAGTTTGATTACTGACTCTACTGCAGAAGTGTCAAAAAAATTCTTCTTGCTGTCATAGTTGGTCGGTGCTGCAATCACAACAAAATCCGCATCTTTGTACGCGGCTTCCGCATCCAGCGTTGCTGTTAAATTCAAATCTTTTTCTGTCAGATATTTCTCAATATATTCATCCTGGATCGGAGATTTTCTCTGATTGATCAGTTCTACCTTCTCCGGAATGATATCTACTGCCATTACCTCATGATGTTGAGACAACAGCGTTGCTATAGATAGCCCTACATATCCTGTTCCTGCTACTGCAATTTTCATTTTCATTTTCTCCTTATATAATAAATTTATAGGTTAATAGCTACTTTGTTTCCTATCGAATCAATGATAGAGATTTCATTGAAAGTCTGTCTCTAACCTGGAACTTAACTTCAAACCAACTAATTATATCTGTTGAAGTCTGTAAGTGCCTATTATTATCAATCCTAACACTATGATAATGAATTTTCTATCTCTAAAGGAATTATGCCCCTAACATACTTCATTTTATCTATTATACGGCAAGTACCGTACCAATCAAACTCCAATAACAAAATTGTACTCACGGCAAAAAACGGATGTCAGTTCTAATAGATTACAACACTTTTTACAATTTTGGTTCTTCAATAATTTGATATAATATTTGCATTACTTGATCCGCTGAATATTGCCTTGAAAGTTCTCTGCTTTTTTTACTCATCAAGTACTCTATATTTGCATTTGCATTCAAATTTTCAATTGATTTTATTAATAACTCTACATCGCCCACAGGATATACATATCCTGTTTCTCCATCAATAACAACTTCTCTATTATATTTCCAATCAGATGCAATCACTGGTGTACCTGCCATCATTGCTTCCACAACAGCTCCCGGAAAACCTTCTCCAGCATATTGTGTCGGAAATAGCATTGCGTAATAACTAGCTAATACCTCTATTGTATTTTCGTCATTCAAAACTCCACAATATGAAACTTCACTATATTTTTTTACAACTGACCAAAATTCATCTTTAAACGCCTCATCAATTGGTCCATAAATATCCAATGTACAAATCTTCTCCCCAGCACGTTTATTAACTAAATGAATTGCTTTAATTGCATCAAGAATCCCCTTGGTTTTAGTCACTCTAGAAAATGTACAATATCTTAATGGAAACATATTGATATTATCTTTCTCTAAATTAATTGGCTCAACTTTTGTTGAAAAATTCGGAGAATAATATATACTTTTTACTCCCTGTCCTTTCAAAACATTTTGCATTGATTTTGTTTCAACTAATATAGCATCAAATTTATTTAATTCTTTTTTTAATTTTGAATTATTATTTACTTCTTCAGATAACCATCCTCCAATAACAACATAAATCAACTTAAATTTAAATATTTTTTTTAAATAATTTAAAATAACAGCTCCTCTATACAATAACGCTTTCGTTGGCATAAAGATAATAGATTGACAAGTAAAACTCATTTTCAGTAAAACCCAAGAATTATACATTAATCTCTGCTTTACATTTAAAGTATCTAAATATTGTACTGTATTTTTATAATGTTTTTGTAATTCTTTATAATAATTAAGGGTTTTTATTGCTTGCCCGTTACATTGATCACCTTCGAACATAAAATGCCCAATTACTCCTACTTTCATTATAACCTCACCTTTTAATTCTAGTTATAGATATAATCCCTCGTTTTCTTAACATCCACCAAAAATGCCATTTAATAACGGAAATTGGATTCATATATCGTTTGCGAAATTCTCGACGAATTCGCTGATTCTCATTAAGATATTCAAAGTTACATCCTATATTATTTTGATCATTCAATACTGTATTGTATTTATTAATATTTTTTTTGTAATTTGTTCCACTTCCATCCGTACCCCCATTTACCACTCTAGATATCTTAGGATATACTGTATATTTTTTCTGTTTCCACTGAGTATAGCACCATCTTATAGCCCACGAATGATTTAAACCATAAATATTCGCATCTAACATAAAAGGCATATCTTGTCCCCATTTCCCCCAATCAATTCTATTTCGAATATTAAACTTTATTGATTCATAATCTGAAACATCCCAATCTACAGTACTCCATCTATCTTTCCATGTAGCCCATCCCCAACTTGAGCCTCGTCCAGCATAATAAATATCATGTTCATATTTTTTCAAGGCTCTCATGGGAAAAGAATATCCACTAATCGACCAAATTTTTGCATCATCTTCATAAAACTCCAATGCATTGTTCATATAAACTAAAAAATCTTTTGATACTATTAAATCATCTTCTAAAACAATAACTTTATCGTATTTCTCTATAATTTCAGTTACTCCATGAATAATAGATGTTGCAAGTCCTTGATTTTTTTCCGCATAACATACATCAACAGATAGAAATTTTGAATTTTCCTTTTCGTACTCCTTTATAATCTCACGTACTTTATTCACATTTCCTGATTCTTCTTTATCTCTTGGAGCATCGCTATAAATAAATAAATGGGTTTCCTTAGCCCATACTGCTTTCGATAAATTTTCTAGTGTTTGATATGTATGTTTTGGACGATTATATACAAATAATACAACCGGTGCTATTTTGTTTTTCATCTTCAACATATTATTAATTCCTATCTTTTATTATTTTTTCATATAATTCAACATATTTCTCATAGCAGTTAATATCTGCAAATTGCTTTGCCCGTGAAACACACTTTTCACTGCTAAAAGTTCTATTTTTACAAAACATAATAATCTCTTTTTCCAAAGAATTAATGTCATTTTTTTCCACTACTACACCACATGTTTCATCAATTATTTCAGGAGATCCTCCCGTATTAAAAGTAATTATTGGAGTTCCACAGGCCAGTGCTTCTATATTAACCGTAGGAAAATTATCTTCTCTTGTAGGATTGACAAAAACATCCGCCATAGAATAAATTTCTGCAAGTTCATCTTGATTAGAAGTTCTGCGAATGCATTGAATATCCGAAGGTAGCTGCATTTCCACGTTTTTATCTGTTCCTACTAAAATAATTTTATAATTGTCAGCGAGTCGTTTTCGTAATTCTACAAAAACATCAAGACCTTTCTCATAACTCCAGCCTAAAGCAACGCCTAATATAATGTATATGCCATTTTCTCTTTGCTTCTGTGAATATCTCGGATAAAAAACACTCAAATCAATCCCATTATTAATTACTGTAATAAAAGAATTTTTAAACATAGACACCTTTGCGTATTCAGCCAACCATTTTGATGGTGTTACCACCGTAATATCAACACCCTCTATCATTCTCCTTTTCTTTATCCAAGTAATTTTTTCTGAATCAAATATTTTTCTTTTCATGGACAAATCTAACTGACAATTCTTGCATCCATCCTTCCATTTTTCACATTTAACTGATTCAAAATGAGCACACCCACCTGTAAAAGCCCAGCAATCATGAAATGTCCAAACAACTGGTATTTTTTCTTTTTTTATATATTCAAATAATGTTGGCAAATGCAAAAAACCCGAATGCATCATGTGTAATTGCATTATATCAGGATTAAAACTCTTAAGTTTTTTTACTAACTTCTGTGTTCTATATTTAGCTCCAAAACCATCTAGTCCAAAGCATTTTGAAATACACAAATGAAATAATCTAGAAAAAAAACTAGTTGCTATCAGATCGCTATCACTTTTTCGTTTTTTCTTAGACCATCCCAATACAAGCAAAGTCTGGTTTCCCTTACTTTCAGCAATAAGATTAATTTGTTTTGCAATTTTTCCTGTACTTCCATATGGTACGCCATTCAAAGATACAATTTTCATTTTTCTTTACAACCTATCATTTTCTTATTTTGTTATTAATCATTCTTATTATATATTTAAATTCTGTGCACCGCCAATATACCAATAAATATATCAAAGTAGATATGCCTGCTGAAATTATCATCCTTAAAATTAAATTTACAATTGAAGTTTCGCCAATCCAACTTGTTATTCCTAAGATTAATAATGCATTCATAAAACATACCAAAGTATCTATTCCCAATCTTTTAAAATATGTTTTCACTTTCTTGTGCATTCCATATTTATACAATACATATGGTTCCCACCATATGTTTGTAAATAAGTTACTTACTAATGTTCCAATTACAATTCCCGTCAGCCCCAATGCTGTATATTTAGCTAAAGCTACTGAAAGAATCAAATTTATTCCTGCTTCAAACAATGGCTTATATTTAAGTTGCCAAAAAAGACCATATGCATCTATGAAAATTTCCGTTGCCTGACGAAGCATTCCAAAAAAGAAATTGCTAATTAATAATAAGGTTATTACTAAAGATAGCAAATATTCATTTCCTGCCCATACTGCGATAAAATTATTTAAAACAGACACCAAAATTCCTGTAATAAAAAAAGCAAAAGAATAACTCGTATAATATGTTAATTTAAATATTTCATAAACCTTATCATTATTAGCACTAGATACTAGATTTCCAACACTTGAAGTTATTGCAGCAAACCCTTTTGCCACAAACGATTTAATATAATTTATAATATATACATAATTAGAATATATCCCAACAAGAGAAGTACTTAAAAACATTGAAATCAAAATATTATCAGTTCCATTAACTGCAACTGATCCAATTCTACTGGCAGACATAGCCAGAACATTTTTAAATAATTTCTTCTTTTCTTCCTTCTCCAAAAATTCCCCCTTTTGTGTAACAATCTCCGGATATCTCCTATCCACTACCTTAGACGCAATAAAATTTGATAATACCGTAAATATTGTTTGAACTAAATAATATAAATAAATATTTTTTGTCGTAATCAATATTAATATTTGCATCACATATCTTAGTAAAATACAAAAAGTATTAATCCATTGTTCAATACGATTTTGTTGATATAAAATCAATATAGATTTTTTATAAGAAAAAAAATAGCTAAAAACTGTTTCCGATAAGATCAATAAATAAATGATACTAATATTCTCTCGTATATCTGGAACATTATTTATTAATACTGGAAGAAATGGCAAAATTGCCATTCCCACAATAGCAACAATTATACCAATAATTCTGTATAAAATTTTATAAAAATTTAAATATGCCGCAATCTTAGAAATATTATTCTGTGCTACTGGTGTATACATTGCATATATAATAGCAGTTCCGACCCCTAATTCTGCAAGAGAAAGTACTGTTAATATATTGGCAAACAATCCATTTATTCCGAGATAATCTGAATTTAACAGTCTAATAAAAAAGGTTCTTGCAACAAATGACATCATAATTTGTAATAAATAACAAAAGCTTGCCGCAAAGGAATTTTTTATTGACTGTTCTTTTCTACTTATTTGTTTCATTTTAATTCCTCAATTATTTTATTGTTCATTTAATTCTTTCCTAAAACATTTATAATACTTTTCTTCTGTAAAACATTCTTCAACTCTTTTTCTCGCATTTTTACCCAACATTTTACGATATTCATCATTGAGAATCAATTTTTCTAGATAAAACGTCATATTATCTAGCATCTTATCATCTCTATTTAATAAAATACCACTATTCTCTTTTATAATTTCTTTAATCCCTCCTGATTTTGTGGATATAACTGCCAAACCAGATGCCATAGCTTCTAGAATACTTAAACCCAAGGGTTCTTCCCACATTGAAGGCAAAACAGCTATATCTGCAACAGCCTCCAGTTCTGCAACTTTATTATTACTCAAATATCCGGTAAATATTATTTTATTTTTGCATTTTTTAGCTTCTCTTTTTACTTTTTCGATATACGGATTAGTTGTCGATACTCCATACCACGAAGAGCCCATAATCACTAATTTAACATTTGCAAAATATTGTAATTTGCTATATGATCGAACTAACTCTAAAACTCCTTTGGATTCAACAAATCGTCCTGCAAAACATATAACTATATCTTTTTCAGCTATACCATATTTTTCCCTTATTTTTTCTTTCTCTCTAATATTATTATTAGGCAAAAATTTCTGTACTGATATTCCGTTATATACCACAGAAATTTTTGCTTTGGGATAATTTTTCTTTATGCAGGATTCAATATAATTACTCACTGCCAAAATTTTCGAACATTTTTCAATAGCTTTAGCCTCTCTTTTTTTTCCTACCAAAGCATCATTATGCATATGTAAATATACTGGTACTTTAAGAGCATCTTTAATTTTTTTTACAAATAATGGTCTATTCTCTACTACAATACAATCAATTTTTATATCTTTTAATGTACCAATGATATACTCTAAATACTCATTGTCATCGTTAAGCGGAAAGTAATGTCGAATTATTTTATTATAAATATTATTTTTCACAGGTAAACGTTTTAACTGAAAATAATGTATTTTTCCATTTTCAAATTCTCTACTCATATTTTCAGAACCGCTAAATACCCAAAATTCATCCTGTGAATTCTTAGAATATTTTAAAAAGACGTCAATTAATGATTCCACCGCACCACCTTTTACAGCCGGTACTGGTAATCTTCCTGGTGCTACTACTGCTATTTTCATTCATTACTCTCCTTGCAATTAAAATCTTCTAATATCTAACAACTAGTTTATGCTTGTGGCCCCAATTATTAACTTTAATCAACAGCCATAAGAAAAATGGTGTATTACTTGCTGACCACAAAATCGTAATCAAACAATACATTGGCAACATTCCTATTAATGATGCAAGCCATGCAGATATATATACTGTTCCTACATTCTTACTATATTTAACAATATTATCCAATTTTGATAAGATTTTAATCATAATAAATTGAACAGCTATGTCTGCAATTAATCCTAAAATGCGACCACAATACATAGTAAGCTGTCCAGAAAGCGACAACATCGCTGTAGATCCTTGTGTTACAAGATCAGATGTTGTTGGATAATTAGAAAAAATGCTATCAACAAATGTTAATCCTGGTATTTTAAAAAGAAATATATTATTTGTAATGTCTCTAAAAAACGATCCTATATGCATATCTTTACTGGCCATAATGTAACGTGCCTGTTCTGATGCACCATTATTTATTCCACAAAAATACAAATCAATTGTATTTGCTATTTCTTTTAAACTAATTGTCGTACTATTTGTTTGTGATGTAATATCTATTCCAAAATTTTTTAAAAAAATCAAACTTATTGCAATCAAGGTCAAAATAGGTATTGTAATACTTAATATAAATTTTTTATCATCTTCAAAAAGAATCAATAAAACCATAATAGACGCTAACGCACATTGAATGACAGAAGATCTATTATTTCCGAAATATATCATAAAATTAATAGCTGCTACCATACAACCAAGACATGGCCATATTTTCCTGTGATTTTTTTTATTTTTATCGCTAAATAACTGCACCAAAGCAATAAATAACATAGATTTCATACTCAGCAGTGCAATAATTGAATATGAATCATATGCTTTATTCTCAATAGCATCTGTCGCCAAAAAAAATCTAGCAGCATCCCATATCTCATCACCATTTCCTCTCAAAATCATTATCATACATAAAAATAACATAATGGCAATTCCAGAATACGTTAACTTTGAACTTAAATGTTCACTAGACTTTCTTTTTAATTTATTAATTACCCTTTTTTCCTCATTTCTATAAAATAATTTTAATCCTAAAAACACAGAAATTATTTCTATACATTGGTACACAATAGACCAAATGGTCTCCGTTGTTCCATATTTACTCAAATTTGTCATTGTATTTAACAATGGAGAAATACAATATCTAACAATCATTACTCCAAATAATATCTTAACCCCTATACCACCCTCATGTAGTTTAACGTCAAAGGGAAAAAGCACTAAACACATGGTAAAAACAAATGGAACAATCCAATAAAATCCCGAAACACCTGTCGTTGCTTTCGTCAGCATTTTCCAAAGACATCCCATGCTTATAAACAACATTATAATAACTAATATATTAGAAAATTTCACTTTAATTTTTTTCATTTGCAATTTCCTTTGTGGTGCATATCACTTTTGTCCTAATTTTAACTTTATTTTATAAATTGATAAATTTTTTCCGCCTGTGAAATATTATTTTTTTTCTCAACAATAAACTCACGTGCTTTCATCCCAAATTCCACTCTACATTTATCATTTTCATTTGCGACCCTCTCTATAGCTTTTGCTATATCTTTAGCCCCAGTACTATCCACATTTATTAAATACTGAAAATATTCCTGAGGAATTCCCATCAATTTTAATGACAACACTGGCTTACCCGTAAGCATATATTCAAATAATTTTGAAGGAAAACAAAATTTTGATGCTTCTTCTTTCGGATCGCGCATATTTATAAGCATTGTCGCCTTTTCCTGCAATTCACGTAATTCATCACGCGATGACAGAAATCCATAAAACTTAATTTTATTATTTTTATCAGCATATTCTATAACATTTTTTTCAAAATCTCCGCTACCAGTAATCCATAATTCAAATCTATCATCCAACAGTTCAAATGCCTTAAGTAAATTCTCTATCTTAAAGTTCTTTTTAATACCCCCTGAATACATTACTATAAATTTATTTTTACTACTTGATGATGTTTTTAAAGGTCTTTCGATTTCTCTAGAATTTATTGAACCTTCCATCACCATCCACTTTTTATCTGTAATATGCAAATATTCAGCCATAGATTCTGTATATAAAATATAATCATCTATATATTCCATGTTATGTCGCATATTTTCCCAATCAATTCTTTTTAGCCATTTTTTTAATTGTCCTGCCCTCAAATCCATAAATTGTGGCAAATCCGGAATAATTAAATGAATTTTTATTTTAGGATTAATTTTTTTAATCGTCTTTGCCATCTCCAAGCAAACAGAACGCATCTCATAAATAAAAACATCCACAGGCTCTTTTGTATTCAATTTTTCAAAATATTTCTTTACATCTTTTTTTAGGCTTAACTTTGAGTACCATTTATTAAAATATTTTATGTTTACCACAGATGTTAATATATCTTCTGCACCTTTTCCATGTGTCGATTTTATTTTAGGCATAAAAATTTTTTTATCACTCGGAAAGCCCTTAAAAGAAAGAACACCTAATGTATCAATACTTGAATTTGTAACTGTTTCTAGACCTTCTAAAATATTAGCTTGAGATGTAACAGATGCAGGATTTTTATATCCCAATTCTTGTACTTTTGATATAGATTTTTCGGAAACATAGCTGCCAATCCACACTATTTTTCTCATATAAACCATCCTTAAACTTTCAATATTTTCAAATATTTATCAACACATTTTTTCTTGCTTATCTCATTTGTAACATAATGCCTTCCCCGTATTCCCATATTAGTATTATTTTCGCTCTTTAATTTAAGTATAGCTTTAATCAAGCTATTTTTTTCCCCCGCAGGGCATACAATTCCACAACCAACTTTTTTAATAAGAGTTGCCAACTCACTGTCCTGATCAAATGATGCTAATATTGGTTTCTCTGCCGCCATAATGCTCCATGTCTTGCTTGGGACAGAACTTCCACCTATTCCAGGTTTACTAATTATTAACCCAGCATCTCCCACACTAAACACATTTGCAATTTCTTCATAAGGCTGAAAAGGTAACATCACCACATTCGTAATTTTTTCCGCTTCTATTCTCTTTTCCACTTCTACTTTGGCCGCACCATCACCAATTACTACAAAGCGAATCTCTTCATCTTTTATCTGCTTTGCAACATCTAGAAGAAGATTCATGTTTTGTGAATGACCTATATTTCCACTGTAACAAATATAAAATTTATTTCGATCCAATTTATATCTATCAAAAATCGGATTATCGTTTCTAGAAACGGGAAACACCTCGCAAGTATCAATCCAATTAGGAACTACATGAACTTTGTTTTTATCTGCACCTTTTTTTATGATATTTTGTTTAAAAGCATCGCTGATTGTAATAATTTCATCTGCATTTTTGTAAGTATAATTTTCTATTTTTCGTCCTAATTTCCAAATCCAACTTCCCTTTGAAGTCATTTTGGCATTTACTAACGAATCTGGAAAAATGTCCTGAAGGCAATAAACAAATGGGATGTTTTTTTTCTTGCTTAGTCTCTTTTTCACTAAAGCACCTAACAATCCTTGCGTTGGAGGAGTACTGTTAGCAAAAATCACATCTATATTTTTATATTTAATTCCATATCTATAAGTTTGCAAATTACACCATAAATACCTAAACATCCTAATTATTGGATTTTTTCCCTCTTTTGGTGCATTAAATCTTCTAACATGAACATGCCCTTTGTACAATGTTTCTTTATATCTATGTTTATATTCTTTTCTTACTGTATCATCGATTCCGCGGGTAGGAGTTGGACATATAATATAAATATTATGTCCCGTCTTAGTTAAAGCATTTAATAAATCATTTTCCAAATGTGTAAATGCAATCGATTCTGGTTCAAAATAAGCATCTAAGAACAAAATATTCATTTATGATTCCCACTCTTCCTGTATCTGTATTCAAGCATTTTCCTACCTTCACTTGTTGCATATTGCCTTTTCTTAACAAAACCATTTTTTTCATAAAAATGGATAGCTAGATCATTATCTATGGCATCCGTTTCAAGAGTAATGTATGCATACTTCTTAAAGTCTACTCGATTTTTTAATTCATCTATTAATTTTGAGCCGACTCCTTTTGACTTACTTTTAGGATCAACGCCAATTGAAGCAAGTTCAACATACCTCTCCTTTCTTTTTGCCTCGCCTGGTTTTAAAAAAGCCTTAATAATATGCATAAACGCAGATGGTTTTCTAAAAAAAGCCCCTATACTATACCAGGCAAATGGGATAATTTTAGTTTTAATCATATACTTATATAAGCCGCTAAAATTACTTGAATATGCCAGAAATCCAAGTGTTTTATTCCCATCTTCAGCCACTAATAAGCCAGCATACTCATAATCACAATAAGATTTATACATCTGATTTAAAAATCCGCGTCCCATAAAAGTCAGAAAGAACCCCTCAAATGTATTAAGATGAATGGAGACAATCTCATTAATCAGTTTTTTTTCATTTGATTGCACCTCACGTACTGAAATCAAAATATTCCCTCCTCTTTCCTTACAGCACTGCAAAAACAGTTTTAATCATTGTAGCAATTTCTCCTAAGAAACTAAACTTTCTTATACTACTCAGATTATACTTCATTTTCTCTGGGAGAACTTTTGTAATATATACCTCGTCTACATCCTCAGCTGCATCTAGCAGTTCTGCCTCATCTTTATACTTTATACTTGCTTCAGAGGTAATTCCCGCAGGTAATAACAATGTTGCAAAATATTCTGGTTTATATTTTTTTACATATTTTACCACCTCTGGTCGCGTTCCAACAAAGCTCATATTTCCAGACAATATATCAAACACCTGCGGAAGCTCATCTAAACGATATTTTCGAAGAAAAGCTCCTGTCGGTGTAATACGGTTATCACCAGAAACAGTAACCGCACTGCCAATCTGATCTGCATTTGCTACCATAGTCCGAAATTTATGAATCTTAAATTTCTTTCCATACGTGGTAACACGTTCCTGACGATAAAAAACTCCACCTTCAGACTCAGTCGCAATTTTGATTCCAATGACAAGCATTGGAATTGCAGTTACTACAAGAATCCCAACACCTGCCACAAGATCAAATCCCCTCTTTAATATCAGGCTGACTTTCTTTCTAGAAAGAATATTATAGTATTCTTTCACCTCATCACATTTCATAAACTCAGGAAGATCTTCCCACTTTCTCATTCTCGCTCCCCTTATTGATTAGGATTTTTTAATATAACTTTTTACAATCTGGCAGTAATTCTTAATTACATAATCCACTTCTTCATTTGTTAATTTTGTATGAAGAGGTAATGTAATTTCATTTTCAAATTGTTTATAAGCATTTGGATAATTTTCAATATCAAATCCAAGATTTTTATACGCAGTCATCATCGGTAATGGTTTGTAATGTACATTGCACGCAATTCCTGCTTCTGCCATTTTAACAATAATCTCATGACGCTGTTCCAGAGTGATTCCAGGAACTCTTGTAATATACAGATGTCCTGACGATTGGTGTTCGTCTGTATAATGGTCCAGCACTTCAATACCAAGTGGTTTAAATGCCGCATCATATTTTTCAATAATTTCTTTTCTTCTGGCAAGAAGTCCCTTATAACGTTTCATCTGTGCCAGTCCAATCCCTGCTACGACATCTGTCATATTGCATTTAAACCATGGACCGACAATATCATATTCCCATGCACCAAGCTGTGTTTTGGCCAGAGCATCTTTTGACTGTCCATGCAAAGACAAGAGCTGATACTGATGATAAATCTCTTCATTATCAATCCCCTCAATATCATGCCATGTCACTGCACCGCCCTCTGCTGTAGTGAAATTCTTCACTGCATGAAAACTGAAATTTGAAAAATCCGCAATACTTCCTACCAGTTTTCCTTTCCAAGTCGCACCAAATGCATGAGCCGCATCTGCCATAACAATTACTCTTCCGATTGCTTCCTGAATTTTGTTTGCAGGATGGAACAATGCTTTTTTGTTTTCCACGATAGAAAAGATTCTGTCATAATCACATGGAACACCCCCAAGATCGACTGGAATGATTACTTTTGTTTTTTCAGTAATAGCTTCTGCCAGTTTATCATAGTCCATTTCAAGACTGTCTTTCTGCGTATCGACCATTACTAATTTAGCTCCTACATGGCAGACTACAGAAGCACTTGCCGTATATGTATATGCACAGGTGATTACTTCATCGCCCTCCGAAATGCCCAATAGACGTAAAGTCATCTCAGCGCATGCAGTCTGAGAGCTTAAGCATACTGCTTTGCTTACTCCGCAGAATTCTGCAACTTCTTTTTCCAATTCTTTTGTTTTTGGTCCGGTTGTGATCCATCCGGATCTTAATGCCTCTGATACCTGCTCAATTTCTTCTTCTGTAATGTCCGGTGGTGAAAATGGAATCTTCATAACTAAATCCTTCTTTCTTAATTCTATGAATTATATAACTGCAGTCTGTTCTAAATGCTGCATATTTTTTCTTGTATTTACCATCTCTTTTGACTGCTCGGCAGTACAGTTTACTTCTTCCGGCTTTCTGAATGTTGGAACTGCTTTTCTCAGAGCCTCGCGTGCTACGTTGTCATCTTCTGTCGCACACGCAGCCTGCAGTTCTTCAAGTTTCACATTAATATCATGCTCACACAGCGGAGCATCACGTTCGATGAAGATCATGCTGTTTGGTGTCTTGTCAAGTTCTTCTGTTTTAACAAGAAGTTCTTCGTATAATTTTTCTCCCGGACGCAGACCGGTTTCTACGATATCGATTCCCTGCACACCTGACAGACGGATCATGTTCTCTGCAAGATCCAGGATCTTGACCGGCTTCCCCATATCCAGTACGAACAGTTCACCATTCTGTGCCATTGCCCCACTCTGGAGTACCAGCTGAGAGGCTTCCGGAATGGTCATGAAGTAACGGATGATTCTCTTATCTGTAAGTGTGACCGGACCGCCGTTGGCAATCTGGCGTTTGAACAGCGGGATAACAGATCCTGCACTTCCAAGTACATTTCCGAAACGGGTCGCACTGTATTTAACTTTACCGTGTGTACTTGCACTCAGAACGATCATTTCACACATTCGTTTCGTCGCACCCATAACGTTGGTCGGATTGACTGCCTTGTCTGTGGATACCATCATGAAACGCTCTGCATTGTGTTTCTCACACATTTCTACAATTACTCTGGTACCGAAGACATTGTTTTCGATTGCTTCAATACAGTTGTGCTCCATCAGCGGAACATGCTTATGAGCTGCTGCATTGATTACGATCTGTGGATGATACTGCTCAAAGACTCTTTCCATCGCTCTGCGGTTTGTGATAGAAGCAATCTCTACCTGAAGGTCGAGTTTACCTTTGTAGGCAATCTTGAGTTCCTGCTGAACATCGTAGGCACCATTTTCGTAAATATCCAGAATGATCAACTTGCGTGGATTCATCTTGGCAAGCTGACGGCAGAGTTCGGAACCGATGGAACCGCCGCCTCCTGTGATCAGGATTACTTTGTTGCGATAGTAGTCATAAGTCTTCTCATCTGTAACGACCAGAGGTTTACGGAATAACAGTTCCTCAATATCAAACTCTCTCAGGTGGCGTTTGCCGCCTGCTGCATAAACTGTCGGATAATCGTAGACCTTTAATTTGTATCCGGCTTTCTTGTAGTATTCGTACAGAGCCTTTTTCTTGTCAGCATCCATGGATGGAATCGCAAAGACGATTTCCTGTACTTCGTATTCTGCAAGTCTCTTGAGCGTTGCTTCGTCTTCTGAGTATACTGGAATTCCCTGAATTTCACGACCGACTTTTTCCTTATTAGTATCAATAAAACAACGTGGTATGTATGCAGCTTCTTCGTTATTAAGAAGCTCCTCTGCAAAGCTTACTCCTACACGACCTGCACCGATGATCGCGATCTTAATCTTCTGTACTTCTTTGTCACTTGCCGCCTGTACACCGGATACGAGATAAAGAAGTTTCGCCAGAAATCTGCCATACAAAGTTTCCTGATTGCCGCATTTGTAAGCGTAACGGTACATCATACGAAGAGTAAGCGCTCCCAGAACGTTCATGCAGAACAACGCCAGCATTCTTGCAAAGGTAATCTTGTGAACCGGAAGTATCAATTCCAGTAATACATATACCCAGAATGCAATCGCATCTGTAAACAATAGCCTGATGTAACACTGAATCCCGCCATACCGCCATACCTGCCCGTAGACATTGCCAATCAGTCTCGCAGCAAAGACACATATCGCGGAAAGAAGCATCTGCTGGATAACCGTTACTGTCGCGAGTTTATCGTTGCCGCCATAGAGAACCAACAGTAAAGCTGCAACCACCAGATATATCACTATGTCGTATAAAACAAGTGTCCAGCGAATGTTTCGTTTTTTGTTTCCGTTATTTTTCATTTGCACCTCTCATATTCAGGAGCACCCTGTTGTAGCGGGCATCTCCTGTCCCTTCCTTTCCCAAGCTTCCTTTTTATGTTTTATACCGTATACGCATATGCGTTACATTATAACACATTTTTCGAGCACAGACATGCCCTATTTTTAGTTTCGTATATACAATAGCATTTTCGATTGGTGTAGTCAACTGTTGTAGGATGCTGAATTGGCACGAATTTGGTCTGATTATGACATTTTTTAATATTTGCTTTTGGTGGATGGTGGGGATTTTGGTGGGATTATAAGGAATTCTACTGTTTTATGCCGCACCTGCGATGTCCATCTTGTTTCGTGGATGCAGTTCTCTCAGAATCTCAGCCTGTTTCCTCGCTGCAATATGGATATAGATCTGTGTTGTTTTTATGGAACTATGCCCCAGAATCTGCTGCACACAGCTTACATCCACGCCCTCTTCTATCAGATAGGTCGCAAAAGAATGACGGAACATATGTGGGGTTATGTTTCTTTTTATGCCGGCCTGGTTTGTATATTTTTTCAGCATCAGGCGGATGGACTGCTCCGTAAATCTGCTTCCCCGGCAGTTTACAAAGAAAAAGCCGCTGTTTTGGATCTCTGTTTTATTTTTTTTGTAATATTTTTTCAATATGGCAAGCACTGAAGGATTGCTGATCTGGACGTATCTTTCTTTGTTTCCTTTTCCCATTAATTTAATCAGTCCTGTATTCAGATTGATATTTTCTTCTTTTATATTGGAAACTTCATAGACACGGGCTCCGGTTGCAAAAAACAGTTCGATGACTGCTGCATCTCGCAGAATATATTTATAATCTGATGCGGTGCTTTGTTCCAGGCATTTATAGATATGATTCAGAAGCTGTTCGATTTCTTCTCTGGGAATGATTCTGGGAAGTGTTACGGATTCTTTGAATTTGACTTTGATTTTGTGAAATGGATTTTCAGTGATGATCTCGGATTCTTCCAGATAATTATAGAAGGCTTTTATGGAGGCGATTTTTCTTTTTACGGTTTTGGGCTTGTATTGCTTGTGCAGATGGGTGATGTAGGCTTCAATCTGCTGCCTTTGTGGGGTGTTGGTATTGGTGTATGTGAAATATTGCCGGAGATCAGTCTTGTAGGCTTTGAGGGTGTTGTAGTCGAGTTCTTTGCGGTATTTGCAGAATTCCAGGTATGGGGTGAGGTTGGATTGTATATTCATGTTTTTTGAGGTCTCCTTTTGCTTTTGTATTTGCTTTTGTGGCAGATTGTTCGAAGTTGTAGTATAGCATGGAATGGTGAGGGAATAAAGGCTGAGGTGTATGGTTTTCGTATGGTACAGGGGATTATGGTTACTGTTCAAGGGTATGCATAGTCCATTGTAAAAAGTGATGAAATTTATTTTTTT
>NZ_QTWS01000004.1:0-243 GCF_003461245.1 Blautia sp. AF19-10LB
TGTTCAAATTTCACAGTTTTAGCAGACAAGGGCTATGTCGGTGAAAGGCTGATGCAGGAAATGCAGGAGCAAAATATCTGCCTTTTTGCCCTGAAGCGTTCTAACAGTAAAGAAAACTGGACAAAATCTGTGCGTCAATTAATATTCAAACAGAGAAGGCGGGTAGAAACTGTGTTTTCACAGCTAACTGGTCAACTAAATGCAGAAAGAGTGCTGGCCAAAAGCTTTCAGGGATTATGTACC
>NZ_QTWS01000004.1:253-178208 GCF_003461245.1 Blautia sp. AF19-10LB
ATGCAGGAGCAAAATATCTGCCTTTTTGCCCTGAAGCGTTCTAACAGTAAAGAAAACTGGACAAAATCTGTGCGTCAATTAATATTCAAACAGAGAAGGCGGGTAGAAACTGTGTTTTCACAGCTAACTGGTCAACTAAATGCAGAAAGAGTGCTGGCCAAAAGCTTTCAGGGATTATGTACCCGCCTGGTCAATAAAGTACTGGCGTACAATCTCTGTATTGCATTAAACAGTATTTTCAATGAATCCTGCGAACTTGGAAAAATCAAGGAATTGATATTCTAAAAATTTTAGTTTTCCAATAATTACAGGGATTCTTTGCGCATTTACAGGTTTTCATATAATTTATTTGAAGTAGCACAATAGGTTAAATTATATGCCATCTCTAGCAAAATCCTTGCCCTGTCCGTTGATTCACATCCTACATGGACAGCATCGTTTCTTGCCCTTCTGATGGAATACAGAATATTGTCAATATTTTCAGGAATGATGCTTCTGTACTTAAGTACGCGAATCAAATTGGACTGTCTGGTATCTTCAGGTAATTCAATTTTTTCATAGGCAAATATTCCCCGAACTATCTGCTCTGCCAACATTCCAATTTTAAAAATACAGGCATTTGGATCACTATACAAATAAGATTCTGCCGTTTCTCCCAGCAAAGCCAGTTCTATCCAGTATTTTTCCAGAAAACTAAAATTTGATGCCATAATATCTCTCCTTCTGTATTATCGAGATTAACTTTTATATCTATATCTTCTGTCAATACGGTATCCCTTTTCCAGACTTCATTAGGCATTTTCTTGTAATCGCCAACAACAAACCATTCTTTCCTTAAATCATTGGTACCGTACTTTAATAAGCTTTGCTGTCAACGCTGATCTTGTATGATCTATGATCACCAGAATATTTTACTATCTTCTCATCACGTAAAATATCCAACAAATTCAGTGGCTTGTTCAAACGCTCCGATACATTCCACTTTTTCGCCTTTCAGCGACAGAAAGATATTTTATCTACTCTCCTTCAACTACAATTAATATACCACGCCATCGACAACAAATCTATTTTCTTCTTTCCATGTTTTAACACCATAATCCACTTTACATATTTATATTATTTTCTAACTTTTTAACATTTCTATACTTTCATAGTATTGCTTGATTACGTGTGTAATCTACCATTCTAGCACCACCATTTTCTATCAAATCCATTGCATAATCCACAGATGAAAAGTATTTTTATCATAGTTTTATTTCTCCTTGATTTGCCCCGGAATGCCCCATGAATCAGGCCTGGATTCAATTGAGAGCACGAAAAAATTTCTTTGCCACTGCATCAGACTTTCTTTGTTACGCCCTCATATAACGAAACGCTCAGAGGGTAAAATACAATGGGCAAATGCAAAAAAAGCTATAAGACTCCTTTTTTTGAAATCTTATAGCTTTGCTATTAATGATATTAAGTTGTTATTCAATATTTAGATTACCAACGGATTGTTAGATTGTTGTTATATTTCTTACATCTTTCCACCATAAACAGGGAAAATCCCACTGTCACCATAGCTCTTAATTTTCTTAAAATTCTTTAACAGTTCCATGTCTTCAGCACTAATTTCAAAATCTAGTTCTGCATTACTCTTCATATGTTCAGGATTACTTGTTTTTGGCAGAGAAATTGCACCAAGCTGAAGCGTATATCTAATGCAGAGCTGTGGAACAGTCACACCATACTTCTTTGCAATCGTAGTTATCTCCGATTGATTTAATATTTCACCATGCGCAATTGGTGAGTATGCTTCTACAACAATATTATTCTTCTGGCAATATTCAACTAACTCTATCGGCGTATTACTGATATGAAGAAGAATCTGATTTACCATTGGCTTAATCTTTGCTGTTTCAAGAAGACTTGCAATATCTTCAATCAGAAAATTGGAAATTCCAATTGCCTTAAGTTTTCCTGCCTTATAAGCATCCTCAAGAGCTTTCCATGCTGCTCGATTTCCCTCTACATATCTGTCTTCACACTGATTAACTTTTACCCAAGGTTGCGGACTGTGGATAATCATCATATCAAGATAATCTAGTCCCATCTTTTCAAGTGTCTCATTGATTCCTGCCATTGCTTCCTCATAGGTTTTATGCTCTGCTGCAACCTTTGATACAACAAACAGCTTTTCACGCGGAATACCACAAGTTCTTACTCCTTCACCCACGCCACGCTCATTGCCGTATGCCTGTGCCGTATCAATATGTCTATAGCCAATCTCTACTGCTGCTTTTACAGCATCAGCAGCCTTATCATCATCAATAAACCATGTTCCAAGACCGAGCTGTGGAATTTTCACTCCATTATTCAATACAATACTATTATCAAACATTTCATTCACCTTCCTATTGTAATTTCCCATATTCTTCATCACTTACCGGTTCAAGCCATTCATTAGAACCATGTTCGCCCGGAACTTCTATTGCCAGATGGCTAAACCATTCATCCGGTGCGGCGCCATGCCAGTGTTTCACTTCTGTCGGAATATTGATGCAGTCGCCTGGCTTCATTTCTACAGCTTCTTTACCTTCTACCTGATAATATCCTCTTCCGGCAACACATACCAGAATCTGTCCTCCGCCACTTTTTGCGTGATGAATATGCCAGTTATTTCTGCATCCAGGTTCGAATGTCACATTAAAAATTCCAACCTGAGAAGTAGAAATCGGTGCAAGAAAACTTCTGCCGGAAAAATACTGTGCAAATCCATCATTTGGTGCACCAATCGGAAACATCATTTCTTTTGCATGCGCACACATTGCTTCCTCTTCGTATGGCAAATCTCCTTCGCCTGCTTCCCATACTTCCTTTGCAAGATTGAAAACAGCCCATGCTTTTGGCCAACCTGCATAGAATGCGACATGTGTGATCACTGCAGCAATCTCTTTTTGTGTCACACCATGATTTTTTGCATTTTGAAGATGATATTTTAAAGAAGAATCCGTAATTCCGGAAGCCATCAGAGCAACCACTGTAATGATACTTCTTGTTTTTACATCGATATTCTGGTTATTCCAGTTTTCACCGAAAAGCACATCATCGTTAAAATGTGCAAACTCTGGTGCAAATTCACCAAGTGCATTTCTTCCTGCTGTCTGTATTATTTTTCCCATATTATGTATCCCTCCATAGCACTGTTATTTATAAAGATTTTACCCAATCACTGATTTCCTGTTTAGTTCCACGATTTAACAAGCTGCCTTCTGTAATAACTGCATCTGGCGCGGACAGCTGTAATTCCTTTATAGTATTACCGAATCCGCTTCCACCGGATGTTGCAAAAAGCACGATCTTTTTACCGCCAAAATCATAAGTTTCCAAAAATGTATTGATGATTGTCGGAGCCACATACCACCAGATTGGAAATCCAAGAAGGATCTCATCATAAGAACTCATATCCATTTCTTTTTTTATAATCTCCGGTCTGTATTTCTTATCACTCATTTCCACACTGCTTCTGGATTTTTTATCCATCCAGTCAAGATCAGCCTTTGTATATGGAATCTTCGGCTCAATCTCAAATAAGTCTGCTTTTGCTTCCTCTGCAATCATATCTGCTACTTTTTTTGTTGTTCCACTTGCACTGAAAAATGCAACTAATTTTTTACACATAATACAAAACCTCTTTCCTTGCGTATTTTTCACAGAAAAAATAGATGTATAAGATTCACATTCATCTTACACATCTATTTTAAGCTCCATCGCCTCATTATGTCTAATGCTTATATTGAATTTTGTTTTATGCCCGAAAAGCATTTATTTCTTCTATTATTTTACGGACTGCCAGCGAATATGGGATGTTCCGTCTCCAGGCAATCACAGTGCTTGTCGTGATTTCAGGAGAAATTCTTCGCTGTACAAGAATATCCTCCCGCCAATACTTTGCAGCACCTTCGATCGATACCGGATACCCCAGTCCATTTGCCGCCATAACTCCGGCATTTGTTCCAAGATTACTTGTAAAAGCAATCTGCAGTTTCGAAAAGTCTTTCCCAAACCAATTGGCAAGTTCGCTTTGAACATTCATTCTTTCTGGCAGAATCAATGGTTTTCCAATGAGATCTTCTTTTTTTATAAACTCTTTTTCTGCCAGCGGATCATCTGGGCGCATTCCAACACACCAGTGGTCACAATCCGAAATCCGAATATAATCCAGCCCTTCAGTGTCAACCGGTTCCATGAATAACGCAATATCTACAAGACCCTTATTCATCATCTCATACACCGTATCTGCTGTTGCAGTATGAAGTACAATCTGAACCAGTGGGTATTTTTCTTTATATGTTTTGCATATTTTCGCCAATGTTTCTACTGCCGCAAATTCACCACAGCCAATGGTTATGGTACCCTCCACAACATCTTCTTTCCTGTTCAGTTCCTTAAGCGTCCTTTCCTCAAGATTAAGGATCTCCAGGGCACGCCTTTTTAATAGAATCCCCTCATCAGTAAGTGTAATTTTCTTCCCGCTTCGAATAAATAATGTTATTCCCAGGTTCTCTTCAAATGACGCCATTTGTCTGGAAAGCGTTGGCTGGGTAATATGCAATTGTTCTGCTGCTTTTGTAAAGCTCTGTTCTTTTGCTACTGTCAAAAAATAGCGTAATAATCTTAATTCCATATCTTTATATTCCTACAAATTTTTCTTGTAACCATTCTATCATGTTGCGTCCCAAACATCATCTATATCATTAATGTGACATTTTACAGCCTTGGAACTTATTCCTGACGTCATTGTCATTTTTTCTGAGGGACATTCCGAGGGAGATCCCGAGGGACATTGTAATTCAAATTTAGCATCACAACTTTAAAAAATAATATGCACAGTTTTATCAGAAACAAGTTTTGCAAACAATTCGTTATTTACTAATTCCGTAACCAATACGATTGCATGATCATCCTGTTCTTTACTATATGTGATTTTCCGTACATCTTTTCTATATTCATTAATATCATCTATATTGATTTTTCCTTCTCTTGCAAGTTGGCATAATATAGCATCATTACTCTTGTAAGATATTGGCACAGGCGCTTTTGCAGCAAATACTTTTCTTAAATCAGTCTCTGCTTTTCTTTGAAAATCATATGTATCACCATCTTGAGAATATATAGTCAGTGTCTTTGTTTCAGGGTAATACCATGATATTATCTCAGACAAAATCGTAATTGATACCTCACCAGCATTTTTCTTTTTTATTCTACCAGTAGACAGCATCTCTTCAGAAATTGGCCATTCATCATATAACCTTTGAATCCACTCTTCATATGCTTCCATATCAAGCGGATCCACTTTTTCAACATGACGACGCAAATAGCTTCTGATTCTTGCCAACTGGTGCGTTGATGCCAGGACTATCTGATAAAGATTTCCTTCTTCGTTATTTGTTAAATCCGAATATGATTCCTCTTTAATGCAGTATATCGGGTATCCCATTTCTATTAATCCTTGTACATAATTAGCTCTTCCCGGAGCATCATTTATTTCAGTTAACACCCATTCCGGAATCAGAATCAAATCATAATCTTTCAATATGTCCTCTGGTTGTATGCCTTTCATTTTCAGTCCCTGCATAAAAGAGATTGATGAAGTATCTAAAAGAGCGATATGCTTTTTATCATCTATGTTTTCAATTTTTTCTATATCTATCATTCGCTCCTCCTTGTTATCAGAGCTATTTCAGCCATAATATTCTTTAAATACTCCTCATTATCTTCATGATAACGAAGCTCAGGATTTTCATCTCTTGTCCTCTTTATTTTTTCTTGTAAAGAAGACGTATTGACAACATAAGAAGGGCATACCAGACTGTCGTCCAATCCAAGCATTCTGAATCTGTTTGGTAAATCATCAAACTGAAGGTCAAATACTTCTTTGATTTTGCCACAAAGCTTTTCATTTTCACTTTGTATAGCATATTCATATAAAGATACCAACACTGCTTTATATGGTGCTTGAAATGTTGACATACAATGGAATATTTTTGAAACAAACTCTGCTTCCGGAAGTTCTGTAAAATACCTGTCAACACCATTTAACAGCATACATGCTGCAAAATACTCCGCTTTTCTCTCTTCTAGTGTATTATCAGTTTCAATAAAATGGTCAAATGATACTTTATCAAATATCAAATGATATATCTCATGCCACGCTGTAAAATATTGGTTTGCTCTGGGGAGTGCAGTATTTATAACAGGAATAATCTTTTCGTCCTTAACAAATATAGCACCACTCCAATATTTATCTTCTATAGGCATCTGAATCAAACCAAAGCCCTGTAAAATTAGTAGTGCAAGTTGTGGAGCTGATGCAACTTTCATTATAGATGGATTTGTCTGGAGTCTAATTGCCTGTGCTAGAACTTCCTCTTTAATCTCATGATTCTTTTTTATAACAAGCTCCAAGTTTTGGGCAGTAATTAATTCACTCATCTAATCCACATCTCCATTTCATTTCGATTGACACAAAACTGCTATTCGGTAAATTATAGGTACCTTTAATAATAAATCGCACACAAATCAATTACATCAAGAAGTAAATTATACTGCTTCTTTGCTGTTTCGTTCATTTCATGATCCATCGGTGCGTTCTGTGAATACACCGTTGCTGTAGAGAGCTTTGAGGGAGCTGAATGATACAACATCAAGTCTTCTACCGTCATATTGAGTAATTTCAGTATTTTCTGCAAATGGCGATCAAAAGAACTCTTGCTGTCTATACTACCATTCAGCAACTTATCAAGAGTTGGTCGTGAAATATCTGCCTTTGCCGCAAAGGATACTTTTGTATACCCCATATCTCTAATACAATCTTTTAACTTCGAAGCCACCAGACTTCTCTGTTCAAATAATTCATCAAACTTCATTGTGATGACCTCCTTTTCTCTTTTCTACCCTAATTATATTCAAATAAAGAGTATTTATCAATAATATTGTAAAATATTTTTTTACATTTTAACACTATTTTTCTCTTCTATTTGTTTGCAAAAAAGCCATAAGATTTCTCTTTCCAAAATCTTACAGCTCATCTATCATGTTGCATCCCAAACATCATCTATATTTACATGTAATATCTGCACAAAATACCGTGGGTTATTTTCGGGTTATTTTCTAACCGCCTATGCCCTCCAGACCGTGATTTTACTGGCTTTTTGGCGAAGCTTTCAAAGAGTGCCGTGGCAAACGAATAAAACTCTTATCATCACTATCCCCTCTCTTCTGAGCACTTATTTCTCCAGTGCTTTTCCTAACATCTCAAACTCTTTCATCGCCTCAATATCTTTCGCCAGTTCATCTTTGCCATTTGCGGAGTATGGTTTGTAAAACAGAACATCCCATGCCAGATAGTCTGCTATGCAGTCAAACTGGCTCTTGATCAGATCATACTGTTTATCCCCTGCCGGAGCACCGCCAATAACAATGATACCGACTTTTTTCTCTTTCATCTGCATGCCACGGCAATAGCATTTGTCGATAACCTGTTTGATCTGTGCTGTGATTCCCCACCAGTAAACCGGTGTTGCAAAAAGGATCATATCTGCTGCTGCGACCTTGTCGATGGTCGGGTTTGTGTCGTCTTTGTCCACACAGCCCTTATGACATTGACAGGCGCCGCAGCCTTTGCATGGAGCGATATTCAGTTTGTCCGGATTAATGACTTCAATCTCATTTCCTTCAGATGCCCCTTTGATAAAAGAATTAATTGCTGTTAAAGTATTTCCTTTTCTTGCGCTTCCGTTGATGATTACGATTTTCATAGTTTTTCCTCTTTTCTGACTTTATAAAATTCGTTCCGGTCTGAACCTCAGATAATCTGATGAAACGAGCCGATACATGATTCCATTTACCTCTCCCTTGAAGCTGTCATCATATCTTTCCCTGCCATGGCAGTGAGAATAGATCACCTGCTCTGCGCCGTATTCTTCTGCCATCTGCGTGAAGGGGCTTTCCTGCTCTCCGATGGTCGTCGGGGGGTAATGTAAAAACATGATAAACTTAGAATATCCGTCTGCTTTTGCTTTGTCAAACGATGTCCTCAGCCGCTCCACCTCCCGCTCCCTGATCTTCAGGAAATGTTCTATTGAATCTTTTCCCTCATAACAATATCCCTTGGTTCCGACCAGCGCATAATCTCCGTAATTGTAATAATTATTCTGAAGAAACTGAAGCCGGCCCTCAAAGCTGTCATTTAATCTGGCAGTTTTCTTTGCGTCCCAGAACATGTCATGATTTCCACGGAGCAGGATCTTCCGCCCGGGAAGTTCCTCAATAAATTTAAGGTCCGTTTCGCACTCTTCAAGATTTCTCCCCCAGCTATGGTCTCCTGTGATCACGATCGTATCTGTATCCTTCACACATTTTGTGACATACTTCTGGATCTTCTTTTCATGATTCTTCCATATCGGATCAAAGACTTCCATCGGCTTATCCACCGAAAATGCCAGATGAAAATCCCCCATCGCCCACAATGCCATATCCTATTTCCACCCTTTCCATATATCCGGCTGATATCCAAGCGTTGACTGCTTTCCATTTCGAACTACAGGTGTCCTGATCACCTGCGGATTCTCTAGTATCTTTGCCAGCTTGTCCTCATCCGCAATATATTTAATCAGCGCAAGCGTATCCTTATCCTTGCCTTCCCAGTTGATCATATTTTCCAAACCACCATTTGCCTGTGCAACCGATGTAACTTCACCCTTGCTCATACCTTTTTCTTTCATGTCAACAAATTGATATTTGATGCCGCGCTCCTTGAAAAAGCGCTCTGCTTTTCTGGTATCGCTACATTTTTTGGTTCCAAATATCTGTATGTTCATAAAATTTTCATTCCTTTCTTTTCCATTACTGTAACGTATATTCATTATTTTTTCTGTATTTCAAACTAATCAACTCTAGTGTACTGCGATCCATCTGAACTCTTTATTCAGATCCAATGTTTTCACACCAATCTTATTCCCATCCATCATGTAACTTCCGTCCGGCGAAATTGCTTCTTCCGTTCTGGCATATAACAGTAGTCCTGAAACTTTCCCGTTGCCTGTCACATCCTGATTCTTTACATAGGTAAAAATCTGATACAGATTTTCAGAATGCAGTATCGCTTTATCATAATGATCTCTCAGGATTTTTTCATAATACTTGGTATCTATGATCAACACCTGATCTCTGTATTTCAGAAGAGTATCCGTCTGCATTACCGGAAGAAAACGGACCATACTTTCCTCTGTCCCCTCAGACAGATTCCACTTCACCTGCGCAGATCGGATTTCTGCCAAATACGAATGATGCTTCTATAACTGTAATCCCTTCTATCTCAATATTCAGAGAAATCATCATTGATAAAAATAATCATAGCATGGAAGCTTTTTACAGTAAAGCTATTCACAAAAAACTTCTTTCCCTCCACCGCCTGATATGTTACACTGAATTCTGATTTTACAAATAAAAAGGTATCATCCTCATCGGGATCTGCCTTCACACAGGGAGGAAAAATTGTATTATTTATTACTATCTATCACTTTCAGTGCATTCGTATCAATTACAATGCGTCTTTCAGACAAGCACATCCGAAACAATATGACCATGTTTCTCTCAAATTATGCTGTCTGTATCTTATTAGCCATATTATTTGGCTTACGTGTCAACACATCCGCATTTTCAGAAGGAGTGATTTTTCCAATAGGCATGGGACTCATCAGCGGAATTATGTACCTTGTCAATTTTATTCTGCTTCAGGTCAATATAAACCGAAACGGCATTGTATTATCAACAACATTTATGAAACTTGGCGTTATCGTACCAACCATTATGGCTGTTGTAGTTTTTCATGAAACCCTGACCCTTACCTCCATTGCCGGTATCTGTCTTGCACTGATCTCCGTCGTTATCATTAATCAGAATCCGAACGAAGTCAAAAATCAAAATGTTTCTTACCAGTTTTCTTTGTTATTGATTCTGTTAGCAGCCGGAGGTTTCACGGATTCTCTTGCAAACATCTACGACAAATGTGGTTCAGCATCCCTGAAGGATCTGTACCTGCTTTGTACATTTCTCTTCGCATTCCTGTGCAGCCTGATTATAAAGACTTACAAGAAGCAGCGTTTTACTTTCGCTGATCTCGGATGGGGAGCACTTATCGGTATACCAAATTATTTTTCCGCCAGATTTCTGCTACTGTCACTTTCACAAATGCCGGCAACCATCGTATATCCTGTATATAACATCGGTACCATTGTGTTTGTTACTATTACAGGTATGATCTTTTTTAAGGAACGTTTATCACTTAACAAATGGATCGCAATGGGAATCATTTTTCTGGCACTTTTCCTGCTTAGCATTTAACCAGCATCAGTGCCTCGATATGTAATACAGAAAAAAATATCCGATACAGAACGCTTATGTTTCTATACCGGATATTTTTTATTTCTTCTCTATAAATTGTCTTACAAACTCATCATAGCCACAAGGTCTTCCCCAGAAAAATCCCTGTCCGAAATCTGGTTCAAGCTTCTGGATCTTTGCCCATTCTTCCTGGTTTTCAACACCTTCAATACAAATCTTCAAGCCAAGATTATGGATCATCCTGCAGAACTGTTTCAGCAGATAATACTCTTTTTCATCTGCCACAGCACTCGATGTAAAAGAACGGTCAATTTTGATGATCTCCGGATCAAGTTCACTGAGATAATGGAAATTAGCATAGCCGGTTCCAAAATCATCCAGTGCCAGTTTAATTCCCATACGCTTTAATTCCTTTAGGAAATGCTGCGTATTAATATCTCCCTCCAGCAGATCACTTTCCGTCAGTTCAATATTCATTGCTTCCGGTGAAAGTCCTGCTTTTTCCATCTCGTCTGCAATATCTATGATCACATCTGACTTTGATACCTGTACCTGGGAAATATTTATATTGACTTTAAATCCAGGAATCACTTTTCTGATCTGACTACATTTTTCCATTGCTTCTTTCATCATCCAGCGTCCTACCGGAATGATCAGGCCTGTCTCCTCCAAAATTGGAATAAATTCTACTGGAGATACCATTCCAAACTTTGAAGAAGAAAAACGCATCAATGATTCAGCTCCACTGAGCCTGCCACTTTTAGCTTCGATCACTGGCTGGTAAAATGCCACAAATCCCTGGAATCCATTTCTTGTCGCCTCTCTGAGTTCCTGTGTAATTTCTCCTTTTCGAATAAACCGACTATAGTCTTTTTCATCAAATATATAACAACGATTTCTTCCGCGCTTCTTTGCCTCATTCAATGAAAAATCCGTCAGCTTCATAACTTTTGAATATTCAATATTCTCAGAACTGTGCAGAGCCAGACTTCCTCCTGAAATTGTATACATTACCTCAAAATCATTTTCTTCAACAAACTGATCGATGGACTCTCTGATCTTTATAAAAAGTTTTCCTGCCTCTTTTGTATCATCCGAGGAAACATCCAGAATTAAAAATTCATCTGCCATCAGTTTATATACTCTTTGTTTTTCTGACATACACGAAGAAATACATGCCGCTGTTTCTCTCAGTATAAAGTCTCCATATTCCATACTGAATTTCTCATTAATTTCTTTAAAATGATCAATTCCAACACGCAACAGATATCCCTTCTTCCAGGTCGGAACCGGATTACTTATGTATTCACGGAAACCAGTTTCACCCAAAAGCCCGCTGACATTGTCCGCTTTTTGTTTTCCACCAATCTCATTGATGCAGCCAATCATATAAAGAGGCTTCATTTTGGCATCACGTATCAAATGTCCCTTGCATTTGATCCAGACAGGCCTTTTTTTCAGATCCATCCAGCGATACTCCATATTGTGAGTACAGCGCTCTGTACTTAGCAGATCATCAAATTCTGCTTTCAGCTTTGCATAATCAGGCCCATAGACAAAATCTCTGTGATACTCCATTACCTTGTGAAAAGCATTTTTCGGAATACAGAATCGCTCCAGTGCCTGTGGCGCAATATAATAATAATCTGTCCTGAAATCTATAACATACGGATAATTATCGGTGGTAGGACTGATAAGATCAATCATACTGCAAAGCTCATCCAACGGCATATCCTGATATTTTTTCTCGTGGAGGATCACTTCATCAATAATATCTTCTGCAGGATGTTTTTCCATATAGGAAAATGTATTTTCCGTCCCCGTTGTCTTTGCAACTTTTTTCCTGCGTTTCTGGCGATACAGCATCGTATCACTTCGTCTTACTATGTCCTTAAAATCAATATCTGTATTCGGAATATAATATGCATATCCTGTTGAAATACTCAACTGATAACTAAGATCACGTGACGTTTCTTTCAGAGTCCGTTCCAGTACATTTATGCAGCCAGGAATCTGTTCCTTTTCCTCACTATGATACACATATGCAAACTCATCACCGCCAATACGAAAACAGTTTTTTTCATTTTTGAACGCACGCCGGATACACTGGTAGCAAAGCTTCAGTGCTTCGTCTCCCTTTTCATGTCCGAAATTGTCATTGATCTCTTTCAGATTATCTACATCAAGTAATACAACACCTGTCGTCCGCAGCTCAATTTCCTGCTCATCCAGATATTTGATCATGTTTTCGTAGGCATTTCTGTTCATCGCTTCCGTCAGCATATCCATATTTGCCATCTTCTGCAGATATGCAATTTTCTGTTTCTGAACATACTGGTCATAATATCTGTATACCTGTATCCAGATCAGCGAAACAATAAATCCCATGGTTCCAAGCGGAAGGAATATGGACGTAGTTTCAAAATTTCTGATATAATACAAAGCAAGTTCTGCCGCACCAGATACCATTATGATATACAATGGATACTTAAACTCCCGTGCTGCTTCATTTTCTATTTTTTCTGCCTCATAATGAATCAGCATCAATGTATAGACAACTGTAACCAGCATTAATATATGCGTCATCGGAAGCATAAGGAAAATATCTATGATTCCTGCACACTGAAGTATGACCTGTACTGCCATATTCAGCAGGAACAAAATTGCCAGGTATAACGCGCCTTTACGATACTTGCTTTTGCAGATATCATATAAAAGAAAAGTAAATGGCACCGGAAATAGCAAAAAGGAAAAAAGATCCACAAAATAAAGAGTTCTTCCATCCGGGATCAGAAACTGCATAAATCCACACTGCTGCAATGACCATATCGCAATCAGCAAAGAAAAGATTCCAAGATTCAATAAAATCTCATTTTTGCCCACTGATTTTGCTCTGTTCTTTTTTCTCATACTCGAAAAGTACAAAATCAGACTGACTGTCCCAGAAAACAAAATCCCACAGCTGATAAGCAATATCCCGAAACTGTCTTTCAGAATTCTCAGGACACAATCGCCCCTCGTTCCAAAAGAAAGTGAAAACTCATTTCCATAGTATTTCGAATATACCGGAAGTATCCGTACCTCCAGTTTTTTCCCTGCACTATTCTCTGGAAGATCTACAATATGCCAGCAAGAACCCGGTGATTTCAGAAATTTGGGGGTATTTTCATCTCTGCCATACTGGTAAATTTCCTCACCGTCAAGAAGGACCTCAACAGCTGTATGCGTTGTTTTAAACAAAAGCGACCGTTGTCCATTAAACTCCTCCGGCAAAACCATATTCTCTGTCCTGATCTCGCCATCCACTTCCTGCGTCGCTTCAAATGTCACCGTACCGTCAAAAGACAGCTTCTCTCTCGACGTGCTCTGATTATATATCCATGCAGAAAAAACAATGGCAAACAGCCCGAAGGTAACCAATGCGATCCATAGTCTTTTTTGTACTTTCATATTTCCCCTCATCCATAAATTTAATAAACAAGTGTAACTTTTTTAGTATACACCTTATCCGCTTATCTGACCAGAGATTACGGGGATTTTGTTCATTTTCTCTACTGTGACTCTTCCCAATACTCCTCTGCATCCTGAACATCTTCAAATTCGTCCATATGATCAAAATAAAACTCCTCTGGATCATCATAATCTTGTACATCATACATGTCCTTGGCATTAGATAATTATTCATATCCAATGCCATTACTCTATTTATTTCTTGTAAATCTTTACTTACTTTAATATCATCTTTATTTTCCTTTAACTCAACTGTCCTAAGTAATTCAGGCTCAATTATTGTTTATTCGTAACTGTTCAGTACCCTCACAGTTACGAGTCAAAATGCATTCCAAATCACCTTCGGTGATGGCATTTTGCCTTGTATGTCTCGGGATTTTGGCAAAAACATGCCAAAACACCTCGCGGGATACTACCTACTGAATAGTTATGTTTATTCATTTCTTCAATATCCTAAAAAGCGCTTGCAATACCAACAATTTTATTATACAGTATTATTGTTATTATATTTTGTTAGAACTCAGTATTTTAGGCTTTCTGAGTCTTGGAGTCACAGCGGAGATAATCACTCTATTTTTAATGATAATACAAATTGTTATCGCTTTAAAGGGAGAGATGCCTATGTGTTCAAACAATAAATTGGTGGTATACGGCGCGTACGGGGTGGTCAATTTATCTATTCTCCTTAAAATACTGGTTCAAGCGCGCTTAGGAGGTTCAAATCCTCCCCGTCCCGATTATTACAGGTTGCCTTTTGCAACCTTTTTTTATGTCAAAAGACACCAACCTCTCAGTCAGTGTCTCAATCTCTAATCTCAATTATTCAATTTCCTCACATCACCATCTCAAACAATCCCACCATCACCGGCATAGTCGCGATCGACAGCAGTGTCGTTAATACATACAGCGAACTGGAATACGCCGCGTCTTTATCATAGAGCTGTGCCATGGAAGTGACGGTTGCGCAGGCGGGTGTTATGGAGGCGAGGTAGACAGTCAGAAGAATCTGTTTAGAATCCTGTATGCTGGCGAATGTCTGGATTACTTTCATCAATCCCAAAACAAACACCGGGTAAATGAACAGGCGCAGTGCGGCGGAAAGGTAGATTCTTTTTCTGGTGAATACAGTTTTCAGTGGGACTTCTGCGATGACCATTCCTGCCAGAAGCATGCCGAGTGGACCGATCATGTTGTTCATCATGTTCAGGACGTCCTGGGCTCCGGAGGGGAGCTGGATTCGGAAGATGAACAGTACTACTCCGGCTATGATGGAGATGATGTTTACGTTCAGAAGTACTTTTTTCCACTCGAGTTTCTCTTCTTCGCAGAGCATATTTTTGCAGTGAGTCCAGATCAGGATGAGCTGGACGGCAATGTAGGCACTGGAGTAGATGACGTATTCCTGACCAAGTAATTCCTGTACCAGCGGGATTACGAGGATTCCTGCGTTTGAATAGATGAGCGTTGCGCGTTCGATCACGTCTAAATGGAGTGGTTTTTTCAGGATTGCGGTGAGGAGCAGAAACAGGATATGTACTGCAACTGCTGCCGCGCATGCCAGAAGCAGGCCTTTCTGAACATCGGGTGTGTATTCTACCTGAAAGGCATTCAGAATCACGCACGGGATGACCAGATAAACCATGATCACGGACACGCTTTTGCTCTCCGATGACTTCATAAGTCCGGCTTTTACAACTGTATATCCCATAAACATGATCACAAAAAGCTTTATGATTTCTTCCATTAATAATAAACTGATCTGCATTTTTTACACCTGCTTCTTTCTCAAAAATCTCCGTACCACCTCAAACCCGCCGCTCGGCACGCAGAATTTGTCTCGGGATTTCTGGCATTCTTCATACGTGTCTTCGAGGTCGAACCATTCTACAGATTCTACTTCTTCTTTCTGTAAAACAAGGTCATTGATGTCTACCGGCTGGCTGTAGATGTAGACGAAGGCTAGTTCTTCGTCGCGGAACAGTTTGCCGTGGAATTCTTTGGCGAAGGAGATGGGGAAAGTTCCGGCGAATTGGAGCTGGACTGGAGTGCCCTGGATGCCGAGTTCTTCGTGGAGTTCGCGGAGTGCGGACTCCAGGGGCTCATCTCCGGCCTGGATGTGACCTGCGGAGGAGGTGTCGAATTTGCCGGGGAAGGAGTCTTTGTTCTTGGAGCGTTTCTGGAGTAAAACTTCGGTTCTTCCATCTTTTTGGCGGATGATCCAGATGTGAGCGGTTCGGTGAGGGATGCCGTCTGTGTGTGCTTTCTCGCGGGTTACTGTCTTGCCTGTGGGATTTCCTTTTTCGTCTATGATGTCAAATATTTCCATTGTCGTCTGTGCCTTTCTTCGCTTGTCTGCCGCGTTTTGTTTCGAGTTCATTCTGCATCTGTGCGCGGGCTTTTCGCGCGATGCCGGAGTTGCTGTTCATGATGCTCGCGCGGGTGATCTTGTCGTTGCCGTATTTCTGCCGGATCGTATCGAGTGCCGCGTCCAGTTTCCGGTGGCGTTCTTTGTTTTCGGTGTTTTCAAATAAGGATAACTGTTCGTATTCGTCGTCGGAAAGGTTCGTGAGTGCTACTCCAATCAGCCGGAGGGGTTCGCCTTTCCAGAATTCGCGGAAGAGTTTTTTGGCCTGTTTGTATATCTCGTCTGTCACATCTGTTGCATTCTGGAAGGTTGCCTGGTGGGATTTCTTTTTGAAGTCCAGGGTACGGAATGTGACGGCTACGGACAGGCATTTTTTCTGCTGCCTGCGCATTCTTGTGGCTACTATATCGCACTGTTCCAGAAGGATCGGGAAGACCTGTTCCAGCGAGATAATATCTTCATTAAAGGTGGTTTCTGCGCTGAATCCTTTTGCTTCGTCTGCCTGTTCTTTGACCGGAGAATCATCGTTTCCGAGGGCATACTGGTGGAGCTGGTGTCCGTTTTTGCTGCCCAGTAATGCCTGGATATCAGTCTCTTTTGCGCGGGCAAGATCACCGATTGTATGGATGCCGATTTCGTTCAGTTTCTTCTCAGATGCTTTGCCAAGAAAGAGCAGGTTTCGGATAGGAAGCGGCCACATTTTTGTCTCGATCTCATCTGGAAAAAGGGTATGGACTTTGTCTGGTTTTTCAAAATCGGATGCCATCTTTGCCAGCAGTTTGTTGGTAGATACGCCTACATTTACGGTGAATCCCAGTTCTCTGTGTATCCTGTCTTTGATCTCATGGGCGGCTGCGATCGGGTCCGGATAAAGCAGGGACATTCCTGTCATATCGAGAAAAACTTCATCGATGGAAAAGGATTCCATGATCGGTGTATAGGAAGCACAGATCTCTTTAAACGCTCTGGAGCATTTCACATAGAGCTCAAAATCACTCTGTACGATCACGAGATCCGGGCATTTCCGAAGTGCCATTGCCATCGGTTCTCCTGTCTGGATTCCGTATTTTTTTGCCGGAATGGATTTGGCTACTACGATTCCGGTACGCTTCTTCGGATCACCGCCAATGCATGCCGGAATGTCCCGAAGATCCGGCAGTCCCTGGTCTATCCTTCGCACGGATTCCCAGGAAAGAAACGCGCTGTTTACATCTATATGAAAAATCAAACGGTCCATACTTATCCCTTCCTTTCGCTGTAGTTTCATCTCTTACATATGTTCGAAGTAGGTTGCCACGTCCAGATATGCCTCTATCAGTTCTTCCAGTGTCATTTTGCCCTCTACAAAAATCAATAATACCAATCTTTTCTTATTATATCATGCTCTGTCGGGCGCATCCTACAAAATTTTACATTTTTTTGTATCCAAGCAGTTGCTTTTACAATGGAAGCTCCAAAAAACTGTCGTTTATCTACTTTACAAACACGCAAATTTTTTATAAAAAAATAGAAAAAAGGGAGTTTTATTGGACTGAATAAAGAGTATAATAGAAAGTGTAAGAACAAATAGGACTTGCTCATATCAGTATAAAATAGAAAGGTTAAGAAGCAGATATGAAGATTACATCCAGCTATGGCGTAGAATTACGAAAACATAATATCCCGATACGTCAGACGCTGGATGTTTACAGGTCTGCTGTCAGCTATCTGACAGAAATTTATGAGCAGGTATGGGAAGAACTGGAAAGTATTCAAAAAGCTAAGAAACGTTTCAATGAAGCAGAACACCTGATACATACAACGAAAAAGAATCAGACCCGTTTTGATTTTGATGTTCTTTTCCCAAAGATGCCTTGCTACCTAAGAAGGGCAGCCATCCAGCATGCCCTGGGAAGCGTATCCTCTTCCAAAACTCGAATGAGATTGTTGGAAAAATCAGTCCAGATAGAAGGAAAGCCGAAACTTGTATATGAGAACCATGCAGATATAATTGTTTTCGAATACCTGAAGACAAAAGGAAAGATATCCGGGAGAAAGAAACAGAGACTGCATCTGTGGAGAAAACGGGATATCCAGAAACGCTGTGAGCATCAGGCACACAGAAACGGGATGAGAATATCAAGGATCTGCGCATGGAATACCAGCAGGCTTGCGTATGATGGAACAGGAACGGTTGCCCATGATTCAAGAACTCACAGCCTGTGTGTGTTTCAGACAGGAAAACGATATAATTGTGACTTGTCAGCATCGTACAATATTGGAGCAAGATATTTTATCAGAGAACTTTTACCCCCTTCCGGTAACGGAAAGGTCTTTGCTGGAGGCAAAAGTCCCTGCAGTAAAACGTAGAACCTCATGTGTTTATGCGGACCTGAGGAAACTCAGTTCAGAAATGAACTTAAGGGCCACATAAATGCAGGCAGATATACAGCGGACTACCTGTCATGTGGGAACCTGCCGTATCCGGCATGCACCAGTTCTGTCTGCATTGCAATTTATATGCTCGTATAAAATAATTGTGCAATATAAAAGAGAGCTCAAAAGGCAGTTTCGCATGGCCGATTCTTCCTTTTCAGGTCTCTGTTTTTATTCTTTTTTCTGGTATTTTGTGCGGAGCAGCCATTTCTGGTCGATGACTTTGAGTTCTTCTCCAAACCGGATATGAAGGCTTACGGAACCTGCTCCCTGTTCGATTTCTTCAATGCATCCTTCTCCGAATTTCGGATGACAGATCACTTCTCCCACCTCATATTTCACGATACTTGCCTGACTGTTTTTGTGCTCCTGCTGCCTCCTATATGTGTCACGGATTGCCACAGTCTTGTCGTGGATCGGACTTTTGAGTTTCTTTTCGTAGTCATGTTTCATCAGGGCTTCCCCTGCCTTGTAGTAAGGTGTCGGCGCGGCCCCTACCAGAGAACAGCAGTATTTCCACGCGCTTCCGTGAAGTCCTGGCTGCCACTGATATTCACGTGGGATCGTGATATGATGTTCCATGTAGTGGGCATATTCGTGTCTGTAGAGATCCATCCGTTCTTCTTTTGTAAGAGGATTTTTTACCCCGTATCCTACGAAGAGAAGGGAAAAATGAAAGTGTTCTTTTTCATGATGCCCTGCTCTTGTATAGGAACCCAGAGTGTCTGTTTCAAATCCAAAAGTGATCGGGATCTGGGCTCCGCGAAGATGAAATTTCCGATCCAGTTCCCGGTAGAGGGCACGGATCTGCGCCGTCAGTATTGTCGTTTCTTTCTGTAGTGTTGCATACAGATCTGTATAATTTCTGTCGTCCATGATTTCTCCATTTGTATTTCGTTCACTGATTCTCTATCATATACTGAACTTGCCATCTTGTAAACCAAAAACATGCACAAAAACAGGACAACATATAGCTTTCACTACTGCTGTCCCGTTTCTATCTCATTTATTTTTTACTGAAGATACTGGTTAGATTTCCAGATCACACTCACCAGTCGTGCGATACACGCTTTCAGGTCTTCGATCTTAAGAGTTCCCTCTGCCAGTTCTTTGTGCATATTATCGTGATCTCCGAAGCAGCCCGGCATTACCAGGTCGTTTCCTGCTCTCATGCAGCCGGATGCTGTACAGTTATCTCCCTGTTCTGTAGTCGTCCAGTCTGTCATGATCGCACCTTTGAATCCCCATTCATTTCTTGCGGACTCTGTGCAGAGATCATAGTTGTTTGCTGCATGAACACCATTGATCAGGTTGTAGCTGGTCATGATGGATATCGGCTGTGTCTGTCTGATCGCGATCTCGAATCCTTTCAGATAAACCTCGCGAAGTGCACGCTCAGATACAACGCTGTCTGATCCCATACGGTTGTCTTCCTGATTGTTGCATGCAAAATGTTTGATCGTTGTTCCACATCCATAATTGGACTGCACGCCCTCTGTCATAGCTGCTGCGATCGTTCCGGATACATATGGGTCCTCTGAGTAGTACTCGAAGTTTCTTCCACAGAGCGGATTTCTGTGGATGTTCATTCCCGGTGCCAGCCAGAGTGTCACGCCGAAGTGCTCCATCTCGGTTCCGATCATTGCTCCGACTTCGCGGATCAGCTCCTGGTTCCAGGTCTGTGCAAGCAGAGTTCCTACCGGAATCGCTGTACAGTACTGATAATATCTTTCCCCCGGAAGTTCTCTGGAATCATCATAGAATAATCCACCTTCCAGACTGAATTCGAACGGCATGCTGACAATGCTGCCTTCATTGACATGATAATATTTCATCAGTCGAAGTCCTGCCGGTCCGTCTGCAAGGACGATGCTTGCAAGTCCTTTATCTACAGCACAGCGGTGTGTCTCTCCTGCAGAACCCGGAACAGAAATGCCTGCTGCCCCAAGGTTTCCCCCCTGTGCTTTGCCCGGGTCTCCGGCTGCCAGATCGATCAGTTCTTCTTCTGTCAGGGTATTTACAAAATCCATCGCCTCTCTCTCATAGAGGTCGGCATTTTTCTTATATTCTACAGTCTCTGTCGTAATGTCTGCCGCATGAAGTTCCAGAACGGTCATCGCCTGCTCTCCGGCAAGTTTCTCTGCTGTTTCTGTGCGTTTTGCTGTTCTGGATGGTTCCTGTACGATTTCTTCCAGATCCTGTTTCAATGGGAAGAGGTTTTTGACCTGACGTTTCGTCACTGTGGCATCCAGTTTCATGCCTCCACAGAGTTTCGCACTGGCAAGGCTGTTTCCGATCCAGATGCCGTAGAAGCCTTTTTCCAGGATCCATGCTGCGCTCTCTTCATCGTAGGAAGTCAGTGCATCTACTGTCACTTTCATGGTGACTTCTTCTGTTTCGCCAGGTTTCAGTTCGGCAGTCTTGGCGTAAGCTGCCAGACGGTGTGCTTCTTTTTCCAGAGTGCCTCCCGGCAGGGATGCATAGACCTGTACGACTTCTTTGCCAGACACTTTGCCTGTGTTCTTTACAGATGCTGAAATGCTGATCTTTTCAGCGGATATTTTTACCAGACGGTAGTTGCTTATCTCAAAGTCTGTATAGGAAAGTCCATATCCGAAGCCATAGCGGACCGGAACTTCAAAGGTATCGAAATAACGGTATCCTACATAAATTCCCTCTTCGTAAAGCTCGGTCTGCACATTTCCGTTATTATGTGAAAACTTCTCAGAATTCGGATAATCCTCATATTCATATGCCCAGGTATCTGCAAGTTTGCCGGATGGATTTACCTTGCCGGAAAGGATGTCGGCAACTGCATTTCCGCCTTCCATGCCAGGCTGTACGATCACCAGAAGTGCTTTGATGTTCTCGAATTCATCCATGAAGGAAAGATCCACCTGTGCGCCTGCATTGATCAGAACAATGACATTTTTGTAATATGCACAGATGTCTGCAAGTATCTGATATTCGTCGTCGTTCAGATAATAATCGCCCTTGTCAGCAGTACGGTCGGAACCTTCTCCTGCGATCCGGCTTAGAACATAGATTGCTGTTTCCGTATCTGCGTCCTCAGCTGGTTTCTGTACCTGATCTCCGGCTGGCATTTTGAATGGAGTGGTGCTGTATACCGAAAAGAAATCCATGGTGTCCGCGCCTTCACCCGTTTTTGAAAGGATACTTCTCTTCCATTCCTGGCGTGCATTCTCGTAGATCTTGTCGTAACTTGCGATCCAGTCTTCTGTTGTCACCTGAAATCCGGCGTTTTTGATTCCCTGGAAAACGGAAACATTTTCACGTTCATTGACATCTCCGGAACCTGTTCCTCCTTTGATGGTTCTTCCTGCGCCTGCGCCATAAAGTGCAACGTTGCTTCCGGCTTTCAGGGGAAGAAGATTGTCTTCGTTCTTAAGAAGGACGATTCCTTCTGCTGCCGCACGGCGTGCAACCTTGCGGTGTTCTGTCTCCCATGGCTGAACTTTCGGATCTGTGGTGCCGGAAAATGCTCTCTCTTTCAAAATTCGTGTCATGATTATTCCTTATTCCTCTCCAATAAAATCTGCAAATGTTTCTTTTATTTTCTGCTCATCCTCCGTACCTGCATTCAGGATCAGCGGCTTGCTTAAGTCCAGGCTGAAAATTCCCATGATGGATTTTGCATCTACATAATATTTACCGCTCTGCAGATCCATATCACAGTCAAATTTACTGCAAAGTTTGTTAAATTTATCTGCGTCCTGCATAGATACGATCTTTACTGTTAATTTTACCATAATCTGACTCCTTTTTCACGCTTTTATTCAGGCGGATCTTCCGACCCGCCCTGCTTATTGTTTATTTAGTTAAAGTACTTTCTGAGAAGATAAGTCGGTGTGCAACTCCATGCGTGGCAGTAGCTGTTTACAATGCTGCTTCCATATGGGGATTCTGCCGGGTTTTCCGGATTGTAGAGTTCCCAGAAGGTATCTGCACCGTGGCTGATCATGCCGCCCCAGTAATATTTCATGTATTCCATTGCCTGGTCTTTTTTGCCGCACATCAGAAGTGCTTCCACATAATGATGGTTCATGTACGGAGAGACCATTCCTTTTTCCGGTTTCAGCTCATCCAGCTTATCGAGCATTGCACTGCCTTCTTCGATGCTGACTGCACCTGCAAGGATTAGCCATACCTGGCTTGCGTAGTTGATCTGTTTTTCCTCGCCACTTACGAACAGGCCTGTTTTCTCATCCAGAAGATATTTTCTGACTGCTGCAGTCTTTTCTTCTGCTTCTTTTGCAAGTTCTTCTGCTTTTGCTGTATCTCCAAGGATCTCTGCGATCTTCTGTACTTTTTTTGCACAGTAGATGTAAACGCCCTGCATTGCAGTCTGTTTGTTCAGTCCTTCCGTCCAGTCGATGAAGCCCCAGAATCCTTCGCCGTTTTTCATCAGATGTCTCGCATCAAACTGCTCTCCGGCGATCTCCATCTGGCGGTATGCACATTTGCTTAAATCTTCCAGCGTTTCTCTGTCGCCGGATGCCTCATAGTAATCCAGAAGTGTTGCGCCGAAAAACATGGAATAGTCCAGAAGGAAGGTATCATCTACGATAAATTTTGGCTCTGTAAACAGGCAGGCACTTACCTGACCGTTGTCTTTTGTCTGTCCTGCAAACAGGTACAGGCATCTTTTTACCAGATCCATGTTGTGGAATGTTTCGTAGTTTGCAAGTGCCTGAAGTCTCAGGTCTCCGAGCCACAGACGGCGGTCTCTCTTCGGTCCGTCCTCAAAAACGGACTGCATACAGTTGTGCAGGGTACGAAGGCTGACTTTGTCCAATTTACGGATCATTTCGTCATCACTCTCTACCGGTTTCACATCTTCCATGCGGACAGAAGAAACACTGGTGCAGTATACATCTTCCACTACCATCTGCCATTTCAGTGAGGTATCGATTGCCTCGATCTCCATATAACGGAATGCGTATCTTCTTGGAAGTTTCAGTTCTGCCGGAAGGACATCGATATGGATGAATTCTTCCTGGATCCAGCCACGGCTGATCCATCCATCATAATCTGCAGAATCCTCAGTCATCTCTTTTGCGATCTCACCAAATTTCAGTCTGAAAAATGCCGGTGCATCCTGCGGGCTTCCCACAGAATTCAGTTTCAGAGTGACATATCCTACCTGATGATCACCGAAATCCAGGCAGATCCTGTCGCCTTTTGCCATATGATAGGTGGAAAGATTTTCGATGTCATCTTTTTTCGAAACTTGCGGAAAAACCTCCTCTGTCTTTACGATATCTACGATAGAAACCGGACGGACTACTGTCTTGATAAGTTCCGGTGCACACGCTTCTGCTTTTTTTACAAAATCATCATTGGTTACTCGAACCATATTTAAATCAATACTTACTGCTGGCATTCTGCTTTTTCCTCCAATTTTTTCTATATATCACTTTACCTTTTTCTGCTGTATTTTCCAATTGTCTTTTTTTCTGTAAAACAGTGATGTTTTTTTCGATAGATATGCGCTATACTTTTATTACATAATAAGGGAGAGGTTCTATATGAAACTTACCAGAGAAGAATTTCGGAAATACATCTTTTCTTACAATGAAGATGAAGCCTTTTATAAAAAACTTTATTTACAAAAAAAGAAGGATTCTGAGACATTTCAGGACTACTGCCTCAATCTGGATCGAAACTTTATTTTGGAACATCACCTGTATGTTCCTGAACTTCTGAGCGGATCCTGGTCTCCTTATATGGAAGAAAAAGATTTCTTTCAGGATACGGTCGAGAATATCATGCTTTACAAGCACTACCGCTACACGCCTGTTTTTTCTCATAAGCATGAATTTTTTGAGATCCTTTGTGTGTATGACGGCACTGCTGATACTACGATCCAGGGGATACGGCACACGCTGCATACGGGTGATATCTGCATCATCCCGCCGAATACCACGCACAGTGTCGGGATCTTTGATGACAGCACGGCTTTTAATATCCTGGTGCGCAGTACGACGTTTCAGTCTACTTTCTTCCAGTCACTGACGGCTGACAGTGCCCTGGCGCAGTTTTTTGCACATGTGCTGTACCGCAAGACGGAGGGAAATTATCTGATCTTCCATAGTGGAGATGATGTACGGATCCGAGATATGCTGGAAAATCTCTATATTGAGTATCTCGGCCACGAGAAATACAGCTATACCTTTCTCAACTCCATGCTGGTCATGTTCTGGGCGATGCTGCTTCGTTATCACGAGAACGATATCGAATCCATACTTACAAAGGATACTGCCGGAAATTCTGTCACAGAGATCCTGAACTATCTGAACCAGCATTACCAGACAGTTACGCTGAGCGAGACAGCCAGCCATTTTGGTTACAGTATTTCCCATTTCAGCACCCTGATCAAAGAAAGTACCGGAAAAACTTTTCTTCAGATCATCCGGGATATCAAGCTGAATCAGGCGTGCCGTGCACTGCGGGAAACTTCCCTGAGCAACCCTGCGATCTGTGAACTTGTCGGATATGAAAGCCCGGAACATTTCATGCGTACTTTCAAGAAAACTTACGGGATGACTCCCGGTGAATATCGCAGGAAAAATAAGGAATAAATTTTCACAAAAATAAAGTTTTTTTATCTTCCTGACTTTTTTTGTATATCCTCTTTACAATCCTCGAATCCTGTCGTATCTTAAAGACAGGTGAGAAAATCAATCAATATCGAGGTTTATGTTATGTGTAAAAATTCAAAGAAAAAGGCCCGTTCGATCACGATGACGACGGGCTCTTTGTGGAGAAATATTTTTCTGTTCAGTATTCCGCTGATGTGCTCTCAGCTTCTGGAAGTTATCTTTAACTTAAGCGACGTTGCTGTTGTTGGCCGGTTCGCAGATTATAAGGCACTTGGAGCGGTCGGTTCTACGACGCTGCTGGTAACATTGTTTGTGGGATTTCTGATTGGTATGGGCAGCGGTGTTAATGTCCGGGTCGCCCACGCACTTGGCTCCGGGGACCGACAGGTCACTGAGGACACCATTCATTCAGCTCTGCTCCTCTGTGCACTGATGGGACTGCTGGTCGGTGCTGTGTGCTTCTTCTTTTCCGGCGGGATGCTTAAACTTTTGAACACCAAGGATGATCTGATCGGGCAGGCTTCCCTTTACCTGAAGATTTACGCGGTCGGTCTTCCTGCGATGGGTGTTTATAACTTTGGTAATGGAGTGTTAAGTGCCCGCGGAGATACGAAACGCCCGCTTTATTATCTGGCTGCAGCCGGTGTTCTGAATGTTATTTTGAACCTGTTTTTTGTCATCGTATTACATATGGCAGCCGCGGGTGTTGCCACAGCTACTGCGATCGCACAGTATGCTTCTGCCGCTCTGATCATGACGCATCTGCTTCGCCGCAGGGATGAATGCCATGTTTCACTGAAAAAAGTCAGACTGCACAAGGACACCAGCATTGCCATCCTGATGATCGGGGTCCCGGCAGGTATCCAGAATGCGATCTTTGCGATCGCAAACCTGTTCGTGCAGAGCGGTGTCAATTCCTTTGATACCTATATGGTCTCCGGAAATGCGGCGGCTACCAATGCGGACACGATCATTTATAATGTCATGTATGCTTTTTATATCGCATGTTCCAGTTTTATGAGCCAGAACTACGGTGCAAGAAACAAAAAAAGAGTTCTGAAGAGTTACTTTATCAGCCTGTTTTATTCCTTCAGTATAGGACTGATCCTTGGACTGCTCCTCTTTCTCTTTGGTCATCAGTTCCTGTCGCTGTTTGCCACGGATGCTGCCGTTATCGATGCCGGCATGCAGCGGATCAAGATCATGGCGTTTTCTTACTGTGTGTCCTCTTTTATGGACTGTACGATCGCCGCATCCCGTGGGATCGGAAAGACCATCATCCCGACGATCATTATCATCATGGGCTCCTGCGTCTTCCGTATCATATGGATCTACACGATCTTTGCCTGGGTCCACACCATCCCGGCACTGTTTCTTCTGTATCTGTTTTCATGGATCATCACATCGATCGCAGAAATCATCTACTTTACTGTCAGCTACCGGAAACTCAGCGTCCGGTAGCTGATTTTTTATTCTTTATTGAAAAGGCTCGATCTTCCGCACTTCACGATCATAAGTAAAAACACCGTTGACCTCTTCTTCCACATCTGTCCACTGTGTGTAGATACTGGCACTTAATCCCTGTGGGATCAGATTTCGCACACCACTCCATCTTTCGAGGAAACGCTTCTCGTGATCTTTTTTGTTTTTGCAGATTCCATAGCCGTATAGTTTTTCTTTTGCACAGTGACCTGGTTCCCGATAGCTGTAACCGCCAAATTCTGAAAGAACGGAAGCCCTCTCTCGTTCCGGGCGGATGAACAGTTTGAAGAAATAGTTATGCAGGCTGGAAAAATCTCCGCCTCCCTGGTCAAACCATCCACTTGCCTGATCGATCAGCCGGTTCGGATCAAGTCTGCGGACGATCCTGGTCATATCCTCTGTCTGAAACTGTCCCCAGCCTTCGTTGAAGATCACCCATGCCGCAATGCTGGGATGATTTCCAAGAAGCCGGATCGTCTCTTTCATTTCCCAGATAAATTCCAGGCGGCCGGCTTTTGCTTCTCTGGAAAGCAGTCTCGGATAAACGTCACGCATTGGGATCCGAAGCCAGGAAAGCAGAGTCGCACCGTAAGTTACAAACCAGTGTTTATAGTAACTTCCACCATTGACCATATCCTGCCAGACTACGATTCCAAGTCTGTCGCAGTGATAATACCATCTCTGCGGCTCGATCTTGAGATGCTTCCGCACCATGTTGAAGCCGGTCTTTTTCATTTCCTGGATGTCAAAGATCATCGCTGCATCAGATGGCGGCGTGTACAGACTCTCCGGCCAGTATCCCTGGTCGAGCACGCCATTCTGGAATTGTACTTCGCCGTTAAGACAGATCCGCGGGAATTCCTCATGAACTTTCGTTTCCAGAGAAAACTTCCGCATGGCGAAATAGCTGATGGCTCTGTCGTCTCCCAACTTTACTTCAAAATAATAAAGATACGGAGTTTCACAGTTCCACAGAGAAATGGACTCAATCGGGATCTCGATCCATTTGTCACTTACAGCCTGTACTGCTGTTTCCAGCATATCCTCTGTAGAAATCTGTGACGGTTTCACTACCGGATCTGGATAAAGTCCTGGTTTTCGTATTTTTATTTCTATCGGAAAATTTCTGGAAAGTTTATCCACATTCTTTTTATCTGTACTATAACTGGAACTTACTTTAATCCTGATAATCTTTTTCTCGATATCCGGAACTGTTTTTATTTCTTTTATGTAGGTTTCCGGCACTTTTTCCAGCCATACTGTCTGCCAGATGCCGCTCTGGGCGATATAAAACATGCCGCCTGCATTAAGTTTCTGTTTTCCCTTCGAATGGTAGGAAGTATCACTCAAGTCTTTGACAGCTACTATAAGTTCATTTGCGCTTTCCTGCGCGTATCTGGAAATATCCACTTCAAACGGAAGATATCCTCCCGTATGACGTTTCACCTTATGTCCGTTAATCCGAACTTCACAGGACTGATCTACCGCACCGAAATGGAGCAGGATGCGGTTTTGCCCCTTTTCTCTGTCCCAGCCCGGAAGATCGAAATTTCTCCGGTACCACAGATATTCATCTGGTTTAAGCTGACGTCCGACTCCTGAAAGAGCTGTCTCAGGCGAAAACGGCACGAGGATCCTGCCCTCATACTGCTGTGGCTGTTTATTGTCTATAGTAAAAGCATAATCCCACCAGCCATTGAGGATCTGATAATCTTCTCTCATCAGAAGTGGTCTCGGATATTCCTCCAGCACATGATCCCTGTCGAGATTTTTTCCCCATCTTGTGTAAAGCTGCTTCATAAGATTCCCGTCCTTTCTGATGATATTTCTGCCTGGTGATGCCAGCAAATGCTTTCTATATTATATATAGAAGATTTTTTTTTATTCATTGTACATTTGGGGAATACTTATGTCAAGAAAGCAGGATAATGCTGAAATCACTGCCCAAACATGACATGAAGTGTTAAATTATTATCATTTTTTCAAAATTTAATGGTTTTTTTATTGCTTTTATTGATGAATTATGTATAATTAACTCTATGAGAAGTTGGCGCGTTCCACTTCTTAGAGGTTATAGGAAGCCAGCATGTAGATGGCTCTATTAAAGAAGAGAGGTAAATGTAAGATGGCAAAAATCGATTTAACTAAGTATGGCATCACTGGCACAACTGAAATTGTGTACAATCCTTCTTATGAAGTATTATTTGAGGAAGAGACTAAAGCAGGTCTTGAAGGATTTGAAGTAGGCCAGGAAACAGAACTCGGCGCTGTTAACGTAATGACAGGTATCTACACCGGACGTTCTCCTAAAGACAAATACATCGTTATGGATGAGAACTCCAAAAATACAGTTTGGTGGACTTCTGATGAATACAAAAACGACAACCATCCGGCTACTCAGGAAGCATGGACAGTAGTTAAGGATCTTGCTAAAAAAGAACTTTCCAACAAGAGACTTTTCGTAGTTGATGCATTCTGCGGTGCTAACAAAGACACTCGTATGGCAATCCGTTTCATCGTTGAAGTTGCATGGCAGGCACACTTCGTAACAAACATGTTCATCAAACCAACAGCTGAAGAACTTGAAACATTCGAGCCAGATTTCATCGTATACAATGCTTCCAAAGCAAAAGTTACAAACTACAACGAACTTGGTCTGAACTCTGAGACAGCTGTAATGTTCAACATCACAACTAAAGAGCAGGTTATCGTAAACACATGGTACGGCGGAGAAATGAAGAAAGGTATGTTCTCTATGATGAACTACTTCCTTCCACTTAAAGGAATGGCTTCCATGCACTGCTCTGCAAACACAGACATGAACGGTGAAAACACCGCTATCTTCTTCGGACTTTCCGGAACAGGTAAAACAACTCTTTCCACAGACCCGAAACGTCTCCTGATCGGTGATGACGAGCACGGCTGGGATGACAACGGTGTATTCAACTTCGAAGGCGGATGCTACGCTAAGGTTATCAACCTTGACAAAGAATCTGAGCCAGATATCTACAATGCAATCAAACGTAACGCTCTTCTTGAGAACGTAACAGTTGATGCAAACGGAAAGATTGACTTCAACGATAAGAGCGTAACAGAGAACACTCGTGTTTCCTATCCGATCGACCACATCGAAAAAATCGTTCGCCCGATCTCTTCTGCACCGGCAGCTAAGAACGTAATCTTCCTGTCCGCAGATGCATTCGGCGTACTTCCTCCAGTATCTATCCTGACAGAAGCTCAGACACAGTACTACTTCCTGTCCGGATTCACAGCAAAACTTGCTGGTACAGAGCGTGGAATCACAGAGCCTACACCTACATTCTCAGCTTGCTTCGGCCAGGCATTCCTGGAACTGCACCCAACCAAATATGCAGAAGAGCTTGTTAAGAAAATGGAAAAGAGCGGAGCAAAAGCTTACCTCGTTAACACAGGATGGAATGGAACAGGCAAACGTATCTCCATTAAAGACACTCGTGGTATCATCGATGCTATCCTCAACGGAGATATCAACAACGCTCCTACCAAGACAATTCCATACTTCAACTTTGAAGTTCCTACAGAACTTACAGGCGTTGATACAGGAATCCTTGACCCACGTGACACATACGCAGATGCTGCTCAGTGGGAAGAAAAAGCAAAAGATCTTGCTGCAAGATTCATCAAGAACTTCGCTAAATATGAAGGAAATGAAGCTGGTAAAGCACTTGTTGCTGCTGGTCCTCAGTTATAATTTCATATTTGAACCAAAGAGGGGCTGCCGTACATACGGACAGCCCCATTATTTTTTACCGGGCATGTTCTGTTTCATGCAGCATTCCGGCGATAAAAAAATAACTACGAAACGAGATGATAACCTATGAGTTGGTACAATGAAGCAATTTTTTATCACATCTATCCACTTGGACTTTGCGGTGCACCGAAACAGAATGAGTACACCACTCCTGTCCACCGTCTGAACACTCTCCTCCCATGGATCAACCACATCAAAGAGATCGGATGCACCGCCCTGTACATCGGACCTCTCTTCGAAAGTGTCGGACATGGTTATGAAACCACCGATTATAAGAAGCTTGACTCCCGTCTTGGAACAAACGAAGACCTGACCGCTTTTGTCAAAGCATGTCACGAAAAAGGCATCAAAGTAATCTTCGACGGTGTATTCAACCACACAGGACGTGATTTCTTTGCATTCAAGGATATCCAGAAGAACCGCGAACATTCTCAGTACCTTAACTGGTACTGCAATGTCAATTTCTGGGGAAACAATGAATACAATGACGGATTTTCCTATGACAACTGGGGCGGATACAATCTGCTTGTCAAGCTGAACCAGCGAAATCCGGAAGTTCAGAATTATATCTGTGATGTGATCCGCTACTGGGTTTCTGAGTTTGATGTCGATGGAATCCGTCTGGATGCCGCTGATGTCCTGGATTTTGATTTCATGCGTGCACTCCGCCGTACTGCCGAGGAAGTCAAACCTGATTTCTGGCTGATGGGTGAAGTTATCCATGGCGATTACAGCCGCTGGGTAAATGGCGAGACACTGCACAGTGTCACAAACTATGCTCTGCACAAAGCTCTTTACAGTGGACACAATGACCATAACTATTTCGAGATCGCACATACAGTGAAATATCTCCAGAACATGGGAAATCTTGATCTGTACAACTTTGTTGACAATCACGATGTAGAACGAATCTACACCAAACTGTCCAATAAAGCGCATTTTAATCCGGTTCATGTACTTCTTTATACTCTTCCGGGAGTTCCAAGTATCTATTATGGTTCTGAGTTTGGAATTGAAGGACGCAAGGAACGTTCCTCTGATGACAGCCTGAGACCTGCCCTGGTTCTTGCAGACTACGCAGATGCGAAAGAAACAAATCCATGTACAGCTCTGGTTGCCGCTCTTGGAAAGATCAGACAGAATACCCCGGCTCTGAGCTACGGAAGTTATGCAGAACTGCAGCTTACTAACCGCCAGTTTGCTTTTGCCCGTGATCTGGACGGTGTGCGCGTGGTCGTAACTGTCAACAATGATGACAACGATGCTTGGATGAACCTCCCTGCTGGAAATGCATCTGAATATGTCGGCACTCTGACCGGTCAGAAAGTTTCTGTCGAGGGCGAACGCATCAATGTATGTGTTCATGCAAACAGCGGTGAGATCTGGGTACCTGCCGGTGATATGCCGGAGTACACGCCTGTCAAGGTAGAGGTGAAGGAAAAAGCTGTTAAAGAATCTGTCAAAGAAGAGACTCCTGCTGCCGAAGAGACTCCTGCTGCCGAAGAGACTGCTGTTGCTGAAGAGACTACAGTTGCTGAAAAAACATCTGCCACAAAGACAGAGGAAAAAGAAACTGCTTCCGAAAGTACAGATGTAAATACTATCAGCACTGCCACAAAGGAAACTGCCGCTACAGAAGAAAAAGTTACCGAGGCATCAGAAAAATCCACAGCAAAAGAACCTGTCAAGGTTGACCCGAACAAGGCTCCGGAAGCCATGACCGTCGAAGAACTCCAGGCTGCCATCCTTGCAAAGATGGCTAACAACGGACCTGTCACCGATCAGATGAAAAAGACTGTCGATGACAACATCTGGCATGATTCTCTTGTAAACTGGCTCAAGAGTTTCCGATAAAATCAAAGAAACATATCTGCAATATCAATTTACGCAGATAATATACAGACAGAGAGCATTTCCACTATGGATCTGCTCCCTGTCTGTATTCTATACTATTTTGTTTATATACTGATCTTTGCGCCTTACTCAAATAATTTCTTCACCATCTCTGCATCAAATGTTACAGAGGATACCTTATTTACCTCGATCTGATACAGCGCATTTGCTGCGATATGCTCTGCCGCCTGCTCCAAATCACGGATTCCTGTAGTATCCGCAAACTGCTCGATCACTGCATCCAGTCCATCCGGTGCGATCACGCACTCTTCTTCTCTTAAGTTCATTCTCTTGAGAACTTTTGGAAGGGCAAATTTGGAGAAGATGACTTTCTTCTCTTCTGCTGTATAATCCGGAAGTTCAATGACCGCAAAACGGGACATTAACGGTGCACTGATCTGTGCTTTGTCATTTGCTGTTGCGATCGGATATACACCGACGGTCGGAACCATACATTCCATGTAGTTGTCTGTGAATCCCAGGTTATCGAGAAGTGTCAGAAGCACGTCTGCCGGATTTCCGTTTCCTTTACCGTTGGTTGCTTTATCCAGCTCATTGATGATAAATACAAGATTGGATTCTCCTGCCATGGAAAATGCCTCCATGATGATTCCCGGTTTGGCATTGGCATAAACACGGGAACTTCCTGTAAGCTGCTCAGGATCGTTGATGGAACTCATATCAAGAGTTGTCCACGGAAGTTTCAGGATACGTGCTACGGCATATGCGATCTGGGATTTACCTGTTCCTGCCGGTCCTACAAGCAGAAGTCCATACGCCGGAAGTGTATGGGTACGGTTAATCTGAATGATCGTCTCGATGATTCTCTGTTTTACTTTCTCCATTCCGTAAAGTTCTTCGTCAAGAATACGGCGTGCCTCTACCGGGTCGATGGATTCAAAGTAATTATTCTTCCACTGGATGTTCATCATAATGGACAGTGCTCTCTGTGCATGTCTTCTTTCTTCCTGAGAGACCTCATGGGAACGTGCTACGGCAAGGTTTCGTCTTGCCCAGAGGCGGATGTTATCCGGCATGGTCCTTCCCGCACAGGTCATAAAGTCTGTGATGCTCTGGATACTGGTGAGCTTCATGTTGTCGCCCTCTTCATTCTCGTCCTCGTTCTCTGGAAGTTCTGTCGGTGCATTGCTTGCGAGCAGACGCTCGATCATAAACTGAAGAAATCCATCCTCTGCAGAAAGCTTGGTGCCGCCTCCGAATGCGGTCTCTCGGATCTTGTAGACTGCATAGCCTTCTCCAGTATTCTGTCCTGATAATCGTACACTGATATGGTTTTCACCAAGCCATTTGACAAGGCTTACGAAACGTGCATCGATCTTGAGGATATCTGCCGGGAATACGCCATCCTCTTCTTTGAATTCAAAAGAAGATTTCTGGTTTGGATTAGAGAATACGCCACAGGAATGATGATTCCACTGGCGGCTTGTGTTGTCCAGGACCAGGATCGGTTTCTCCGGAGATGGTTTTGTTTCATTGGAGCGGAATGTGGTGTAGGTGCATTCCGGATCTTTCTTTTCGGTTGTTGCATTGCTGAAATCAAATACAGGCATAACGGCTTCTCCTTTATCTTAATTATTTTGTAGTTTTGTATCAGTCGAGTTTCAGTCCTGCCAGCGCCTGTGCAAAAGCGTTGTTTACCGGCTCGTTGGCTTCTTTCTGCTGCTGTTTCAGGTATCGCTGGACATCACGTTTCTTGACTCCTGCCCCTTCTTTCTCTCGTCTTGCCTGGAAAGAAGACAGTTTTTCTTTGTAACCGCAGGCACATACGAAGGTTTCTTCTTTGCCTTTGACCAGCATTTCCATACGCTTGTGGCATTTCGGACAGCGGGCATTTGTTGTTCGTGAGATCGTCTCACGGTAGCCGCACTCTCTGTCCTGGCAGACCAGCATCTTGCTGTTCTTTCCGTTGACTGCCAGAAGACGCTTGCCACAGATCGGGCAGATCTTGTTCGTCAGGTTATCGTGCCGGAATGTTCCCGGTCCCGTTTTTATCTCACTGACGATCTCATTTGTATAGTCGCGGATATCACTCAGAAAGGTGTCCTGTCTAAGTTTTCCTTTCGCAATGTCAGAAAGTTTCTTTTCCCAGTCTGCTGTCAGTTCCGGTTTCTTTAAGTCCTCCGGAACCAGTTCCAGAAGCTGTTTTGCTTTGGAAGTCAGATAGATCTCGTTGCCTTTCTTTTCCATCATAAAGCTGTGGAAAAGTTTCTCTATAATGTCTGCCCTGGTTGCTACGGTTCCAAGTCCTCCCGTTTCTCCCAGAGTCTTTGCAGCCTGTTTGTCCTTCGTGGAAAGGTATTTGACTGGATTTTCCATCGCTGCAAGCAGTGTTGCCTCTGTGAAACGTGCCTGGGCTTTGGTCTTGCCGGAATTCAGGTGTACCTGTGTGATACGAAGTTTCTGTCCCTTTTCAAAGACAGGAAGTTTCTGGTCTTTGAGTTTTTCTTCTTCTGTGTCGTCCTCTTCCTGGAATCCACCCTCGTAGACTTCTTTCCAGCCGGCACTTAAGACTGTCTTTCCGTTGGCAGCAAAGGTATAACCGCCTGCTGTCCCCTCCATTGAAGTCTGCTCGTATTCAAATGGCGGATACAGAACACTTAAGAAGCGTTTTACCACCATATCATAGATCTTGCGCTCTTCGTTTGTCATATGGTCAAGCTGCACGAACTGCTCTGTCGGAATGATCGCATGGTGGTCACTGACCCGTTTATCGTCCACAAAACTTCCATTTGTGCGGATCGGTTTGTTCAGAAGTGCTCCTGCCAGTTTACGATACGGACCTGTACCGCAGGCCTTGAGTCTTTCTTTGAGTGTCGGGACTACATCCTTGCCGATATAACGTGAATCTGTTCTCGGATAGGTCAGGACTTTGTGATTTTCATAAAGGCGCTGCATAATATTCAGGGTTTCCTTGGCAGAAAATCCGTATTTCTGATTTGCCTCTCTCTGGAGAGTTGTCAGATCATAGAGCCCCGGTGCCATTGTCTTCTTTGGTTTCTTTGTGATAGCAGTGATCTCGATCTGTCCATTCTGGACGCTCTGTGTGATCTCCTCTGCACGTTCTTTCTGGAAAGTACGGAAGCTTCCGCTCTTTGGATCTTTCCAGGTCCACTGTACTTCTCCTGCCTGTAAAGATATTCCATAGTAATCCTTCGGTTTGAAGTTTCGTATTTCTTCTTCGCGCATTGCTATGATCGCAAGGGTAGGGGTCTGCACACGACCGCAGGAAAGCTGCGCATTGTATTTGCAGGTCAGGGCTCGTGTTCCGTTTATTCCTACCAGCCAGTCTGCCTCTGCTCTCGCCACAGCCGCTCTGTACAGGTTATTGTACTCTCTTCCATCTTTAAGATTCTGGAATCCGTCTTTGATCGCTTTGTCTGTCACGGATGAGATCCATAATCGCCTGATTGGCTTATGGCATCCGGATTTGTCCAGGATCCATCTTGCTACGAGTTCGCCCTCTCTTCCGGCATCTGTGGCGATGATGATGTCTCCGATGTCCTTACGGAAAAGCTGCGTCTTGACCGCCTGATATTGTTTCGATGTCTGGCGGATCACGACCAGCTTCATCTTATCCGGCATCATAGGGAGCGTCTGCATATCCCATTTCATGTACTTCTTATCATATTCTTCAGGATCTGCCAGAGTTACCAGGTGTCCTAGTGCCCAGGTCACAGCATAGTCCTTTCCTTCCAGGACTCCGTTCCCTTTCTGATTACAATGGAAAACCCTTGCAATGTCTCTTGCCACGGAAGGCTTCTCCGCAATTACCAATGATTTCATTTATTCTAAATCCTCTCAGAAGTTTTCTCTGAAAATGAGTATATCATAGAATTGCATTTTGACCAACAAAAAAGGAAGATTTTCATCTTCCTATCTTGTAACCGACGCCCCGTACTGTTTCGATCAGATCTCCGGCACTGCCAAGTTTCTGCCGCAGCGTACGGATATGTACATCCACTGTTCTGCTTTCTCCATCAAATTCATAACCCCAGATCTGGTTCAGAAGCTGTGTTCTGGAAAGGACCATTCCGCTGTTCTTAAGCAGCAGGCACAGCATCTCATATTCCTTAAGTGTCAGGGTAACCGGCTCCTGGTCAACAGTCACTACATGGCGGACCGGGCATACATAAAGGTTCTCAAGCCGGTATTCTTCTGCGCCTTTGTCCTCTGCTCTTCGAAGTGCTGCCTTGATCCTGGAGATGAGTTCCATCATCCGGAACGGCTTCGGAATATAGTCATCTGCACCGCTGTCCAATCCCATCACGACATCATATTCGCTTCCCTTTGCTGTCAGCATGATGATCGGAAGTTTCCTGGTGTCCGGTCTTGTCCTGAGTTTCTTAAGAATGGAGATTCCGTCCTCCTCCGGAAGCATCACATCCAGAAGGATCAAGGACGGAACCTGTTTCTCCAGTTCCTTCCAGAAAAGGGATGGGCGTTCGAATCCTTTTGCATCCAATCCCTGACTTTTTAGTGTATATACCACAAGCTCGCGGATACTTTCATCATCTTCTACCAAGTAGATCATTTATTTTTACCTCTCTCATTTTTCAATTTAAGCCAAGTATACGCACGCTTCGTAAAATCTTTAGTCTTTTGACTGTTAAATCTTTGTAAAGGCAAGTCCTGATTGTAAATTACAGAAAACAATGTTATCATAAAAAAAGAATCGTTTTGGAGGATATTATGTATTATTTTATCGTAAATCCTAATTCCCGCTCAGGGAAAGGTGCTCTTATATGGAAGGAACTTCGCAGGACTCTTCGACAGAAACATATTTCTTACAAGGCTGTCTTTACCGGATACCGCGGTCATGCGGTCAAACTGGCGGCTTCCGTCACAGCAAAAGCATCACCGGAACATCCTGTTTATCTGATCGCAGTCGGCGGTGACGGTACGATCCAGGAGGTTCTTTCCGGTGTTAAGGATCTGTCCTGTATTTATTTTGGTTATATCCCGACAGGATCCGGGAATGATTTCTGCCGCAGCATGCAGCTCCCACAGGACCCGCACGAGGCACTGGACTGCATCCTCAAAAGAAAACACATCGCATCCATGGATGTCCCGGTCATCTCCATCAAGGGACGCAAAAGTCATTTCGCGATCAGCTGCGGTATCGGGTTTGACGCTGCAGTATGCCACGAAGTAAGCGTCACCCCTATGAAAAAAATACTTAACCGTGTGGGCCTGGGGAAACTTGTTTATCTCTTTGTCGCGCTGAAACAGCTTCTGTTCCTGAAGCCTGTTCCTGTGACACTCCGGATGGATGAAGAACGTATCTACCCATTCCACAAGGTATATTTCGCGGCAGTGATGAACCAGAAATACGAGGGCGGCGGCTTCAAATTCTGCCCTGATGCCAGCCCTTCTGACGGATATCTTGATGTAATCGTTGTCGACGGACTGAGCAAGCTTAAGGTTCTCTTCTGTCTTCCGACTGCATTCTGGGGCAAGCATACACAGTTCACCGGAATCCATATCTTCCGCTGCAAAAAGGTCGAAGTATTCAGTACTGTCCCACTTGCGGTACATAAAGACGGAGAATCCGCCGGCATTCAGGAGACTTTTTCCGTTTCTATCGAGAAAGAACCGGTGAAGATCATTCTTCCGTAAACAGAAACTATTAAAGGCTTTCGACAGGAATTATCGTATCCCTGCTGAAAGCCTTTCGTTTCTTATATTATTTCTTTAGTTGAATCCATAGAATTTCTGGCATACTTTATAAGCTGCCACGAACATCTTTCTGCCGGCTCTGCCTGGAAGATTTGCTGCACGTCCGAGGACACTGTAGCGAAGTTTATGGTACAGCCAGCGGTCCAGCTCACGGATGTATTCCATGAGTTCTTTTTTCTTATCGAGTGCTTCCTGTGTGCCGGCGCGTACCAGCATGATGGAAGAAACTGTTGTGATGATATCCAGGTAACTGAGCATATATTTCTTCAGGTGCTTGTTACTGAACTGACATCTGTGGAAAGCATCTGCCATCAGTTTGTTGACTCTGATCTGCTGGTCGATCCTCTTGATCATAACCCTCTCATTTACAGACTGATCATCACGGCCAATAAAGTAACGATAAAAATTCACATCCAGATAATACATGTTCTGAACATATGGAAGCGGCTCAAATGCAAACAGGTTGTCTACATAAAACGTATGCTTCGGAAGCTCCAGACCACATTCGTGGAGCAGTTCAGTACGGTAGATCATGGAATGCATGAGGAGATATTTTCCCTTAGGCATACGCACCTTGTCCCACTCAAAGATTTCGTTTACCGGGAGACAGTGTCTGTACTGCATGACCTTTTTCCTTGCTACGCCCTGTTTCTCATATACGAAATTGCTGATCAGAAGATCAACCGTCTTTGGTCCGCGGATAAGTTCTTCCAGAGTCTTGAGGATCTGCTCATACGCTTCTGCATTTACCCAGTCGTCGCTGTCCACGACTTTAAAATAAAGTCCGCTTGCATTTCTGATTCCTGCGTTGACTGCTTCGCCGTGACCGCCGTTTTCCTGGTGGATTGCCTTGACGATCGTCGGATATTTCTTTGCATAAGCATCTGCAATCTCTGCTGTGCGGTCGGATGATCCGTCATTTACGACAAGGATCTCCACATCTTCGCCTCCTACAAGAAGGGAATCAATGCACTTCTCCATATATGCTTCTGAATTATAACATGGAATTGCAATACTTAAAATTTTCATCGGTATTATTCCTCCTGTGTGTGTTATTCCCTGATATATTTTGTGTACGCGCTGAATGCTGATGGGATCGCATATTGATCGTCGGACTGCCTTTTACCGACAAAAAGCAGATCATTCTGACGGATTTCTTCCAGTGAGGAAACACGGACCCTGTAGGCAGTCATCCTCCATTCAATATGTGAAAAAATATGCTTTGCTTCCGGAAGTGCTTCTATACGAAGCGGTTCCAGATCCATGGCTTTGACGCTCTCCAGTACTTCCTCTTCAGAGAGATGTCCCTTAAGATTCGGAAACTCATATAATCCCGCAAGAAGTCCTCTCGATGGACGCCTGCGGATTGCTGTCTTTTCTCCATCCTGGATCACAAGAACGGTCCGATCTTCCAGCTTCCTGTCTTTCTTCTGTGCTTTGACGGGAAATCTGTCGATCGTTCCATGAGCTCTTGCCCCGCAGCAAAAAGCCACCGGACAGACATCGCATTTGGGTTCGCCATTTGGCACACAGACAACTGCGCCGAGTTCCATCAGTGCCTGATTGAAATCTCCGGGGTACTCCCCTGGCATGATCTCCTGAAGCTTATTTTCTATCCGTTTCTTTACAGACTGCTTCATGATATCACCATCATCCTCTATAATCCTGGTGATCACGCGAAGTACATTTCCATCTACTGCCGGAACCGGTATATCATAAGCGATCGATGCAATTGCTCCTGCTGTATAGCTTCCGATTCCCTTAAGGGAAAGAAGTTTCTCGTAAGATGCCGGAAGCACACCATCATATTCCTCCACAACCGTCTGTGCCGCAATCTGCATATTCCGGACGCGGTTGTAATACCCAAGTCCCTCCCACAGTTTGAGAAGCTTCTCCTCCGGGCACTCTGCAAGTGCCGCCGGATCCGGAAGTTCTTCTGTGAACCTGCGAAAATATGGCTTCACTGCCTCCACTCTCGTCTGCTGCAGCATGATCTCCGACACCCAGGTATAATAGGCATTGTGCCGGTCTCTCCATGGAAGGCTGCGCTTATTCTGCCTGTACCACTCTGTCAGTGGCTTTACAATGTCATTCAGCATTCTTCTAGTCCTGTCTTGTTTTTTTGTCTTATTATTATCAGTATCAGTAAACAGTACCCTCAGTATACCATAAATCCCGCTAAAAGACAGTTGATTTTTTTTATTTTACCATATAGAATATGAATTAAGGCAATTTTACCAGTATGATAAATCTCATTTTTTCCTGAAAGGACTATATTATGGACAGTATTATTTTTGATGTAGATGGAACTTTGTGGAATTCCACCGGAATCGTGGCGAAAGCCTGGGAAAACTATCTCCGCAATGTTGAACAGATCGAACTTCCTCTGACGGCTGAGATCATTGCTTCTATGTTCGGACAGCCGCTTCCGGATATTGCAAAGCAGATTTTTCCAGATGCCTCCAGAGAAGAACAGCTCCGTCTGATCGACCGATGCTGTAACGCAGAGCATGAAGCACTTCTTAAGGAATGCGCCCCTCTGTACGAAGATCTGGAGAAAGCCCTCCAGCTTTTAGCTGAGAAATACCCGCTGTATATCGTGAGCAACTGTGAGGCCGGCTATATTGAAGTATTTCTTGAAGCCACCGGCTTCGGCAAATATTTCAAAGGTCATCTGTGCAATGGTGATAACAATCTCGATAAGGGTTCCAACATCTCCCTCATCGCCAGAACTTATGATATGAAATCCCCGGTTTATGTCGGTGACACTATGGGAGATTTCCTTTCCTGCCGCAAGGCTGGCGTTCCGTTTGTCTTTGCTTCCTATGGATTCGGAGATGTACCGGAACCGGATGAGATCATCCGTAAGCCAATGGATCTCGTCGATCTTTTTTGTTAAAAAATATCCTGAAAAGTAACAGGAGCGTGGAAACTTCGAAATCGTTTCCACGCTCCTGTTTTGATTATTTTTATTTCTTTTTGCATTTGTATTTGAGGTAAAGTCCAAGTCCTACCATAACGAGCAGTAACAGAATCACATAAATGATTTCTGATGCTATTCCCTCTGTATAGGAGTCAATTCCTGTCAGAATACCGATCAAAATCAGTGCCACGCCGGAACCCTTGGTCATCTTGGCTTCATCGTATTTCGCTTTGCGGAGTTCTGCATTTCCTCCTTTGAGTAAAAAATCTCCGTGTCCTGTCAGAAGCAGGATTCCTGCGATCAGTGCTGCTGCCGTAAGCAAAAAATCAAATGATTTTCCCATTATTTTCTCTCCTGTAATTCTTTAGTAAAAGCATACGATCGGAACGTCATACTGAATCAGATCATACAGTACCTCTGCATTTTCCGGTGGAAGATTTATGCATCCATGGGATCCACTTGTCAGATAAATATCACCGCCAAATTCGTCTCTCCAGTCTGCATCATGGAAACCAATACCTCCGTCAAACGGCATCCAGTATTGTACCGGCTGTTCATAATAATTTGCAGTTCCCTTCTGTCCGCCTCTCAGTACATCCGGACTCTTCTTATAATATAAGGTGAAGATACCGGCATGTGTCTGACGGTCAGCATAACTCATATTACCGGACACAAAATCTGATTCAAAAATATTCACACCGTCCTGATAATAGTACATATGCTGTTCACTGAGATCCACTTCAATATAAGTATTACCCAGGTCATTCACACCATAAGCATTCGCTGTCTGAGAATAAACAGGTTCCCGCGTTGTCTGTGTTCCTGACTGAATCTCCTGACTCAGCTGAGCAGTTTCTGCCGCCTGATCGATCTTCCATCCATAGACGGAACTGGATACATACACTGTTCTTCCGCTTGTTGCCTGAAACTCTCTCTCTGTACCAACAGTATCATAAGTTGCTGCAAGCTGTGCAACATAATCTGCCACGTGCTGCTGGAAAGAATTGTCATCCCATACCAGCTGACCTTTCTCATCAAACTGCATCCAGTCCTTAATCGTATTACCATCCAGTGTCGTACTCTGGTCACCAAATGTATAAGTAATGCTTGCCTTCGTATAGTTGTTGCATGCTTCCAGTGCTGACTGAAGTGCCGGATCATCCTGGGTCACTTCTGCGGATACGTAAGCATCCTGGTTATCACTGAAATCTATACTTGCTTCATTAGCTTCCACTGCCGCATCAAGAAGTTTGTATGCTTCTTTGATGTTCAGTTTGCTTCCCTCTGTTTCCGGTACGATCACAAACTGATTATCCCGAAATGCCACATAGGCATTCTCCGGTTCTACCTGATTCTCGGCCTGTGCACAATTCAGAGATTTGAGCTGTTCCTGAAGAAGTGTCTTATTATAGCCGACATTCTCGGATACGGTGTAGCTTTTCTGTTCGTAGAGACCCCTGATCCATTCATATGGTTTCTGTTTCTTAAGAAGCTGAAGGATTTCGCCAGTAGACATATACTGGTAATCAATGTCCTCGCCTCTGATCGTCTGCGCAGCTATATTTCTGGAAGAAACTTCAATGGAGTATTCACTGAGTTTTTCTGCCATAAGCTGCTCTACTTCATATGCTGTCTTCTGCGAACAGTCAACTCCATTGATCCAGGTTCCCTCAAAGAAACGATCTGTAAAATAATAACTGATTCCGCCGTAGGCACATCCACCCAGAACTATTATCATCAGCATCACCAGACCAAAGATTTTCAGGCCTTTGTGAGTTTTCTTCTTGGCTCTGGTTCCTGGTGGAACATCTGAATTCTGATCCAGCTCATCCATTGGAACATAAATTACCGGACCGGGACGTGCTGACTTGTGTCTGCTTCGAACTGCCGGAACTTCTTCCTCTTGTTCCGGTTCTTCTTCCATCACTTCTTCTGATTCCTCTTCATCTGCTTCTTCCGAAGAATCAGTCCATACTTTTGTCTTCTCGTAGTCGTCCTCAGTTTCCCTTATCTCACGATTTTCCTCGTCCGGAGCTTCATTATCTGGTTCTTCATCTTCCGGATCCTCGTAATCAACCTGTATATCGTCAAACTCATCCTCGTCATCATCCAGAATTTTATCCAATGTCGCATTGATTCTGTCTTCGATATCTGTAGTCTCATCTGGTCTGCCTACATCATCCTCCGGCAAAGTTCCCTTATTTTCTTCGTTGTTCATTCTATACTCCCCTGCAATCAGCAAAATGGATGAATTCCTCATTGCTGCCATTTTTCTGTAACGCTTCTATTATAACATACTTCTGCCTTTTTGCACCTTAAATTGCATCTTTTTTTATGAAATGCCAAATTTCTGCACAGGTGTTATATTATGTTATTTCTCAGTATAACAAAAAATCTTTTATTTATTGTATCCTTGCTTATACTTTCTATTCCCGCAAAAAACGCGGGATACATTTCTGCATCCCGCGCTTTGGTTAAATTACTTTGTAACTTTTACCGTAGTTTTGTATACTGCTTTTCCGGATTTTACCGTGATCACGGCACTTCCTGTTTTTATTCCTTTTACTCTCCCATTTGCATCTACTGTCGCGATTTTCTTATTGGAACTTGTATAGGTTATTTTTTCCTGGCTGGTAAACGGATAACGAGCAGGTTTTAACGTAATGGTTTTTCCCCGTTTTACGCTAAGACTTCTGGCAATGCCGGTAATCTTCTTTGTTGTTACCTGGTTGCTCTGGACGGTAACTGTTATAGTTCTGCTTGCACCGCCGGCGGTTTTGACCAGTACTTTTACAGCTACTGCCTTTTTGCTTGTGCTTCTCTGAGCTGTCAGCCGGATATTACCGTTTTTGAGTTTTACAGCTTTTAAAACAGAACTTTTTGCTGAACTTACCAGTTTCACGTAATCTCCGTTTTTGAGACCGGATGATTTTATGGTTACTGTTTTTCCTCTCTGAAGCGGGAATGCATATGCTGAAAGATTCAATGCAGCTTTTAATTTCGCTGTTTTTCTGGTTTCTTTCTTTTTGCAGACACTGCAGGTTCTCGTTTCCTGTCCCTGTGCAAATACGGTTGCTTTCTTGGTTACAGTGTATTTGCCCCATTTATGCTTGCCTGTCGCCGGAATATCTGAAAGAGTTTTCTTTGCCTGGCATGCGGTACATTCCTGATGGCGTTTTCCTGCTTTGCCGCAGGTTGCATTGCTGTCTGTCACAGTTTCCCAGATATGACTGCATTCTGCATCTTTGTCATATACTGTAGGGAAATAGCAGTTTTCTTCGGCAATTTTTTCCCACACTTCATTTCCATATCTGTCAATGTGCCGTTCTTCGGCAATCAGGTGGAGATCACTCTGTCCCTGAGCTATACGACGCAGTGTCGGAATTGCTTCTTCATTCACTGCCTCCCATACTGTTTCGTCGTATTCCAGACGAATTCTGACATTCTCGTCATCCTGTATTTCTTCCCATTCCTGCGTTTCATCGTTGTACTTGAAAATACCAGGATGATGTTCATTTAAATCAATTGTTTCTCCAACGTTTGGATTCGTATCAATGATCTCTTTCAGTCGGATCTGTGCTGAATACTCCTTCACTGCCTGAGCATAAATCTGTGTTTCTACACTCCACAGCGGATTATCTTCCTCATCTCTTTCTTTTGAAACTACTCTTAATCCAACAAAGATCTCCTGATCCTGAACATCTTTGGCTTTGATCGTCAGTGTATTGCCTTCGATATTTACATATTCAACAGCATTTTCGTCATAGGAATCCTCTATTAATTCAAATTCATACTCTGAACTGTCAACTTTTTCGCCATCCAAATGTTTCGCATCTCTGCGATATACGGAAAGGTCATACCGTTTTTCCTCATTTGCAAGAATAGAATCACTGTTGTTTTCCGGTATACAGTTGCACCAGTAAAAGACATCTGTTACAGAAATATTGAAAAATCCTTTTTGCTGGTTTCCATGGATATCTGTATAGGTAACTTCGATTTTTGTCTCTCCCGGTTTTTCTGCTTTCATGCGCCATCCGTTTTTGAGGTAGGCAATGCTATAAATTTGTTTATTTAAGGTTTTGACTTTTGTTATCTTTGCCTGAAGCAGTTCTCCATATGGATGCTCCGGATTTTCGACGTAGCAGTTCAGGTTCTGATTCAGCCATACGTTTTCGCCAGGAACAGTTTCCAGTGTTGCTCCAAAATTAATATAATATTCTTCAACATTTTCTTTGCCGTAAAGACCAGACTGGCATGTAAATACTTCTGTTCCGTTTATTTTTATGTGCGCCCGTACTTCAAACCAGTATTCGCTTCTGTCATTCTCCTCCAGCCATTTATCAGCTTTGCAGAGTTTTGTTCCATTAATTACAAGTACGCTGTCGTCACCTTTTTTCTCGGACCAGAACTTCTGACTGGTCGGTACCAGAGTGAACTGGTCGTTTTCATTTTCATCCACGTCTGTCCGGTATCCAACTTCCCATTCGACGGAGACATTCTTTTTGTCTTTGAGGCTTTCTGTATTTAACTGAAGTTCACCGGTTTCGCCATCAAAGAAATATGTAGAATCCTCACCCTGTCTCATATTCTCAAACCAAACAGAATAATCCAGTCCGTCAAACCAGTATTCACGGCGGCCGATTTCATTTCCATCTTCGTCTCTGGCAATTACATTTACCCGTGTACCATCTGTTGTATTTCTTCTCAGAATCGGGAACTGATCTTCGGAAGCTTCGTTTGTCCAATGGTTTGTGTCATATTCGAAATCAAAAGTCACATCGTCTCTGACATAAGGTTCTTCATTTTCTTTGATGTGTTCTACTTTGATTCCACACTGAGTCAGATCCAGCGTTTCATTTACATTAATATTCTCTATACTTTCAGGATAAAGTACATCATACTCTTCGCAGACTTCGATATGCGGGTTATTGTATGCTACATCTTCCCAGGTTTCATTTTCTGAAGGAATCATCGCTTTCAGGAGAATATCGGTTCCCCATGTTTCTTCTCCTGATTTAATCGTAAGTTCATGTCCGTTGATCTCCACGCTTTTCAGCAGGTTTGTCTCATACGCATATCCGTTCTCGTCTGGTGCAAATTCCAGTTTCCAGTCCTTAACTTCCTCTGAACCCTGGTCTTCGTCACTGTGTCTCCAGTCATGCGTCAGAACAAAGGAAAGTTTCATCTCGCTGTTTTTCAGCATGCAGCTGCCATCTGTCGGCCACTGTGGTTCCAGAATAAATCTGTCACTGTTCACATAAAGATTAAAACTATGCTGCTGTTCTTCACCGGAAAGATTATCATACGTGAGTGTTACTACCGCTGTTCCGAATCTCTTTGCCTGAATGTTCCATCCGTTTTCATCCTGATACTCAACTTCGCAGACTGGTGTTTCATCCTCTTCGTCCTCAGCATTGGAAACAGTCACATCTGCTACAGCAAAATCGAAATTTCTTCCGTCAGGATTTTCCTGATTCTGTACCCATCCATCATAATTTCTGTTTATCCAGTAATCATCGTCCATCAGGATCACTTCATCTTCTGGCAAGTAATAATCCTCACGTGTCTCTCTCGGATTAATACCCGCCTGAGTCATATATACGTTTTCCTCTCCGACTTTTACAGATGCACGTACTTCAAACCAGAAATTATTTCCTACATTTTCATCAAGCCACCTGTTTGCATTCCAGAGTTTTTGTCCATTGATTTCAAGTATACTGTTATCTTCCGTTTCTGACCAGAAAATCATCTCTTCCGGTAATTCCATATCTGAGGTAAACTTATCGTCCCCGCCATTCTGGTCATCTGTTCTATAGCCTACTTCCCATGAAATGTAGGTGTCTCTGTCATTCAGGTTCTCCGTGTTTAATTTGAGTTCACCATTTTCATCGCTGAAGAAATAGGTGGAATAGTCCCCCTCTCTCAGATTTTCAAACCAGATCGAATAATCAAGATCATCAAACCAGTATTCGCGGCGGCCAATTTCATTGCCATCTCCATCTCTGGCAATCACATTTACCCAGGTACCATCTGCTGTTTTTCTTCTCAGAATCGGAAGCTGTCCGTCTGCCGCTTCATCTGTCCACTGATTTGTGTCGTATTCAAAATCATATGTTACATCGTCTCTGATATAAGACTCTTGATTTTCTTTGATGCGTTCTACTTTCAGATCACAGGTATTAAAATCCAGAACATCTCCTGCTTGAATATTCTCTATGCTTTCTGGATAGAGTACATCATACTCTTCGCAGACTTGAACAGGGATATTGACATAACTGTATGTCGGTTCTTCTGACTCATCCTCTGACGGATGCAGTGCTCTGAGGGCAATACCAGTTCCCCATGTATTGTCTTTTGATCTGATCGTAATCGTATGTTCTTCTCCATGAACCTCAACATCCAGAAGATTTGTGTCATATGCGTATCCACCCTCATCCGGATCAAGCTCCAGAGTCCATCCAGTCATATCTTCCGATCCCTGGTCTTCATCGCTGTTTTTCCAGTCGTGATGCAGGACGAACGAAATTGTCATCTCACTGTTTTTCAGCATATTATTGCCGGATGCCGGCCACTGTGGTTCCAGAGTAAATTTATGTCCGTCTACATAAATTCTGAAACTGTGCTGCTGTTCTTCGCCGGAAATATCCTTATAAGTAAGTGTTACTATTGCCGTTCCGAATCTCTTTGCCCGAATATTCCAGCCATCTTCATCCGCCAGCTCAATTTCGCAGACTGGTGTTTCATCCTCTTCTTCGGGTGCATTTACAACAGATACATCTGTTAATTCCAGTGCAATATCACCGCCGTTCAGATACTCCTCATTTTCTACATAACAGCTGTAGTTGTATCGACCTACCCAGTAATTCCAGTCTGTCAGAAGCACCTCATCATCTGGAAGGTGATAATCTTCTACATGCTCTCTCGAATAAAGCCCTGCCTGTTCCTGATATACCGGTTCGTCATTACCTTCTGTATTCACATACGCACGTACTTCAAACCAGTACTCGTCTCCTTTGTTGTCGCTGAGCCATCTGATGGCTTCCTGTAATTTCGCTCCATCAATTTCAAGAACACTGTTGTTCTCCGCATTTTCTGACCAGAAAATCATCTCTTCCGAAAGACCTGTATCTGTGGTAAACTCATCATTTCCAAGTCCGCCCGGATCATTTGTTCTGCTTCCCACCTCCCATGAAATAGAGGCATTTTTTCCATTCAGATTCTCTGTGTTTAATCGAAGTTCCCCGTTTTCATTGTCAAAGAAATACGTAGAGTATTCGTCATCTCTGAGGTTCTCAAACCAGATTTTATATTCTTCTGGATCCTGATTATTTTCTTCTTCACCTGCGGAAAATAATGGTTCCTCCTGAATCTCTTCATCCACTTCTTCTGCCGTGATTTCTGATTCTTCTGTTTCCTCGATCTGTGGTTCTTCCGCTTCTTCCACTACAGGTTCTTCGATCTCCTCTGACTGAAAATCATCCTGAATCTGTATTTCGGCTGTTGCATTCTCATCCTGAGCAGCCTGTTCTTCCGTAGTTTCTTCCTCATGTACTTCCTGTACATCTGTAAAATCCAGTTCATCTGCCAGTACCGTAAATGAATTGCCACTAAGCGTCACCGTCGTCGCCAGCAGCCATGCCAGCATTCGTTTTCCTTTAGGTCTCATTCGCCTTCCTCCCTTTTTTATGTCGGTATTTCGATATACCGCATTCTTTTTTACATATTTTTAGTATATAGAAAATATTCAGAAAAGGCAACGTTTTTCTTAAATACGTCCAAATTTTGTGAATTTTCTCTCCCCCCCCCTTGTTTTTTGTGCAAAAAAATGCTCCTGCATACCATTTGATATGCGGGAGCGTTTTTAGAAAATTTATTATTTATTTCTCGATCAGAAGGCTTTCTCCTGTCATGTCTGCCGGCTGTTCCATTCCCATTAACTGGATCAGTGTAGGAATGATGTCTGCCAGGCATCCGTTCTCTCTCAGAGTGTATTTCGGATCTGCATTTACAAGGATGAACGGAACCGGATTGGTTGTATGTGCGGTCCATGGCTCGCCTGTCTCATAGTCGATGAGCTGCTCTGCATTTCCATGGTCTGCACAGATGAACATCTGTCCGTCTACTTCCTTGAGGGCTTCTACTGCTCTTCCAACGCATCCGTCAACAGTCTCGATTGCCTTAACTGCTGCTGCCTGAACACCGGTATGTCCTACCATGTCAGGGTTTGCGAAGTTGATGATGATCACATCGTATTTGTCAGATTTGATCGCATCTACCAGTTTGTCACAAACTTCCGGTGCGCTCATTTCCGGCTGGAGGTCATAAGTAGCAACTTTCGGGGATTTTACAAGGATTCTGTCCTCGCCTTTGTTCGGCTCCTCAACACCACCGTTGAAGAAGAAAGTAACGTGTGCGTATTTCTCTGTCTCAGCGATACGAACCTGTGTCATATCATGAGCTGCAAGATATTCGCCAAATGTATTCTTAAGCTGAACTTTGTGGAATGCAACCAGCTTGTTCTGGATCGTCTCATCATAATCTGTGAAACATACATAGGTAAGATCCAGTTTCTTAGTTCTCTCAAATCCCTTGAATTCGTCATCGCAGAATGCTCTGGTGATCTCACGTGCACGGTCAGGACGGAAGTTGAAGAATACTACGGAGTCTTTGTCCTGAATCTTGGCAACCGGCTGTCCGTCCTTCTCAATAACTGTCGGAAGTACGAATTCGTCTGTCTTGTCGTTGTCGTAAGAAGCCTGAACTGCTGCAGCTGCGTCTGTACCCTTGACACCCTCGCCCTCTGTCAGTGCTTTGTATGCAAGTTCTACACGATCCCAGCGGTTATCTCTGTCCATTGCGTAGTAACGTCCGGAAACAACACCGATCTGTCCAACACCGATTTCTTTCATCTTAGCTTCAAGCTGCTCTATGAATTCCTTACCGGATGCCGGCGGTGTGTCACGTCCGTCGAGGAAGCAGTGTACATAAACTTTGCTCAGTCCCTCTCTCTTGGCCATCTCAAGCAGTGCGTAGAGATGAGTATTGTGGCTGTGTACACCACCATCAGAAAGAAGTCCCATAAAATGTACAGCAGAATCGTTTTCCTTCGCGTTCTTCATTGCTGCGAGAAGTGCTTCGTTCTTGAAGAAGTCGCCGTCGTTGATTTCTTTGGTGATTCTGGTAAGTTCCTGATATACGATGCGGCCTGCACCCATATTCATATGACCTACCTCAGAATTACCCATCTGTCCATCCGGCAGACCTACTGCAAGTCCGCTGGCATTTCCCTTAACAAATGGATATTCTGCCATTAATTTATCCATAACAGGAGTTTTTGCTTCGTAGATCGCATTTCCCTCATGTTTGTCATTCAGTCCATAACCATCCAGGATCATTAAAACGGTTGGTTTTTTGCTCATAATGTTCTCCTTTATTGTATATAGTTTCTCTGCATTTTGCAGAATGTGTGTAGGTGTTTCTTTCTATTATATAGTACCAAAAATTTAGAATTTTTCAAGGATTTTATCGGAAAAGCTCTGCGGTAAAAATGGGATTTTTTCCATGTCAGGAAGTTTCAGCTGCTCCAGCCATCCGCCGAACAATGCGAGAAAAAGTTCCTGCACCATTTCTCTTGATTCCGGGGCAAAACTTTCAATCCGTTTTAGCATGGCAGTGAAGCTCTTGAGACCACCTGCCTGGATCTCACTTAAATTCTCAGAGCCAGACGCTTCGATCGTGGAAAAAAGATCTTCGATCAGGACTTTTTTCTGTTCTACATCCATGCCGTCGATCCACTTGTGCAGAATACTGACAAAAGTTTCTGCCCTACTGCTCAACTGTTCTTTGCTGGCGAAATGATTTCCACTGACTTCCCAGGAAAAACCGTCGTGCTGCAGCAGCCCCTTGTTGGAACTTGCAACAAGAACCGGTTCTTTGGAATGCTCCAGAAGTGTTCCGATGATCGAATATTCTGGAATGATCCTGGTGACTTTTGGAAGAAGTGCTTCTGTTTCAGGAAGTTCCAGAAATTCTCTGGAAAATCCCGGTCCGTCATTTGAGTAAACCTGAAGGATCCACGGATGGAGCTCTTTGCACATCACGGCACCGTAAACAGCAAGATTTCCACCTTTGGAGTGGCCGCCGACGCGGACCATTTCCTGTAAACTGCCGGCAATCCTTCTTAAATATTCCACTGCCCTCTCCTGCGCCGGAACAACGCCCGTACTCAGATTAAAATCTTCTTTCCAGCCGACGATCGTATCATCGGTCCCGCGGAAAGATATATAAGAAGTTCCATCACTCAGACAAATTTCCACCGCCGAAAACTGCTGCGCTTCCTCCGCCACGATCTCATTCACATAATTACGGATCACACACTGTCCGAAGCGTTCGGTCTTTGCCATTTCAAGCATCATAAACGGTGCAAAGCGGATAAAAGATTTGTCTTCTTTGAGTTCTTTCTCAGTATGAAGCTGAAGAAATTTCTCTGTGAGCGCTTTGAGTTCTATTCCATTCTGGCTGGCTGCTTCCGGGATCCCATCCAGATTGACATAGGAAAAACATGCCAAGATCAGATTGTCTACGTCATTAAATTCTGACTGTGTAAAGGGAAGATCGCCTCTCCACTCGATATAGTCCATGATATTTCCCATATGCCGCACTCTCCTTATATTTATTTCCAATCACATACGTTTATCTGAATCTTATTCCCCGTAAACGCGAAGCATGCTGCTGATCTTGCGCACGGAGCTTCTGCCGCTTAATTCTTCCATTGCTGTACGGAAATCTCCCTCACGAACCTGGGCAGTGATCACAACAACCTCTGCACTTTCCTCTGCACGGGCTGCCTTCTGGATGATCTGTGCAACACTGACTCCGTATTTTGCAAACACAGCGGTCATCTCAGCCAGCACACCGCAACGGTCCTCTACGATCAGCCGCATGAAATAACGATTGTGGGTGTCTGCCATTTTCTTTACCGGGATTTCCTTGTAGCAGGTACATCCGATACGTCCACAGCAGTCTGCTTTGATGTTTCTTGCAATCTCAAAAACATCTCCGACAACAGCACTTGCTGTCGGAAGTTCGCCGGCACCACGTCCGTAGAACATTGCATTCTCAACTGCATCTCCGTTTACAAAAACGGCATTATAAGAATCGTTGACTGTTGCAAGCGGATGATTGCTTGGGATCAGCATCGGGCAGACATATGCCTCAATCCCTTCTTCTGTATTCTTTGCTACTCCGAGGAGTTTTATGTCACAGCCCATTTCTTTGGCGTATTTGATGTCTTTGGCTGTGATCTTGGTGATTCCTTCGATGTATACGTCGTCAAAAACGACTCTGGAATTGAATGCTACGGAAGCAAGGATCGCCACTTTACGTCCTGCGTCGAGTCCCTCGATATCTGCGGTCGGATCTGCCTCTGCGTATCCAAGCTCTGTCGCAAGAGCCAGTGCATCCTTGAATTCCATTCCTTCCTGTGTCATTTTGGTCAGGATAAAGTTGGTTGTTCCGTTGACAATACCCATAACTTCTGCCATGTGATTGCCTGCCAGACATTCTTTGAGCGGACGGATGATCGGAATTCCACCTGCAACTGCTGCTTCAAAGAGGAAGTCCACATGATGTGCCTCTGCTGCATCAAGAAGCTCCTTACCGTGAACAGCAATCAGGTCTTTGTTCGCGGAAACTACGTGTTTTCCTGCATTCAGAGCTGATAAAATGTAAGTTTTTGCCGGCTCGATGCCGCCGATCAGCTCGATCACCACATCGATCTCCGGATCATTTACGATATCATCCCAATTGTTTGTCAGGATCTTCGGATCATCTACCTTGGCTGCTGCTTTCTCAAGATTGCGCACCAGGATCTTGCTGATCTCTATTTCGCTTCCAAGTTTCGGGATCATTTCTTCTTTCTGATTTTTTATTACTTTGTAAACACCTGTACCTACTGTACCAAGACCCAGAAGGGCTGCTCGAATCACTTTTTTCTCCATTGGAAAATGGCTCCTTTCTCCTCGTCCCTGTTTATTTTATTTCAGGGTGTATTCTACCACTCGGTTTTTATAGTATGGCATAAAATGGCTTTTGTCAAGCGCGGACATTTGTACGTGTATGAAAAATACAAAAAGCCAGATACTTTACACCTGACTGGTCCAAAGTATCTGGCTTTATTAATTATCGTTTTATTATTTGTAGCAAACGATCTTTCCGAAGTCTGGTTTGAGGGATGCTCCACCAACAAGACCTCCGTCGATGTCAGCCATAGCAAACAGTTCTGCTGCATTTCCTGCATTTACAGATCCGCCGTACTGGATACGGATAGCTTCTGCTGTATCTGTATCGTAGATCTCAGCTACGCACTCACGGATACCTTTGCAGATTTCCTGAGCCTGCTCGCTTGTAGCAGTTTTGCCTGTTCCGATAGCCCAGATTGGCTCGTAAGCGATAACCATAGTTTTAGCCTGCTCTGCTGTTACGTTCTGAAGGCCAACTTTAACCTGCTGACGGATCCAGTCCATAGTGATTCCCTGCTCTCTCTGCTCAAGGGATTCTCCACAGCACATGATCGGTGTGATGCCGTGCTCAAATGCTTTGAGGACTTTCTTGTTAACGTCTTCGCTTGTTTCTCCGAAGTAGTCTCTTCTCTCGGAATGTCCAAGGATAACATATTTAACACCAGCGTCTACCAGCATAGCCGGAGCGATCTCGCCTGTGTATGCACCTTTTTCTTCGAAGTACATGTTCTCTGCTGCTACAGCAATGTTTGTTCCTTTGCAAGCTTCTACAACAGGAACGATGTCGATAGCCGGAACACCGAATACTACGTCAACTTCGTCGTTCTGTACGAGTGGTTTCAGAGTTTCTACTAATTTAACTGCTTCACTTGGAGTCATGTTCATTTTCCAGTTTCCAGCGATGATTTTCTTTCTTGCCATTTTTATTATCTCCCTTTATATTGTAATTTGACCAGCCATTGTTCGCCTGGCTCTAAATTCACACTGCGTCTGCGACTTGCGTTCATTAAGAGCGGCGAACCAAGTAAACGCTAAGTTCTGCCTGCGCCTACGGCTTGTCAATCACTAAGCTTTTTACTTGTCGTTTGCTGCTGCTACACCTGGCAGTTCCTTTCCTTCGAGGAATTCCAGGGATGCTCCACCACCTGTAGAGATGTGGGTCATCTTGTCGCCATAACCAAGGATGTTAACTGCTGCTGCAGAGTCTCCACCACCGATGATAGTTGTAGCTTCAGTGTCAGCAAGTGCTTTGGCAACTGCTTCTGTACCATGAGCAAAGTTCGGCATTTCGAAGCAGCCCATCGGTCCGTTCCAAACAACAGTCTTGGCATCCTTAACAGCGTCGCAGAAAAGCTGCTCTGTCTTCGGTCCGATGTCCATTCCTTCCCAGCCATCCGGGATGCATCCACGGTCTACAACCTGAATGTTGCAATCGTTGGAGAAATCATCTCCGATTCTGTTGTCAACTGGAAGAAGAAGTTTAACACCTTTTTCTTCTGCTTTCTTGAGCATGTCTAATGCATACTGAAGGTAATCATCCTCGCAAAGGGAATTACCAATGTGTCCGCCAAGTGCTTTGGAGAATGTGTAAGACATACCGCCACCGATGATCAGAGTATCAACTTTGTCAAGAAGGTTGTTGATAACAGAGATCTTGCTGGAAACTTTAGCTCCACCAAGGATAGCTACGAATGGTCTCTCCGGATTTTCAACAGCATTTCCGAGGAATGCAATTTCTTTCTCCATCAGATATCCAACTACTGCTGTATCCACATATTTGGTAACACCAACGTTGGAGCAGTGTGCTCTGTGGGCTGTACCAAATGCGTCGTTTACGAATACATCGCAAAGAGAAGCCAGATCTTTGCTGAACTCATCACCGTTTTTGGTTTCTTCTGCACGATAACGTGTGTTTTCAAGAAGGATAACTTCTCCGTCTTTCATTGCATCTACAGCTGCTCTGACAGTATCATCAACAACAACCGGGCTCGGAACGAATTTAACTTCCTGTCCGAGAAGCTCTGTAAGACGTTTTGCAACAGGTGCAAGAGATAATTCCGGTTTCGGCTCTCCCTTCGGTTTGCCAAGGTGTGAACAAAGAATGATCTTTCCGCCATCTGCGATCAGCTTCTTGATTGTAGGAAGAGCTGCTACAAGACGATTCTCATCTGTAATTTTGCCGTCCTGCAGAGGTACGTTAAAGTCACATCTTACCAGAACTTTCTGGCCTTTTACATTGATATCATCAACGGATTTCTTGTTTAATCCCATGCTAATATTCCTCCAAATTCATAAAAAATGGGTCCGGTCCAAATCAGACCGGACCCTGACTGAGTCTATTTGTGCTATTGCTCAATGCAATAACCTGCTCCACACTCTAACTTATGGACTTGATTAAGCGTTCAGAAGTTTGCCGAAGTGTTTGATTGTACGAACCATCTGGCTTGTGTAGGAGTTTTCGTTGTCATACCATGAAACAACCTGTACTTCTGTTGTGCCGTTCTCAAGTGGCAGAACCATTGTCTGAGTAGCATCGAACAGAGAACCAAATCTCATACCAACGATATCGCTGGATACGATCTCATCTTCGTTGTATCCGAAGGATTCATTAGAAGCTGCTTTCATAGCTGCGTTGATCTGCTCTTTTGTTACGTTTCCTTCAACTACTGCTGTAAGGATTGTTGTAGAACCTGTTGGGGTTGGTACACGCTGAGCGGATCCGATCAGTTTGCCGTTCAGTTCTGGGATAACCAGACCGATTGCTTTAGCAGCACCTGTGCTGTTCGGAACGATGTTAACTGCAGCTGCACGGGATCTTCTCAGATCGCCTTTTCTCTGCGGTCCATCAAGTGTCATCTGATCGCCTGTGTAAGCGTGGATTGTGCACATGATACCAGATTTGATCGGTGCAAGATCGTTAAGAGCCTTAGCCATTGGTGCAAGGCAGTTTGTTGTACAGGATGCTGCGGAGATGATCTTATCTTCGTTTGTAAGACCTTCGTGGTTTACATTGTAAACGATTGTCTTAAGGTCGTTTCCAGCCGGAGCGGAAATAACAACGTGTTTAGCACCTGCATCGATATGAGCCTGAGCTTTGTCTTTGGAGGTATAGAAACCTGTGCACTCGAGAACTACGTCTACACCGATTTCTCCCCACGGAAGTTCTGCAGCGTTAGCTTTTGCATAGATTTTGATTTCTTTTCCGTCAACTGTGATGGAATCTTCTCCTGCTTCTACTTTGTCAGCCAGAGCGTATCTTCCCTGTGTTGAGTCATATTTTAATAAGTGAGCCAGCATTTTCGGGGATGTAAGGTCGTTGATAGCAACGATTTCAAATCCTTCTGCTCCAAACATCTGACGGAAAGCCAGACGACCGATACGGCCAAATCCATTAATTGCAACTTTTACTGCCATGATAAATTCCTCCTATGAATTAAATGGTTGATTATGGCGTTTGTTAAAGAAACGTCAACCTATTGCATATTGTATCGAATCTCGTACAAAAATTCAAGTGCATTTTAAAAAAAACATGATAAAAAATGTGTAAAATAGAAATGAAAGCGTAGCACGAAGCATTTTCTCATGCTATAATAGGTGCAGTTCATGTAAAGGAGGACAGAAAAATGTCAAATCAAATCTTATGGGACTGTCATATGCACTCTTCTTTTTCTGCAGATTCTGACACTCCTATGGAAGATATGATCCAGGACGCGATCCGACGGGGACTTCATGGTGTATGCTTTACCGAGCATCTTGACCCGGATTACCCGCCGACTCCGGATAATGAAACTTTTGAACTGGATCTGTCTGCCTATCAGGAAAACCTTTTCATGCTTCGGGACAAGTATCAGTCGAAACTGGATGTCCGTTTCGGGATCGAGCTTGGGCTTCAGCCGCATCTGGAACATTCTTTTAAGGAACTTCTGGAATCGGTTCCTTTTGATTTCGTGATCGGCTCTTCTCATGTCGTCCATGGTCAGGATCCTTATTACAGGGAATTCTTCAAGGGGCGTAAGGAATCGGAATGTTATATGGAATATTTTGAGTCCATTCTTGAGAATCTGGCTGTATTTTCGGAAATGGATGTTTACGGGCATATCGACTATGTGGTACGATATGGTCCCAACCAGAACCGCGAATACTCTTACGGACGCTATCAGGACATTCTTGATGAGATCCTGCGGACGATCATTTCCAAGGGCTGCGGAATCGAGCTGAACACCGGAGGGTTCCATTACGGGCTTGGCGAGCCGAACCCCTGCCGTGCAGTCATCCGACGCTACCGACAGCTTGGTGGGGAGATCATCACGATCGGTGCCGATGCACATGGTCCGGACAAGATCGCCTATGCATTTGATAAAGCGGCAGATATTCTTGCCGACTGCGGTTTTACATATTATACTGTCTTTAAAGACCGTAAGCCGGAATTTATAAAACTGTGATTTTATGATTCGGGCTTTATAATATAAGAAAAAACAAACAGGGAGGAAATAAATCATGGCAAAAAAACGCCTTCAGAAAAAACGTGAAGCAACCAAGACTGCTGCTTCCAAAAGTACAGCACCTGTGAAAGAAGCTGTAAAAGTAGAGGCTGAAACGGCGAAAGTGGAAACTAAGAAAGTGGAGCCGGTTAAGGTCGAAACCAAAAAAGTTGAACCAGCAAAAGTCGAGACTACTAAGACTGAGCCGGTTAAGGTCGAAACCAAAAAGGTTGAGGCCGTCAAAGTCGAAACTACCAAGACTGAGCCGGTTAAGGTCGAAACCAAGAAAGTTGAACCAGTCAAAGTTGAGACCACCAAGACAGAACCTGTGAAAGTGGAAACTGCCAAAACAGAATCCGTCAAAATTGAGTCCCACAAAGAGGACACTGCTAAAGTAGAAACTTCCAAGACAGAAGCTCCTAAAGTTCCTGCCAAAGAAGCGGCTGCCAAGATTCCTGCAAGAGATGACGATGCGATCTACTGCGAGCGTCTTTCCAGACATCTTGACGAGCTGAAATGGCTCTACTGTGAACTGTATCAGGACAATCCGTATGTTACCATGCATCTCAATGACCTGCTTACTGTACTCAAGAAATTTTATGATATGAGAAGCAATGACCTCAAAGAATCCGATATCCGCCGTGCAAAGGACCCGAAATGGTACAAGCGCAATGATCTTACCGGAATGATGATGTATGTCAATGCTTTTGCAGGTACGCTCTCCAATCTGGAAAAGAAGCTGGATTATGTACAGGAATGCAATGTAAATTATCTCCATCTTATGCCTCTTCTTGAGTCCCCTAAAGGACGCAGCGATGGCGGATATGCAGTTGCTGACTTCCGTAAGGTACAGGAAGAGCTCGGAAACATGGATGATTTTGCACATCTGACTTCCGAATGCCACAAACGTGGAATCAGTGTCTGCCTGGACTTTGTTATGAACCACACTTCTGAGGATCATGAATGGGCAAAACGTGCACGCGCCGGTGAAAGAGAATATCAGGACCGCTACTTCTTCTTTGACAGCTATGATATTCCGTCTCTGTACGAGCAGACCTGCCCACAGGTATTCCCGACTACTGCACCTGGAAACTTCACATGGCTGGATGATATCCATAAACATGTCATGACCACTTTCTATCCATACCAGTGGGATCTGAACTACAGAAACCCGATCGTTCTCAATGAGATGATCTTTAACATGCTTTACCTTGCAAACCAGGGTGTTGATATCGTCCGTCTTGATGCTGTGCCGTACATCTGGAAACAGCTTGGAACCAACTGCCGTAACCTGCCACAAGTTCACACCATCGTTCGTATGATGCGTATGATCTGCGAGATTGTCTGCCCGGGCGTACTGCTCCTTGGGGAAGTTGTCATGGCTCCTGAAAAAGTCGTTCCATACTTCGGAACTGTAGATAAACCGGAATGCCACCTGCTTTACAATGTAACTACTATGGCAAGCACCTGGCACACCGTTGCAACCAGAGATATTTCTCTGCTCCGCCGTCAGCTTGATATTGTTGCCGGACTTCCGAGAGATTATGTGTTCCAGAACTATCTCCGCTGCCACGATGATATCGGCTGGGGTCTGGATTATGATTACCTTGAGAACTTCGGAATCCAGGAAGTTCCTCACAAGAAATATCTGAACGATTTCCTTACAGGAAAATATCCGGATTCTTTTGCAAGAGGCGAGCTGTACAATGATGACCCGCGTCTTGGTGATGCAAGACTCTGCGGTACTACTGCTTCTCTCTGCGGTATTGAACGTTTCGGATTTGAAGGAAATGAAGAAGGTGTTGACCGTGCGATCCGTTATGACATCACACTGCATGCATTCATGCTTTCACAGTCCGGTATTCCGGTCATCTACAGTGGTGATGAAATCGGACAGCTCAACGACTATTCCTACAAAGATGATCCTGACAAGGCAGCTGATTCCCGTTACCTCCACAGAGGAAACTTCCGATGGGATCTCGCCGAGAACCGTAATCGTCCGGAAACTGTTCAGGGCAAACTCTTCCCTGTACTTGACAAGCTGGAACATCTCCGTATGGAACACAGCGTATTCAACAGTGAGGTACCGATCCGCACTATTGATACCTGGGATGATTCTATCCTTGCTCTCGTGCGTGAAAACGATGATGAGAAATTCATCGGTATCTATAACTTCAGTGAATTTGACAAGGTTGCATGGATCAACGAAGACGACGGTATGTACACTGACCTGATCTCCGGCCGCGAACTCGAAGCCAAAGGAGTGCAGATTCCTGCATTCGGATGCTTCTGGCTGTGCAGACGGAAGAAATAGACTTTTTCTGTAAAATAAAAATCAGCCCTGTGAATCATGAAAATTTTGATTCATGGGGCTGGTTTTTATTCCTGTATTTTCTATAGAGAATAAATCCATTTCGTAAGCGCTTACTCCATTTCAGTTCATCCACTGCATTTTCGTATTACCCATTTTCTTTCGAAAGCATTTTTAATGTCCGCCCATCTTTATGTCCATTATAAAATTTTTCCAGTACTTTCTCAAAAACAGCATTTTCCGGGTCTGCACAGGCAAATAAGGTCATGGAAGATTTCAGTTTCATGTCATCCGGTCTTCCCATGATCTGAGTTGCATTGTCATTGTCCAGATTTAATAATGCTTCTGAAATTTTCTGTAAATGCTTTCCCAGATATGGATCCTGCAAAAATGCCTTTGCCTCATCCAAGTCCACTATGCCATAAAAATCTGAAGTATAGCTTCGTCCCAAACCTTTCAACTGCGGAAAAATATACCATATCCAATGACTTTCTTTCCTGCCGTTCTGGATTTCTCTGAGAGCCTGTGCATAATCCCGCTGCTGTGCCTCCGTAAATCTTTTTAAATTATTCATACTACTTCCTGCTCCTTTCCTCAAACCTCTGGCATAGGTTGCTATCTTTTGTCACAATCACAAGCTTACTATTGATTCTCTGATCAGTTTCATTCCTACATCAAAGATAATTAACCAGATAATCAATCCAAGTACAGAACCACCAATCATCCCTGGCATTCCCTTTAAAATGCCAATATACAAAGCCAGACTCATAGCATTGATTCCATAAGATTTTATCATACCGCCCACAAGCATTCCTGTCAGTCTCCACAAAAATGCTTTTAACATAGATACGCCAGATTTTATCAATGGAATAAGCGATACCGCAAACACCCCCACTACTGAAGCAACCGCAACGATTACAGAACTGATGTTGCCCAGATTATTTTTAACGTATTCTATAATCATCGTTGTAAGATACGCTGCCAACAACGCCAGTATCGGGGCTGAAATCACATTAACAGCCAGTTCTTTCATTTTGTAGACTGCGCCTTCCATGTATTCTTCCCGTTCTTTATAATTACTCGGTACTTTAAGAAAAAGACCTGTCAGGGCAGTTCCGGCGAACGGCTGAAGAAATGCCATAATCGCCAGTTTCAATATATCTTCCAATATTGTTACATTTGAAAATACCGGAATATTATTCTGATACTTCAATATTTTACATACTATATCTGTAATCTGCTTCGCAAATGGCAATGTTCCCATAAGACCGCCAAATGCTGTATAAAACTCTTCATCCAACATCATTTTTCTAAAAGAGGATGCCAATAATACTATGACAATAACTGCAACAGTTTTACTGATTCCTTTGTTAATAATTTTAGACACGTAAATCCAAGAACCTTTCTATTATAGTTTTTACACTTTCGTCATCTGCTCCGTATTTTGAGATCATTTTTCTTTTTAAAGCTTCTCCCTCCTGTTTATACATCCTCCGTGCGTCTGTCGTTCTTGCTTCACAGAAATCCCAGTAAATTTTTTCAGCTGTATCCTTATATTCCCAATACTCATCGGATCCATTGATCAACCCATATCTTTTCTCTTCATTCACTGAATTTGAATAGTCAGAAGTACGTCTTACCTCTCTCCGGTTTACCTTTGGCTTTTTTTCGTAGTCGTCGTTATAATCATCCTCATAATCGTCTTCGTAATCATTTCCATATGAAGGAGACGACCAGTCTGAATTATACTTCTGTTTTGTTTTTTGAGTCTGCCGCTGGTATGTGGTAGTTTTCCTTGTTCCTCTTGTTTTCTGATCTGGAACTATAGCTCGATAAACAAGATATAGTGTCCCAACAGTAACCAATACCTCCATTATCGGCCAGGCCACTATAGAAATATCTCCTATACCAAATTTATAAACCCGGATTCCAAGCATCACTACTGTGCTTATCACACTTATTATAACTGGATGTGTCTTTTTTACAGCCAAAAAGACACATATAATCCAGAATATAAAACACAAAAATCCATTTACTTCTGCACCGCCTTCTGCCCTCGACACTGCCATAAATGATGCGATCATTGAAATCCATATAATACAGAAAAACATAATAAATCCATTTTTAATTTTATTAAATGCATATTTTAACTTTTCCACACCTTTTCACTCCTAACTGTCACCATTATCAGTATAACGGCTTTTCAAAATGCTGAAAATCTTTTATTCCGTTACTCCAGTCACCACCCCAGGAAAATCCGAGGTTTGTAAATATCTGGTAACAGATATCCTCATGTGTTATTACATGATCCAGCCCACTTGTTCTGTCCAGATATTGCTGTGCATTCTCATGATAACAGCTTCCATTTCCATTTCCATCATATGTCACATACGGATTCTGCTGCGAGTTGATATCAATCGCACAGCCATACGCATGATTTGAAAGTTTACTGCTTCCCGTTGCGGTTCTGTAACAAAACGCGGATGTATTATTCACTTCAATGGATGCATTGTCACTGGTGACGCCATCTCCTGTCCAATAATTGTCAATAAGATACATACTCTGGATTTCATAATGTTCTTCATATAATGATTTGAATGCACTGAGAAAATCTTCGGCAAGCTGTGCGTTGACAATCACTTCTCCTACCTGCACATTTCCATCAAAATTATAATGCAGAACTTTCAAGTATCTGAGATCTGCCAATCCTATATCGTTATTTTCTCTGTATGATTTTCCGATAATTCTGTTATAGACTGCATCTCCCTCTACAATTTCATATGCCTGAAAATAACTGTCCAGGTTTGACCAGCTTATCTTGGAAACATCTACAATGCTTCCCACTTCCAGATCTGTAATTCCACTTTGTCCACTCTGTGTGATCTGTCCGTCAACTGATTCATTTTGTTCCTGATCCTCTACTGTGGTCTTTTCTATACTTTCTCTGTTTTTATCTTCTTCCTGTTTCTTCTCGAATTCTGTGATTCTTTTCTCCAGATTATTATTGGCTTTATTCACTTCTTCGATCTGTGCTGCAATTGTCTCTATCTGCTGCTGTATGATTTCCAGAGAATTTTGGCTTTTCTGATATTCTCTTACTACCACAGTACTCATTACCGCCAGAGCAACAATGCAGATTCCCCACATAAAAATTTCCAGAATCTTTTTTTTCATTTTCACGCGCCTCCCTCTTATATTCCAAAAGCCCTGACATCTGTAATCGGAGTATCGTCCCAACTAGTTCCTGCATGAACCCCCTCGATCGTCAGGCTCAGATATTCTGTCTCATATGGGTAACTCAGTTCCACCCAAAATTCCTGATATTTATCTGGAAAATTAATTTCTGTACTGAAATCTTCCATTTGAATTCTAAGACAAGATGGTCTGTTATTTCCATAAAAATACCTGTCTGTTTTCCAGTTTCCCAGACGGAACATCAAATATTTAACCTTACAGCTTTCAGAAAAGTATCCTACAATAGATTCTCCGATTCCAGATCCTACCACACCTTCCTGCCAACTCGTCTGTATATCATCATCAAATGCATAAATCGGATCATTACTTACTTTCTCCTGTTGAATTACAGACGATGCAAGTGCAGAATTAAAAAATTTCTCATTAAATCCTTCCAGATTCACTTCACTGGCGTCTATAAGCCTGGCTGTTATTTCAGGCATCGGAGTTGGTGTAGCTGTTGGTTCAGGTGTCGGAGTTAGCGTATCCGTTGGTTCAGGTGTTGGAGTAACTACTTCTTCTTTTTCTGGCGGCATAGTTACTTCTGTGTTTGCATTATTATCTTCCTGAACTTTTTCACCGCTTTCTTCCTTCTCTGTATTTGAGACAAGTGCCTTTGCCTGCTGTTTTTCAGTCTTGTTCCCCCCATTTAATGCTATTAGGACAGAGCATACCACTACCGCCACTCCTACACATATTGCGGCAGGAACAAAAATACTGTTTCTTTTTGCCGGTTCAGCAGATTCGTCATCATGTTTACTGTTATTAAACTTTTTGTCTGCATTCCCTGACTCATGTATGTTTACCTTTTTGTAAGGATCCTCATATGTCTGCCAGTTGTTATAAGAAGGCCAGGAAAACGAAGAATCTTCTTCCTCCTGAGGAATATCTGCCGATTGCTCTTCTGCACTATCTTGTTCCTGCGGATTTTCTTCAGTATTCTCTTTTATATTTTCTTCATTTGAATTCACACTGTCATCATTATAAAATCCATCCTGATTATACGGATCTGTTTCCGGAAATTCCGGCCAGACTGCATCTGTATTTTCTTCTTTGAGTTTGTTCCCGCATTGAGGACAATATGCAAATTTATCATTTACCTCGCAGCCACATATACTGCACTTTTTCATTTGAAACTCCTCTGCTGACTATATTTATTTCGCGACTTAGAAATGCCTTATACCGATATCACCAAGTCCGCCCTGACTCATGGTCATTACAGTTTTCTCAATTGTCGTTATCATCAGTCCAAACAGTACTGACATCAAGAGACGGGCAAAAAATTCACTTAGAATCAGATTTAGACCAATTTCCATAACCAGGGCTCCTGCCACAATTCCGATCATTGAGGAAATGCAGATCATTTTTACATTGGTTGTATCATCTGTAGCTGCAAGTTTAATTCCCAGAAATCCTGCACCCAGAATAATCAGAAATATAATTCTCATAAGTGCATACAGCCAGTTATGATCCGTCCTTGCCCTTGATGACAGAAGATTTCTGCTACTGTCAGTCACCCGCACTGCAGATGCCATTGCTTTCTCCAGTTCATCTACATTATCTGTTGTTACACTGATTCCACCAGTTTTTCCGGAAATATTATTCAGTAACTTTTCATCTACATATCCCAGACCTACCGTACTGATACTAATTTTTTTCTTATTGAATTTCTTCAACGTTTTATTTAATTCAAAATTTAAAAAGCTGGTATCTGTAGCATATCCGTCCGTGAGAAGGATTACCTGGCATCCCTCATCATATGGCAGAGTTCCAGATTCCATATCTTCCATAATTTTGCTCAAAACACCTACGATCGGAGTTCCTCCTGAAGGTGACGTTGCAAAATCATCTATTCCATTGGAAATCGGATTCAGTTCACGTATACATTGAATCACATCTCCAAATGAATACACTGCAAACTGCGCATTGTCTTCACGATTAGCCAGAAGCTTCTTAATTGCCGCCACTCTTTCCTGATTTGGGTCATTATCCTGCATAGACCCAGAATTATCAATCGCAAAAATATATTTATCTGTCTGAACCATTGTAGAACCAAAGTTCAATTCATAAATAAATTCAAAAAAAATCCCCAATACCAGAAGCATAAGAATGCAGATCCCTGAAACCAGAATTTTCTTTGAGGTGATATCCAAACCAATCACTCTGGATACAATAAAAAATGCAGATGACAAAATCAGTCCGAACACAGCAAAGTAAACTCCCATAAAAAACACAGAGTTCACATCTGTAATAAGTGTTCTGTAAATAACCTCTCCCAGAAGAAAAAAAATCACTGATGCTATGATAGAAACAATCAAAAAGCTTTTTGAAAAATGCGTTTCTGTTTTTTGCTGGAGCGACGGCCTTCCACCAGTCATATTATAATTAACCGTACCAAATCCATCATTCCCGCCAAAACTTCCAGTTCCGCCAAATGGTGAACCACCAAAGTTATCCGCCCCGTTTCCATAATTATTCCCAAATGGATTTCCATTTGTATTTCCATAATCATTTCCAAAATTTCCCCAGTTCGCATTCTCTGGCTGATTCTGGAAGGAAGAAGCTGTTCCAAATCCGTTTTGTGTATCTGCCTTTTTGTTTTTTTCTAAAAGTGCCATAATATCCCCTCGTTTTGCCGTCCGTTATTCTTTCTATTCTGGTTTTACCTGTTTTTCTAAGTCCTCAACTTCTGCTTTCAAATTGTTGCATCTCTCCTCTGCAGCAGTCAGTTCTGGATTATTTTCAATGCTGTCTGATACTTGCTGCAGATCATTATTTACTTTTTTGTCTGCCACGGCCAGACCTGCTGTACCAACCAGGAGCAGAACACAAAGAACCAGACCCAGGATAATTCTGATTCTGCTTTTTTTCTTTTTTGTCATAACAAAGTTACCTTTCCTTTTAACTTTCAGATGTCGTTCCCTTCAGCCACAGGCTATTTCCTGCCTTATTCATCTTCAGAATTTGTTTCGTCTGTGTCCTCAGGATCTGTCGTCTCCCCGGATCCATCTGTGTAAAAATAATTATAGATTTCTGAAGACAGACTCTGAATGACACCCGGCGCAGCTTCCTTATTTATACCCTGAGACATAATACATATAATATAGTGTGGTCCATTTTCATTGAATACAATTGCTACTTCATTCTCAACCCCGTCAAGATCTCCGGTCTTATTTGCAAATCCTCCTGCTTGTCCAAGTCCTTCACAGATTTTGCCTGATTTTTTCTGATTTCTGAGGTCTGCCATCATTTTGTCCGATATATTTTCAGACTCACTATTCCCTGCTTCTTCTTCGCATTTCTTGTAAACGCTTTCCAGAAACTTTCCACAGTCTGACACCGACGTGGTACTTCCATCTCCAAACTGATCCCCCAGTATAGTTTCTTCATAACCATTCTCTTTTATATATTGGTTTACATACTCTATACCACCAATCTGATTCAGTATCTGATTTGCGACTTCATTATCAGAGTTTCCAATCATTGTATGTATCGACTCCACAAATTTCTCATCTGCCTGAATAGTACCATTCTGAATCTGAGTGTAGGCGGCTCCCATAACATAAAGCTTCAAAAGCCCTGCCCCCTTCATCTGTGCATCGTTAAACTTCTCAGATTGTCCATTCTCCAGGTTCTCTACATAAACAGACCAGGTTCCTTGCTGTTCTTTTAATACTGGAGTTATTCTGTCCAGCAGTCCCGGCAATCCCTCCTGAGCTTTCTGCTGCTCTTCCTCAGCTGCTTTTTTCTGTTGTTCTTGTAATTTTGAATTTAACTTTTCTTTTTCCTTTTCCAGTCCAGCTATCTCCTTATTTTTATTTTCAATCTGCTTCTGAATTTCACTTTCTGAATCTTTTTTTGCCGTCAGATCCGTCGACTGTCTTACAAAAACCTGAAGCAGAATTCCGATTCCTGTAAATGCCAGAACCAGAAAAAATATCAGGAGAATTTTTCCTATGGGCTTTCCTTTTGTTTCCGTATTCACTTTACCTTTCCCCCTTTTTCAGATTTGCCAGCACGTAGGCTGCTTCATTTGTCACACATGGAGCTGATGTTTCCTGTTTTCCATCTATTGTCAGTACTGCCATAATGAACACTTCATCTCCATTTTCAACCAGACCGACTTCATTATATCTTGTCTGCGTAACACCATTCAGATTCAGCAGATTGCCTGCATTTGTACATGCCGGATACATTCCCTTGTTGGCAGTATCACTTGCTGATATTCTGAAGTACAGTCTTAAAAAGTTACTGTCAATTTCATCGAAATTATCCTGATAGATGGCATTCAGCATCATTGCAGCATCCCTTGCACTGATATAATTCTCCTGTGATGATGTACCATTCATAATTGCCCGCTGAAGATCTACACTGTCATATCCATATTGATGACATATCGTATTAATCTGCTCACGGGTCAGATAATCCATCAGGGAATTCCAGGCATTATTATCACTGGATGTCAGGCCTACCACCAGCAGTTCTCTTATCGTCAGCATCTGTCCATTTTGCTGTGCTGTATATCCACCCCGTCCATTTTGAAACGTATACGAAAATCTGATGAGCGTATCCATACTGTAGCCCCCTCGGTCTATTCCCTCTGCAATCGTATACATAATTGGAATTCCAATCAATGCAGATGCCGGAAGCGGAGTATCTGCCTCTCCAATCGCATAATTGGTATAATTGGTAAGATCCATCACATAGACACCATATCTTGCTCCACTTGCATCCATCAGGCTGGTCATATAATTTCGATCCAGCCATGTACCTTCTTTCATCTGTGCTTCCTGCTCTTCATCCGTAACTGCTGAATGCCAGTCCGGTGCAGGCGTTGCGGTTGGTTCCGGCGTCGCTGTCGGCTCTGGCGTCGCTGTTGGTTCCGGTGTCGCTGTTGGTTCTGACGCTGCAGTCTGACTCGGTGCCCTAGCCTGTTTTACTGTATTTGCTGTTTTGCCGGTCTGTAACCTTTGGTTTAATAATTCGCTCCCGTTTCCACTGATAAACAGATATCCGCCAACGCCCAGCATAATACCAAGTACTATGCCAAGTATCCATCCGCTTTTTCTGTTTTTTTCCGGTTTTTGTTTTTCAGCAGGCTGCTTCGTCTTTTTTTTCTTAGAACCGTCCGCCAGATTTTTGTAGGGATCTTTTTCATAGATTTTGTCCAGTCCCACATAAGGGTTTACATAATCTATATCTTTTGGAAATTCTTTCTTTTCTGTGTTGTTTTCTTCCTTCACAGCAGTTTTTCCTCCCTGCTTCATCCGTCTTTCTATCGATTAAGTGAAATCAGCATACAGATAAGAACTACAATTGCTCCTACTATACCTGCTGCACTCAACAGGATGCCTGTCAGAACCGCAATGTTTATGTTTATATGATTATAAAAAATAAAAAACAGAACCTCTGCTGCAATTCCAGCCAAAACAAAAACACCGCTCAAAATTCCTGTAAGAAGCCATCCTGATTTATTTCTTTCGCTTCGGACAGCATAGTCCTGCTGCCACTCTTTTGGCAGTTCCTGCAGACACTGCATGATTCCGGACTGTTCCATAAGAATTTTGTTTGTACGATTCAGTTTTCGATATTCATTTACCAGCTGTTTATCCTCAAATACCTCGATTTTGTTCTGAGCTATCGCAAACAATTCCCGTAAAATACTTTCTTTTACATATTCACCATCGTATACACCATAGTCTTTCTGATTTCCATAACACAGAATAATTTCCAGTAACTGAAATGCAGTAAGTATCTTTTCTTTCTCTATTCTGGTTCTCCAGACAGCCATTGTCACACTTTCAAGAACCGACCTCTCTGTGCCTTTCAGATCCTGACGAATCTGCTCCTCCAGAAGAGCAACATTATATGTAATTTCTTTTTTTATGTTATCTCTCAGGAGCATCTCACGCTTTTCTGTCAAAGCCGACAGATATATTTTTTTTATTATATCATTATGTTCAAGAACAATTTTATTTCGAATCTGCAGGAATTCTTCTGACTGATAATTCGGATCAGCATCATATAAAGTGCCAACCACATCCAGAAATCCCCAGTTTGCTCCCAGAGGCAGAATTTTTTTCTCTTTCAGGAACAAAATATCACCTATACTCAGAGCCTCTGCTGACTCCTGTGATGTCGCTGCCATTCTCTGACGGAACAGCTTGATAACATACGCATTAAAACTTATATTCTTTGAAATAGTTTCTATTTCATGAATTTCATTTCTGCAAACCCAGCACCACGCATCCAGTGCATCTGCATTTTTGTTATTTTCTCTGATATACTTCTCACATAATTCAAAATAAATGTCTGCTGTTTTCTTTAACTGTTCTTTGTCAATCAGTTCCAGTTTTTTCGCAACACTGAAGAATTCTTTTCGCATACCTGCAAATTCTTCTTTTACTTTACTCAACAGTTCATCTTTATTATCGGAAAATTCATTGCTAAAGAGCAGCATCCACTGTTCTTCCCTGTTCAATTCATTGATAAAGAAAGACTTTTTCTGTTCCATTTCTTCCAGAACACTATAACGTCTGTAAAGCAGATTTGTTGCTGACTGATATCTTCCATTATTTTCCAGGAACTTCATTATCGAACGCAGTTTCTGCATAGTTGGACAATATTCCGGATATCCATAAAGCAGATTATTGGCTTCCGTTACCGCAACCGCACTGCATATCAGCGGAAGTTTCTTCTCATCACTGTTAGATATCCATCCTCTAAAATCTTTATAGATTTCCTCAAAAATTTCTCTTTTATATATGTTTCTGTATTTAACAACAAGATCTTTGTGAAGTGGTCTCCAGTGTTCATGTAAATAAACCTCATCTCCGGACACAGCAAGATAAGTCAACTGCCAGATTATTCCGTCGCCTATACTGATTCCGTTTTCACGGACTTTCTTTTCAAAGCACTCACGGAACAGTTTCAGATTTCGCGGATATACAGTAAATTTCCGTTCTTCCTGTTTCAGAATATCCGAAATCTGTTTTTCAATTTCTTTCTCTCCGGAAAGCAGTACATCCAGAAGATTTTCATATATTTCTTTTCTGTTTTCTTCTCTCAGTTCCGGATTTTCCAGCTGTGCCGCAAGAATGCTCATAATTGTGGCACAGTTCTGCCAGTCTCCTTTAATAAATAACTGTATATGCCAGTCTGTCAGAATTGACAAAATCTCACTTTTTACACCTTCATCTGCCCCAAGTTCTGAATTTTTGCAGATTTCCATATACAGCTTCAGGAGTGATTTTTTTTCGTACCATATAATACTGTCTTCATTCTGCAGCACATACTGGTTTGCTTCTCTGAGTTTGCTCACAACCATATCGTTCTGTATTTCCCGGCAGATCCACTGAATGCTTTCTTCCCTGCCATTACCATTCAGAATATTCTGCAGAAGAACGGTTACAATAAACGGTTTTAACTCTGACGGACACGTTTCCTGCTCTGCCAGTTCCAGAAGAGCATTCTCCAGTCTAGTATCATACTGTGGCTCCCGAATTTCCAGTTTCAATATTTCAGCTGCAACATATGTACTTCTCTCCGTCCAGCCTTCTTCGTTATAATCTAACAGATCAAATAACAGGCGGTGTCTCTTGTGGATATCAGCAAATCCATCCGTTTCCTGGCAGTGCAGATCCAGAAGAAAACTGAATTTCTCCGGTGCCTGATCCTGTTCCTCACTTTTCCCTTCATTGAACAGACTTTCATATTCTTTCTCAAACTTCTCTCTGACTTCCGGAGCATTCAGATAATTCCAGAGAAATTCTCCATACGATGTATCCAGATCTTTAGAAATCCAGCTTTCCTGCTGATCCAGATCAATAACAGAATATTCACTCAGTTTCCAGCTCTTTGTATTACATGGCTCCATAAATACAAGCTGATATCCATCCAGTACAGGAGCCGTTGGATCTTCTCTTCCACCGGTTGTTGCATTCAGCTGTTCTTCCACACATGTCGGGAGAAGTTTCATTGTTGCCACCAGTATTTCTTCTGCATAGGCATTTCCACCGCTTCTTTCCCATCCCTGGTTGTATGCCCGCGGCAGAATTATAAGTACCTTATCATTCTCATGTCCTGAATAATGTGAAAGAGAAACCCTCTGAATAATACTGGAAATATATTCTACAAAAAGCTCTTTTGTAAAACCTGCTTTCTGAAAAATATCTGTTGAAATTTCCAAAGCATTGCTTCGAAACAGAGAATATTCTTCGTTTGCCTCAATTTTTCCTCCGTTTCCCTGCATTCTGGATTCCTGAATTCGCTGCATAACTGAAGGATATGCCTCAAAATCCTGAATATTCAGTACATATTCCGGTGATTCCAGGAAATGTTCCTTATCATCTCCTGCAAGGATATAACTGCTTCCATATGTAAAATCTCTGCTTTCACCGCTTCCTGTGGAATGAAGGCGATAAGAACGGCACACCACTGTAATCTGCTGATTTAATCTTCGGATTTTGAGTACTCCCCGATATGCTCCCTGTATTTCCTGTGGAACAGGACGGATATCTTCCAGCGTACTTATTTTTTCGCATTCTTTTGCAACCAGCTTTGCCTGTTCCATTCTCGCAAACATATTCATGCTGATCGTCACAGTTGTACTGTCGGCATTCAGACCAGATTTTGAGAAATATCCTTCCAGGCATCTGGAATATATATGCTGACCTATCATGGCAAGTCCCTCCTATTATTTACCTTTGTTCCAAAAATGTTTTTTTGGCTGATCCATTGCTTCTTTTTCTACCCAGTTTTCTGCAAAATCCTTTCCCCACTCATTCATGACTCCCTGTTGATCTGCATAATATTCATCACTGCAGAACTTTGGAAGGAAATTAAAATCCATCAGTAATTTAAGAATCGGTTCTTCTACACGAACTGGTCGTATCTTTGCAACATTATCCAATTTATTTCCACTTATATTTACAAAGCTTCCCAATGCAGAAAGTGATACAAAATACGGTTCCTTAAAAGTAGTTTCCAGAAATGATGTAAAACTTCCCGAAAGATATGAAATACAGGATCGGGTTGATTTGCTCATCGGCTCATAGTAAGATGCCTTAAGATTTGTACCTTTGACTGGTCTGAAATTTGGTGCAATTACCGGCTGGTTAAGTGGGATTCCAAGCTGCTGGTAATTTCTGCAAAGAATATCCTGCTTTGCAAGTGCCACTACACTTGGTTTTTCAATACATCCCATCTCTGCTGTGATACAGTTTATGATCGTCTGTCTCATTGACCCAAGAGTCTCATCCAGCTGTTCAATGCTTCTTCCTCCAAAATACTGTTCCGGAAGATGGTTATAGACGCCCTCCAGAGTCTCCGGATCAACCATCATGATAAATCCATTCGCTTCTTTAAACTGTGGAAGGTTAAAATCCATCAGATCATCATCATGATCCCCATGAAGCATCTCACCTCGCATATCTATCAGCCCGATAAGACACTGTTTATTCACTTCCTGAGAATTATCATCTGCAATATAATTCACACGCAGAAGATATGGATCTTTACGGTTTTCTGTTGTTGTACTTGGCAGAGTTCCTGTTCTGTTAAGATCAAGAGCAAATTTACGGAACTCATTACTCATCTCTCCAAAATTATCGAATGACAAATGTCCCTGCGGCAGCGGATAATTTTTTCCACCCAGAAGCTTATGAAGTACTGTAAGATATACCGTTTTTCCGGCAGAACTCGGTCCCATAATGCTGATCAGATACATTGGCAGCTTGCCTGCCATTGAAATAATCTCATTATGACAGTATGGACAGTAAAATTTGCGAATCGTACCGCTCATCTTTGTTCCATTAATTTCCAGATCCTTCACATCAATCGACTGAACAAAATCTTTTCTACATTCTTCAATGTTCTGATACTCCCCGGAAATCTTAATTGGATGAATTTCCTCATGTTCGATAACATGACTTTTTCGAAGTTCTCTCAGACTTTTGTACTCAATCTGCTTGTTTTTCTTACTATTATTTAAGACTACTATCGGCTGTGATCCGTCGAGTCTTGAATTGAACGTTTTAACTTCTTCCGGTACCATTTTTACGCATCTTTCATCCATTGCTACAGAACGCATACAATGGACACACTTAATCGGATAATATCCCATCGCTTTCTCTCCTTGTTCCTCTTATTTTCTGAACATATCTGCAAATTTTCTAAAAAATCCCCCGCCTCTGGGTTCTTCTTTCCCAACCGAGAGCATAATATTCGGTTCTCTGGACTTTAATACCGGTGGTTCCTGTAAAGCCGGAAAATAAATACCTTTATAACTGTTTTCACCGTAATTTATTTCTCCCGGTATTTCAAATTGAAATATTTTATTTCCATATCTATATTCATAATACAGAATATTTTCCGGTATTTTTTTGTTGCTGTTCATAAGAAGGGTCATTCCTGTAGGTTCCTGTGACCATCTCCATTTTACCTCCCCGGTCCCGCAGCATACTTCGCAGATATATTCCGAATCCTGATACAGGCTGGCAAGATCTTCTCTTGAAGGAGCTCTCTGATCTTCCGACAGAAAAACCAGAAAACGGATTTTTCGTATCTCCTGCATAGGAATATTATTGTATTGAAATGCCACCTGTATATGATTATCTATACACTGTGCATACGAAAACATCCTTGGATTGTTTAGCTCATCTTCTTTGTATATCCAGATGAAATGAACTCTGGAATCATTTCCGGCAGAATCCCAGGAAAATTGAAATCTTGTAAAATCCGCCTGCATCTGTATTCCTCTTAATCCTTTCAGCGGTTTATAATTCAACTTTCTCACTCTCCTGTTCTTTTGTTATAATCTGTCCTTCTGTCATTCTGTCAGAAACCCTTACAATTTCCAGACGATCATCCAGTGGGCACTCTTTAAATGCGATCTGATAGTGCCCCTCCTGCTCCCGTATTCTTCTGCACAGGTAATTGTCCCTGTTTCCCATAACATACAGTTTCTGTTCTTTGTTCTGATCTACGCTTCCGATCATACGGAGAGGATACCGCCAACTCTGCTCCAGCTTTGTGAGCAGCTGTTCCATATCAGATGCTGCCAGATTCGTCAGATTCTTTTTCATGTAAGCTTCCCGGCTTTCAATACTTCCGGAAACAATCTTGCTGTAATTTTCCAGAAGATTTCCGCTCATAGTTCCGGTATGATTCTCGTTTGACTGGAACATCCTGCACAAGATTGTCTGATAATCTTTGTAAACTTCTTTTACTTTCGTCGGTACAGTGTTCTTATAGTCCTGAAACCAGTGTTCTGCCTCATCCTGTGCATTTGAAATATGACCACCACCGGTATTCAGCAATAATTCTGTCTGTTGCAGACGTTTTATCTCTCGCTGCATCGCATCTTCCATCTTTTGAAAAATATCCTGCAGAAATTCTTTATTCTGACGAAATGCTCTTACATAAATACCTTCTGGTTTCATTGCCTCCTCAACCATCTTTTGTGGAAAGACTCTGAGTTCATTGATCAGCCAGGCCTCACAGCTCTTTCTCATGTCATTTATAAACTTGTTCTGTGGACTATTTATATTCAGCTTCGGTACTTTATCTATAATTTTTTCCCGGTTCTCTTCAATTTTGTCCAGACTCTCCATAGATCCTGCCAAATGCAAAAAAAATTCTTCCAGAAATGATTTCCACCATTTCTTTAATAATTGCTCTCTCTCCTCCGAAAGAGGTTCAAAATAATATTTCTGGCAGAATTTTCTTAACATCTGCTCATACATTCTGTTATCTGCAAGCGGTATATTGCTGTAAATAGACTCTGTCAGAACTGTATAATTCTGATCATGAGCGACTTTATCCAGTTGTTCCTTCCATTCTTTCCCTTCAAAAAAAGAATGTTCCAGATTGTCGAACAGTTTCTGCTGCGGAAACAGACCATTCTGGAAGCATCTGTGGACTGCCAGCAGACGGTTCAGCATCAATGATTTCACTGGTTCGCAGATGGAAACTGCTCTCGCAGAAAAGAAATATTCCTTTTCATATTCCTGAACCGGCATCATAATTGATGCCAGAGTATCTTCATTTTCACAGCTTGTATTTCTGAATACGGTAAGCATCACTATAATTTTGGCTGCCTGCTCTATGGAAATTGCCTGCCCTATTTCATTCACATCAGAAATTACACATGCCGGACAACAGCAGTCCAGAAAAGCCTTTCTGCCTTCTTCCATGATTCTTTCCATAAACTGAACAGAAAACTGAATCTGATTTCTTGTCATATCAATGTCTTCATCGCTTGTCAGAACAAAAGGACTCCATTCAATGTAACGATGTCTCTTTTTCATTTCTTCCTGCACATAAACAGCTGCCTGTATAAAATGCTCTGCATTTTCTTTCTGTTCAAAACAGCCTTTAAGAAGGATCGGGCAGACCATCAGATGATCCATATCTACCCCAAGATAATTTGTTGATGCACATTCTATTCCTTCATAGATTTTGTGATAAATATCTTTATCTGTTATATCGGATGGATCACTGTGTATGATCCAGATGGAGCGTCTGTCTTCAACAATGCTCTGAATTTCTGATTTTAAATACTGCACTATCTGATTATCGTTGCCAACAATCCACAAAAAAACAAGTTTTCGCATAAAAACATAGTTTTTCTTACTGAATGGATGCTGTGCTTCTGCAGATTCAAGAATCAGATCTAATTTTTCTTTAACTTCTGTTCTGTTTCTTCCTGTCTGTGCATTGTTACTGCCCATGAAAGTTTCCTCCCAAATTGTTTCTGAAAACGAAGCATAACGCTGTGTTCTATGACAGCGTTATGCTTCACCGGTGTTACCTTCCGGTATTTAAAATATATTTTTTTTACTGCTGGTTATTCTCATCGCCGCCTGGCATTCCCGGATAACCTCCCTGCACTGGCTGCTGACTCGGCATTCCCGGATAGCCTCCCTGCACTGGCTGCTGACCCGGCATTCCCGGATAGCCTCCCTGCACTGGCTGCTGACCCGGCATTCCCGGATAGCTTCCCTGAGTCGGCTGCTGACCCGGCATTCCCGGATAGCCTCCCTGCACTGGCTGCTGACCCGGCATTCCCGGGTAGCCTCCCTGCACTGGCTGCTGACCCGGCATTCCCGGATAGCCTCCCTGAGTCGTCTGCTGATATGGATTGTAATAAATCATCTGATTTATCTGTGTATCAAATACTGGCTGTCCTGGCTGTGGATTCTCAATTGGCTGCCATGTCTGCGGATTCAGATATCTCGGTGCTTTCGGTGCCTCCGGTATATATGCGATCATCTGTCCCAGCTTTGTATCAAACACCTGCTGACCCGGCTGTGGATTCTCAATTGGCTGCCATGTCTGCGGATTCAGATATCTCGGTGCCTCCGGTGTATATGCAATCATCTGTCCCAGCTTTGTATCAAACACCTGCTGACCCGGCTGTGGATTCTCAATTGGCTGCCATGTCTGTGGATTCAGATATCTCGGTGCTTTCGGTGCCTCCGGTGTATATGTGACCATTTGACTCAGTTTTGTGTCAAATACCTGCTGACCCGGCTGTGGATTCTCAATTGGCTGCCATGTCTGTGGATTTAAGTATCTTGGTGGAGTTTGCGGTTCTGGTGCCGGAGTTGGAGCTGGTGATGGAGCTGGAGTTGGTGCTGGGTCCGGTTCTGGTGTTGGAACTGGGTCTGGTTCTGGGTCTATGTCTATAGGAAGCATACGTTTTAATTCTTCAATGCAGCCCTGATAAAATTCAATTTTCTCAAGGAATGCCGGTCTTTCTTCCTTTCCGGCGTTGTACATCTCATTGCGAGCCTTTTCTGTCTGTTTCTCGTAGGTCTGAATATATTTTCGAATTTCCTCAATATATTCCTCCAGTGCACTCGGACTCATTTCAATACGTTTCTTAAGGTTGTCATACTGGAGTTCAATTTCTTCCTTCATATCTTTATTCAGACTTCTGCAAAAACTCTGATAAATCTGATATTCTTTATAATCCGGATGCATTTCATGGCCTTCTGTCAGTTTGACCGGAAACGGATCTGTATCTGTTTTCTTATAAGAAGTATCTCCCGTATACTTATTTACCCGGATCATATGATTCATATTTGCCATTGAGAAATATTTCGGATAATGCAATTCTTCCTCAATTGTCTCAATTCTGTCTGCCAGCTCGCTTTCTTTTTCCAGAATATCCAGGATAAGTGGAAAACGAAGCATATTTTCTTTTACGTTCTGCATTTCTCCATCTGGCTTGCCTATCATATAAGTACCACAGGTAAATAATTTTATGCCGTTTTTGTCATCCCACAGTTTTGACTTAATTTTTTCAAACTGCTCCATCTTTTCAAGAATTGTAGGAGCTGTCAGATTTGCTCTGCTCACTTTTTTTGCAACTTCTGGATTTGATCTTCTCAGGAAGAAACAGTCTGTTCTTCTGTCAATGATCTTATTTGCGTAACATTTGTCAAACAGGGCTTTGTATTTCTCATTTCTTTCTTTTGTTCTTCGACATTCATACGGATATTTCCAGGCCAACTGGATGCATGGAGACGGCAGCTGATCTCTCCATTCCGGTTTCAGATGTTTTCCGCTGGTAGTACTCTGATTTCCCATTTGTTTTTCATATTCTTTTTCCATTTCCTGAAGGTAATCATTAGAGTATAATGGATAGCCGCTTGTAATCTTGATGATATACATACGACTTTCTTCCTTGCTCTTCTTTACCTTTATCTTGTCAAGGTTTTTGGATTCAATATGCTCTTTTACTACTTTATAGATTATCGGACAGTTGCTCGGCACGGAAATCATGGAAAACTCTGCTACTTCACCTAAAATTCCGGTGGATTCTTTATACATTGGATAAGAGGATTTCAAAAGATCCTCTACGCGGTTCCTTATGTAATTTTCCAGACTTTCTCCATTTTTCAGTTTGCTGTTCATGACAGATTGCATGTTTATTGTCAGCAACGCCTGGAAGTTTTCGGATACAAAGTTAGAAATAAACCCGGAAATATCCATACCCGTCCCAATATTTGCATCAACACCATCAATATCTCTGCCTATCCATTTGCGAATATTTGTAGAAAGACTTTCCAGGAAATTATTCTCAGCCTGTACCACTGCTGCTTCAAACATATTCTTTCTGGTCTGTTCAAACTCGAGTGGATTGATCAGAATATCTGTGCCTTCATCCACTTTACTGGAATTTACTCTGATATATTCCACATTTCTGTCAAAAATATCCGGCAATTCCATCAAAATATCTGTCAGCGGTTTTAAGATATTGTTATAGTACAGTTCTAATCTGCTTTGTACAGTCTCCAATACTTCTACAATCTTCTCATTCAGGAATCCATGTTCCTCATTTCTGTACCAGGCATTTAACGCCTTCAAATATCTCTCTACAGCCTTAGTTTTACTATCCCAGGCTCCCAGATTGCTTCCTGCCGCAAAAGCCTGATTCATGTTATCCCGCAGCTCTTTTGATTTTGACGCACACTGTGTCTGCAGCTCGGAACAATATTTACGAAATCCCTCGAGCATATGATACAAACAATAATTTTGCTGTGATTTCATGTAATATCTGAGGTAAACTGGTCCTGTCTTCTTATCTTTGAGATTTCGTTTTATAAATTCTTTTAATTTTCCCTCTAAGTACGCCGGAAGATTTGCTGCCTGTGGCACAACAGATCTCTGGAACATAGCAATCCAGTTGTGGACTGCCTGATATGGGGCATTGTTTGGCCAAATATCTGCATATTTATAATTTTTTACTTCAAGAAGAGGTCTCTGAGCAGTCACATTTTTATAAAGCGTGCTTCGAATACACTCTTCCGTCATCTCAAGATCCTTAAATACACTTACATTAAACTGATTTTCTGTCGGTCTGTTTTTGAACATTCCCTCATTAAGCCGCTGAAATACTCTGGCAGCAACCAATGTTGAAATTTCAGTATATGGAATTTCTATTTTGGAGGCTCCCAGTGAAAGAAACTTGTAGCCTGCCGGATATTTTGCAGATGCAGTAAGTGTTGTAATATATCCCTGAATATTATCATACAGAGAAGCCATCGTGCTTGTGGAAGTATCGCCGCCTGCCTCGCCTGCAATATAGGCAAATACATTTTCTGCTACAGATCTTAAAATTTTGTCATAGTTGAAATTATGTCCGCCAACATCAGATGCATCCAGCAAATGACAGAAATCAAATGGGCAATCGTGCTCATTTAATTCAAAACCATTTGGAAATTTCTGATAATAGCGATCTTCATGCTCTCCTGAATTCATCCAGTAATCCAGTTCTTTCAGACAGGAAAATCCATTGGTTCTCAAAGCCTCTTTTTTACCGCCATTCAGTTCATTCACATCTGTCATTAACAGATATCCCATAATATTTACATTTGGATTTTTGGCTTTGGCTATCTTTCTCAGAATATATGCCATATCCAGAAATGTACCTGCACCAGTTCCGCCTGAGATACCTGAAAATACATAAACCAGCAATCTCTCAATATCCGGGTTATTCTGAGTCAGAAGATCAATCTTTCCTGAAACAGAATTAATCACCTTTGCAATATTGTTCATCAGAAGCATTCTACCAATCTGGCGTATTCCACCGGCTCCTTTGGAACCTGCAACCTGATTTACATCATCATCAAACCACTGCCAGCATTCCTCACCTGCGGCTTTTGCTTTTTTGATGTCTGCGATTACATCTGGTGTTGATTTTACTGAAATATCACAGAATTCTTTTCCAAACTGATCAAAATGAGCAGTTCCATAAGTGGCTGCCTGACCACTGTTGTCTGTATCGATTTCCAAATATCCAATATTTTTTGGCTGATCTGCAACCGGAGCACCTGTCTTATCTGCCGGAAGGATCATTCTGGTTTTTACCTGATCTTTAATACGAAGCAGAGCATCCGCGCCACTTCCTCCAAGACCAACAAACAAAACCGCTGTCCGTTCGTCAGCCTCTACTCGTGCCCCTCCATAATAGATGCCACCATTTTTTGAAAGACTTAATGACTTTTCTAATAAGCTTACCTTTACTTCTTCTGCCATGTCCTTACTTTCCTTTCTTGTCTTTTTATCGTAATTGTAATTATTTTTTTATTTTCCAGATCTGTCTGTTCCGATATCATCATCGAACAGGATATCTTTGCGCTCTGGCTGCAAATCAATTCCAACTGAAACAGCTGTTGCTTTTATTTCTTCAATTCTTCTTTTCAAGAAATTTTTGTGACATCATAGAGTTTCCCCACAGATGCAGGAACATACAATATAACAGCCTTCCTATCGTAACTATAGTTCCTGGAACTATATATCAAAGATGCTTCTTTCAATAAACTTTGAAGTAGATTTTCTGTATCCTTTTCAGGCGATGTTTGCTTCATATTCTGATTAGAGTCTCCCTTTAGGGAGGGGGATTTTAGATGAATCCCCCGAAACCATTATCAGAACTGTTGCCACCGAAATCGAAGTTATTGTTTTCTCCGGCATTATCGTTTGCACTGCCGAAGTCATCCTGTGATGGATTTCCAAAATCATTCGGATTTCCCGCCATATTTCCTGTGCCAAAATCATCTGCACTGTTGTTTCCTGGCTGACCTCCATCAAATCCACCCATGTTGCTGCCTCCTGGCTGACTTCCATAAGATCCTCCGGCACCGCCGAATGGATTTCCGGAATTTCCGGTGTTTCCACCAAATGGATCACCAAAATTGCCTACACCACCGCCACCAAACGGGCTTCCAAAATTATCATTTCCAAATGGATTATCACTTGGGGAATTATCCCACGGATTAGGATATGGTTCAGGATTGCCATCCCATCCACCTTCTCCGCCAAGCTGTAATGTTACTGTACTGATTGAATTTCCATCTGTTGAGAATTGAATCGCAATTCTGTCTCCCTTGTTCATTGGGTAAGAAATTCCTTTTGCATTATCCACATTCTGGTTGTTGATCATGATCATTCCCGGTGTTTTCGGTAAGATTTTTACTGTAACTGTGCCTCCTTTGCATGCAACCAGTTTGATCTTATTTACAAGTGTTGTCAGTCCTGCCTGCATGATCGGATTTCCCAGGGTGCTCTGTGCAAATGTATCACCCTGAATCAGTTTTCCGAGAATTACCTCTGATTTCTTAGCTGGCATTGCCAGTGTTGCCGGTGACGGTGTAAGATTTGCAAGCATCGGCGGTAAAGAAAGTTCTACGGTTACCGAATCCTTAAGCACCGGTTTTGTTGCTTTCATAATACCCGCAATCAGTGCCACAATCACTGCCAGAATAGCAAATGCGACAATAAACCATATCCAGGACGATTTTACAGTGACGAATACCGTAAGCTCTGCACTCTGACCATATGCATCAGAAAAAATCAACTTCAGATATCCTGTGCCGGTTCTCAGTGGCGTGATATTAAGCATTCCTGTGTCTTTGTTGTAATCTGCTGTTACAATATTATTTCCATTATCCTCTATACTGCAGTTCAGTTCTGCAAGAGACTCGCTCTTTACATGCTGGCTGATATCAACCGAGGCCTTTGTTTTGATTGGATTGCACCACATGCTGACATCTGGTCTTCCAGATACGGTCAGTTTGGCTCTTCCTATGGATAACTGATACTGTGCAGCTTCTTTCGAGAAGCTTCCATCTTTGCCTTCCAGATGTGCTGTCACATAGTAGTTTCCTGATTTTTCAAGATTCGTTTTACAAATGAAGACATGTTTTTCTTCATTGTAAGTCATCGGAAGATTCTCTCCGACAATATTTCCCTTGTTATCCATAATAGTACAGATTGCCATAGCTCCCGAAAGCAGGTTTGAATCTGTGATATTTTCATCTCCACGTACAAGCTTTCCGTAAATATTGATATCATTTCCTGCAATCGGATCCCTGCTGTTGAGAAGTTTAAAAGAAATATCATATGTAGTCAGAAGGTTTACCTGTACTGCATCGTCGGCTTCACCCTTTACACTGACTTTCCATGCTCCCTGTACAGGATACATGATTTTGAGGATCGTATACGTCGATACTTTATTCTCATCCGAAGTATCCGTCGAAACAATCACTCCATGGTCTGCATCCAGAGGAACCACCGCTCCGGTTGGATCTATAAGCTGCGGATCACTTACGCCTTTATCTGTAAGAATAACAATATTGGCCATCAGTACACTGCCATTGTCAATCACAAAATCTGTTACAAATCTTCCATCTATATACGCTGGATTCAGACCTGTCAGATCACCATCTGCAACATTTCCAAAAATATCTGTCATATATTTGTTGAAATCTGTTGCGGTAGTGATATTATAAAAGGCTCCACCTGTCTGATTGGCAATATTCTGCATGTAATCTACATCCAGTTTTCCATCATAGTTAAGGCCAATAGAATAAATCGGAACACCAAGAGAAGCTGCCTCACTAAGAGTTCCTGTCAATTCTGCATTGGATTCCTCTACGGTTCTCGGTCCATTTGGAAGGTCTGTGTTTCCATCACTGAGAAGAATAATCATAGGATTTCTGTCTCCATTGAAGGAATCACCCTCTTTTAACAGATTTAAAGCCTGTGTCAGTCCCAGAGAAATATCTGTATCCCAGCTTCCTTTTACAGAATCCTGCAGTCCTGACAGGCGGTCTCTGAATGAAGCTTTACTGTCTTCTGTAGACAGGTCTGTCAGTCCCTGGCTATCCATAATAATATTAGTGAACTGCACAAATCCAGCTCTTGATGTGTTAGAATATGTCATTTCCGTGAACAGCCGTCCTGCTGTCAGCCTCAATTTCAACGCATCTGACTTTTTCATGGAGCCACTTCCATCAATGGCAAAAATAACATCAAAACTCATGTTATCCGCAGTCGTCTGCTGCGCCACTTCTTCACCTTCTGCCCAAACTGCACTTACTGACATACAGATAAGCATCACTGCTGCCAGTAAAACAGTCAGAATTTTTTTCATGTGTCTCATACTCTTTTCCCCTTTTTTGTAAATTTTATATTGAAACCTCTGTACAGAGGAATTTCGTTATTATATTTTATCTTCTCCAACCCGGCAAAAACATTTTGATAAGCACAGCCGCTATGATTACTGTAAAAATTACCGACTGATAGGTTTTTACCACTCCGAAAATCCCAATTACCAGAACACAGATTATACCAATAACCACATAGGTAATCAGAACCCCTGCTGCAAAACTTAATACTGCCATTAAACAGTATTTCTGAATGGTATCCATATCTCCTCCGGTTTTGCGCTGATACAGCACCAGTGCCGCAATTCCAACAGCCCCCGGAAGTATTCCATCAAAGGAAAGTCTCGCACATCCTTCACCTGCCACCTGTGAAATATTCTCGTAAATAAAAATCAGGAGATATCTGTTCAGCAGATTTTTCATAATAAAAAGCATCAAAACGCCTATAACCACAAGAATTATCAATTGTGTTACTCCTGACGTTGATCCTGATGTCGAAACCGGCGGCTTCGAAAAGTCCGGAATATCTGGATTATTAACAGGCGGAATCCCCGTATCCTGTTTCTTTTCCGGGACAATGTCCATATCCGGTCCATAAAAGGTATATCCGACAAATTTGCCTTTTTCATCTGTCAGTAATTCAATTGGTCTCTCAAATCCTGTAGAACCATTTCTGGTTATCAGGTTATAAATTTCTGCTTTTTTGGTCTCTGATTTATCTCTCAGCAGCTTTGCCCATAAGTTTCTTTCACCGGCAATAAGATATCTGATACCATCTATATCCTTTTTTCTGGTTTTATCTACCAGCTGATATTGTCGGTAATTTCCCTGAACTACTTTCATTCGTCTTTCCCCACTTATTCCGGTCTTGTGTCTGCCAGAATACTTTCTGCGTTTGTAAAAAACTTCTCTGTTTCTTCCAGTGCTGTTTCCAGTTCATCCAGTGCTTTCAGCATTTCTGTCAGTGCAACATCCTCAAACTTCTTACCCACACCGTCTGTCCAATTGCACTTGTCAAAATCATCTTTTACTTTTTTTCTCACATAATAAGAAACTGTTGTGTCCATATCTTATTTTCTCATTTCTTTCCTCAGTGTCTGTGCCCGCCGCTTCCAGTATGCACTTCGGAGCATCTGAAAGCTGGAACGGTTAATTCCAGATGGTATATCTGACGTATTAATATGTAATGTTTTATGATTCTCTCTGTGCATGCTCCCTGAAATTTCTACGACACTGCCGCTCTCGGACTGAATCAGATGGTGCAGTTCTATCGGATCACCATCGTATCCTATCGGGGCTCTTCCCTTTTCCATTCGCTTCAGATTATCTTCTGTTGGTGCATAAGCACTTCCACTGCAGTAAAATGTAGTTCCTCGAAACTGCATTACTCCGTATTTTCCCGGTGTTCCACTATATCCACATTCCCTCATTCTGGTCATTACATTATATTCTTCTACCATCTTGAGATAGGCATTCAGAATTCTTTTGGATTTTGTAAATGAACGTCCAGTTCTCCTTTGTGCGTTTGTAAGCAGATCCACATAGTCAGGAATTTTTTTTATGATGGATATGATTTCTTCATCCTGTATATCCAGCTTTCTTATCCTGGCTTTGGCTTCTTCTATTTTTTTCCTGTAATCTTCCTGTTTTTTCGGATCCTGCTCAGATTCGCTTTCATCTGCATAAAAACGAATCTGATCTTCCCACTCTGATCTCTTATCTGCAATAGAAGACCGTTTCTGGTTCAGCCGCTGCAGCAGAGATTCCAGTGCATCTTTTGCACCTTTGACAGCTTCATCAACGTATTCCTTATTCTCATTTAATGAAACCACATAATTCCAGACTGCATCCGGATCTGACTTTAAAACTCCATCACTCATTTTGTATCAGCCTGCTATCTGTATGTATTTTCAGGGTTTCCCATGTGACTCAAGAAATTCTGCATATTCCTCAAGAGCCCCACTCACATCCTCCAGAGGTTCTTTGCCCAGTTCTACTACTTTCTTTGTATACTCTACAATCTCTTTTGCCTGCTCATAGAGTTTATCAGACTCAGCACCTTCAATCGTTGACAACAGTGTACTTCCTCTGTTATTGTTTTCTGAAATTGCATCCATGCACATCTTTGTGATTTTCGCCAGGCTTCTTACTTCTGAAGCATTTCCAAATACCTTTCCAGCCATGTCAATTCTCTCCTATCTGATTCGACCTTCTATACGTTCTTTTTCATCAAGTTCTCTTTGAGCTCTCTTTTTCAGTTCCAAAATCCGTTCCTCACCTGTTTGTGTGGCTTTATACAATGCATCTGCAATCATTTCAAGCTTCACAGAAGACTTGGTTGCCATTTCCGTTCCTTTAAGAGTTTCTGTTACACTTGATGCAGCAACCTTTAATCTTTGTGCGTTTTGATGCAGAATTTCCAGATATTCTTTTTCGAATTTATCACAAAAGTTGATGACGGTCTCAAGATCAATATCTACCATTTTGTTTCCCCTTCCTCTTCTGTTTATAATTTGTATGGAACGAATCGGTTTCCGGATCTTCCATTATGATAGTATGCAAGCTGTCCGGAAAGTTCTCTTATCAGTCTTGGCTGATCAAGAAATTCTCCCGCTTCATAATCACTCATCGGAAATGCAATTTTGTGATTGAAATCCAGTGTCTTTACTTCTCTGAAATCTCTCAGTGCAGAAGCTGAATCGTAGATCACCAGATTAAATACATTACATGTAGGTCCCAGATGTATAATTCTGGCTATATCATTTCTGGCATCATATAAATAAGAGGTCTGTGCTTCTTTCCCGGTTTCCGGCTCTTCTTCATTAATATCTTCTTCTCCAAACAGATCCATATCACCAAACAGAGCACTGAATTCGTCCAGTGCCGGGTCATTAAAATCTGTTTTTTCTGATTCTTCCTCAGAAACGCTCTCCGATACTTCCGACTGCGTTGCTTTCTCTTCTGCTTTTTTTAGTACAGGTGTTCTTTTGTTTCTTTCATCTGCCAGAATGTCTGCCATAGAATCCAGCCCAAGCCATACGATCAGTTGTTTTCTGGTATTACTCCTGTCTTTTATGATTTCTAATGTTTCAACGATTTTGTAACAGATATCTTCCAGATCATCATGCACCCTTATCTCCGGATAATTTTTTCCAAATTCCAGAATTTCCGGTTTGTATTCACGATATACACTTGCATAACTGTCTGCCATAATATCAACTGAAAAGTCGGACTGTCGTGCGAAGCTTGAAATAATTGCTCTCAGAATACGCATCTGCTGTTCTTCCGTTCCAGAAGCACACATGATATTATTTCCCTTCCGCTGAAGCAGTGGAAAATGAAGTGCAAATCCGAGATTCACAGGTCGTCCCAGATAAATATGAATATCTTTGCTGCCATCTCTGTGAGAAATCACATTTTCCTTCTCCCACTGATCGATCTCTTCGATTTTCATAGGATCCACAACACGATCATCAAAAACATCTGGCACATAGTCCTCTGCATGATAAATTGTTCTTGCCTTCTCATTCACATTATAACGACACGTTCCATTAATATAAATTGCCATGGCACGTTCGATTGTCGGAACCTCTTCACGATCTTCATTTTCCTGAATCGTCTGGACCGCAACCTCTCCGACTTTCATATGTATGAAAGAACGAATTTTATCTGCTTCTTTTTCATTCAGAGTTTCTTCTAGTTCATCCTTGTAATTAGAGAGTGCGATTCTAGCTTTTATCTGTTTCTTTCCCTTATCCGAAAGTCCTCTCAGGCCATCTACGATTGCCTGATCTGAAAGCAGCAGGATAATTCCAAGAGCTCTCGCCTCTGACAGAATATTCTCCAGCTTTGTCTTGTATTCTGTTTCCAGCTGTGCATGCTGACTCATCACATGAAATTCATCTACAATGATGAGCAGTCTTGTCATGGAGTTCTTGCCATATACTTTCCTGTAATCACCAAATGAAGTAATATTGCTTTTACCGCCTCCGGCTTTGTAATCGTAATCTGCCTGTGCAATGATTGTCTGTCTGCGGTTCATCTCGTCTATGATCTTATCCAGAAAAGCGTATGAAAAATCAGATGTCTTTGACAATCCAATAAACCGTATATGTGGAGGTGTATTGGTCTTGTAAGAATAAAATTCTGTAATCTTATAGTCAGACAGCCAGATTTCCACGTCTTCCGGAGTATAATTCATCACAATAGAACTGATCAGCATATGTAAAAGCGAACTCTTACCAGATCCGGTACCACCGCAGATCAGACCATGCGCATTCAATGCCTGTCCAAGTGAATATGAAATAATATCTCCTCTCTGGTTGATTGCAAATGGAATATGAAGACCATTTGTGGAATCCATCTGTCCGAAAGGAGCATTTATGTCAAAAATACGCTGAAATTCATTGTCCAGCTTCTTTTCTGCCACAAGCTGCTCTACGATATTTTCGATAAATTCCAGATGAGAACCACCGGTCTGCCAGTGTCGGAAATCACTTTCGACTCCCCTCACACATGTTGACGAAATATCTGTCCCTACATCAATCCGAAAAAGATTCTGTATTGCCTCTGCTGAAAAACAGCTCTCAAGATCTTGTCTTCTGCTGTGTGTGGATTCGTTTTCCCAACGGTCTACATTATTTAATATAACTACAAAGACACCCAGATTTCTTCCATTTTCGATCAGATACTGGATATTCTTAAAATCACTGTCAGAATATCCTTCGTGAAGATTCTGCACGATTATCATCTGATATGGAATCCATGCGTCCATTCCCTGTTCCGCATTGTATTCCGTTACAGTTGTATAGGCGGCCTTTTCATTAATAACCGCTGTCATCCTCTGCACCAGTGCTGTCAGTCCCCGGCTGATATCCTCACTTTTAAGGTAAGACTGTGCAAGATGATAGGAACCACCTGTTACCTTTCTGTTCAGCATAACAATATCGTTCTTTTTTACCTGCTGTAAACGGATAAAATCTCTGAAATCATTTCCGGATGTAACTGCATCCATAAAATGAAATTCCATATAGTACTGCGGTATACTGCGCAATGTCTGATAAATGATTGACTGAAGGATCTGTCTTGCCCTGTCTGTGGTCCTTGTTCCATAGTCAATGCGAAGCTGTATCGGTGCTGACAATAAAAATCCCCACGGTACAGCAATTTTCTCACCATCCCTGCACAGATTAAATAAAATCTTTCCATCACCAGACAGTTCCCGCTGTTCTTCTTCTGTCATAAAAGGTTTCAGGAGATCTCCCAGAAAAATTCTTGGATTCTCGAGAGTTTCTGGTATAACATAACTGGTCCAGTCAGAATCACTGGTACATCCTCCATAACACATGGCACTTTTATATGCCTGTGTATATTCCTCGGATATCTGCTGAAGCTTATACCAGATTGTATCAGCCTCACTTCGACATTCCCGAATCTGGTCTTCCATAAAGTTAAGAAGCCCCGTCAGTTTCCCCATTAACTCCCGGTAAACCTCTCTCTGACTTTTCCCAAATCCAAGCATACTCTTAATAAGAGGCCATAAGCCCGCACTGTTCGCCAGTTCGAGCCTCAACTGTGTCAGTTCCTGTTCTGTATAAACTCTGGCCTCACTGTCCCCGACATTTCCATATCTGTTTCCAAAACGTGCAAAAAGTTCTGCTTTCTGATGGTTATAGATTTCTCTTTCATCAAACAATTCCGTTGCATTTCTCTTTATTGTACGATAATTTCTTATTAATTCTTGAATTTTCTGATAATTATTGTTAAAGTCAAACATTTCTCTTTTTCACTCCTTATTTGTAAAAGGATTTTTGTAATACAATTCGGAAGACGCATTGCCCGATTTCGATCTTTTGGACAAGCAATAGATATGTTTCTCTTTTTTGTTTATTATACAATTTTAGTGTGTTGAAATCAACCTTATAGTAACTATTTTATATTACTATTAGTAATATTATTAAACAAACATGACATTTCATTTTTTTGATTAAATAAAAAGACTTCTGATATATTACTTATACTTTGAATTTTTTCCACTAATTCAACTATTGGTAATTTTTTTCTATTACCAACGGTAAGTTGTTTGTCAATTATATTCCTTTTACAATATTAAGAATAATCATCTTATAATTATTTCAAAGGAGGGATTCCTGCTGAAAAAAGACTTAAACGTTCAAATTGGGCAGCGGGTCAGATTCGCACGAAAACAGGCTCATCTTTCCCGGGAAGCCCTTGCCGAAAAGCTGGACATATCCACTCTTTTTCTTGGGTATATTGAATGCGGTCAAAAAGGGATGTCTTTATCCACACTCCAGAAACTCTGCCAAGTTTTGGGAGTGTCTTCCGATTTTATTCTTATGGGTATTGATGATGATTCTGTCCATAAAAATAATTTTATGTTGCTTATGGATTCTGTCGATCCCAAGTATCATCCACTGCTTGAATCTAATCTGCGATGTACGATTGATGCAATCAATGAAACAAAAAAAATGAAGTGATACATTAAATAGAAACAGCTTTTTACTTTCGGCATCTTTTTTTGTATCGGGTCTGTTTTCATGGATTTCAACTGGGTTTCCGCAAAATACAATTGTAGAAACCCAGATTAAATTCCAGTAATCGTCTTTCGTCCTATCTTCCTCAAAAATCCCTCTGTTCTTTCCACCTCCTTTTCTTTGATATTCAGCATCTTAGCATAGGTTTTACACAAATTTGTTTTTTCAAAAGCTATTCTGCCGAAATTTTGCAAAAAAAACAGCATCCTAGCTTCACGCTGCAATGCTGTTTTCTTACTTATCGTTATTTATTTTTTTTACTGAGTTTATTCACAAATCCTGTAAACTTTCCTGGTTTTTCCTTATCCAGAGACTTTGCATAAATCCCTTTGAGCCAACTTGTGATCACATCGATCAGAACCGGTGCAAATGTCATCAGGATAAATACCAGTATGATCAGTCCGAAGTCCAGGGAACCAAGGGCCAGCAGTTTCTGAAACATGACTGCCGCGGCAAAAAAAATAAACTGCATTCCATAAATGATTACCTTACGGTAGGTATTCAATGGTGCATAAACCGTTTTTAATGCTGCCATATAGTTCCATCCTGTGACCAGTACACAGGCCGTACTCAGCATGGCATTGGAATGATATACATTCTGGCAGACAAGCATGATCGCAAATACACAGGATGAAATAGTGATTGCTGCCGGAAATGCATTCAGGAACACATGCCGGAGAAACGTATGATCGATCTTGTCATAATTGTTTTCCTGTGCAAGAAGAAAGGTTGGAATTCCGACTGCACAGGCACTGATCAGTGACATCTGGATCGGTTCGAACGGATACGTGTTTCCAAAAAAGATTGTCAGAAGCGACAGCATGACAGAAAACATAGTCTTGATCAGAAACATAGATGCCGCTGTACGGATATTGTTCACGACTCTTCGTCCCTGATTCACGATATGTGGCATGGAGGCAAAATTCGAATCCAGAAGAACTACGTTGGCAATGTTCTTTGCCGCATCACTTCCCTGTGCCATGGCAATACTGCAGTCTGCTTCTTTGAGAGCAAGAACATCGTTGACACCATCTCCTGTCATGGCAACGGTATGTCCCTGTTTCTGAAGAGCCTGTACCATTTCTTTTTTCTGCTGCGGTGTCACTCGGCCAAAAACACTGTATTTCGAAACAGCCTCTTCTAAATCTTCCTCTGTTTCCAGTGTTGTCGCATCCACATAGCTTTCTGCATTCTTAAGACCTGCCCGCTTCGCGATTGCAGAAACGGTGACAGGATCATCTCCCGAGATCACCTTGAGGTCAACTTCCTGGCTGTCAAAGAATTTCAGTGTATCCGGAGCTTCTTCTCTGATCACATCTGTCAGAAGAAGAAGTGCCACCGGTTCAAGATCAGCCGGAAGTTCTGTACCTTCTGCCATCTGACTGCTGTGTGCCAGTGTAAGAACTCGAAGTCCTTCCTGTGCATATTTCTGGCAGACTTCCAGGATTTCTTCTCTTCCCTCCGGAAAAAGGAACTGTGCCGCTCCCATAAGATAAGTTCCTCTGTCCACAAATACAGCTCCACTGTATTTTCTGTCGGAAGAAAACGGAATAATATGCTCCGGCGTCATAGATGTTTTGGTTGGAAAGCGTTTACGCAGGGCATCAATCGTTGCATTCTGATCTTTAAGAACATACATGAGATTTCCCATCATGTCCTCAATTTCATGAATATCCTGCAGAACTGCCGTTTCGTCTGTGATTTCTGCCTGATCCGCTTCCGTTTGCGAACCGGTATCTGGATTCTGTGTTTCAGCATTCTCCGGCTGTATTTCCTGATCCTGGAGCATTCCGCCTTCGTCTGGCTCTTCTTTGTCTTCTGTCAGATTTCTGAGAAGACTCTCACTCCACGGCTCCACACGCCCTACACACATGGTTCCTTCAGTGATTGTTCCGGTCTTGTCCAGACAGAGTGTATCAACTCTTGCCAGAGTCTCAATACAGTATAACTCCTGTACAAGAGTCTTCTTATTGGCCAGAACCAGTGCTCCCAGTGTCAATGCCACACTGGTGAGGAGTACCAGACCTTCGGGAATCATTCCCAGAACACCTGCGACCATACTCACAACAGAAGCCTTGAACGTATTTTCTACAATATAGTACTGTTTATAAAACAGCAGTGCGCCCAGCGGAACGATGATGATACTGATCACTTTCAGGATCGCATTCAGGGAATTCTTAAGTTCTGAGTTATGACGCTTGAATTCCTTCGCTTCGCTGGTGATCTGTGCTGCATAGTTATCCTTGCCAACATGAATGATCTGACAGCAGGCTTCTCCTGATGTCACGAAGCTTCCGGAAAAAAGCTCATCACCCACGTTCTTTGGAAGGTTGTCGGATTCACCGGTCAGGAGAGATTCATTGACCTCTACACTGCCCTCCAGCACCTTCGCATCCGCCGGAACCTGATCTCCGGTCTTGAGACAGACCAGATCATCAAGTACCAGGTCTTCGGTAGGAACGGTCCATTTCTTTCCTTCCCGGATGACGATGGATTTCTTCGCTGTCAGGATAGCCAGCTTGTCAATCGTCTTTTTCGCACGGATCTCCTGTGCGATTCCGATCAGAGTATTGATGATGATGATCCCTACAAAAAACGCGTTCTTGTAAGAGCCAACCATCAGTACCAGGATAAGGAGCACCAGATTCAGGAAGTTGAAGAAAGTCAGGGTGTTTTCTCTGACGATCTGCTTGTAAGTCCTGGTATTCGGATTCTCGTCCGCATTGACCTTACCCTGCTCGATCCGTTCATTTACCTGTTCGTCTGTAAGTCCTGTCAACATTTCACCTCACAATTTACTGATCACTTTGTTCACAGTCAATTTCCTGCAAACAGTGATTTCTATTTTACCGTCGATGTTTCGATGTTTCTCCCCTCACAGCCGCTTTTTAATTAATATTCTTCTTCCTCTTCGCCTTCGCTGATGTCTGACTTCGGTTTGTCCAGTCCTTCGATCACGATATTATGTTTCTGTGCGTAGTCCCACAGAGCTGCATGGATTGCTTCTTCTGCAAGAAGGGAGCAGTGTACTTTGACCGGCGGAAGTCCGTCAAGTGCTTCCATAACGGCTTTGTTTGTGATCTGCATTGCTTCTTCGATCGTTTTTCCCTTAACCATCTCTGTTGCCATGCTGCTTGTTGCAACTGCTGCACCACAGCCGAATGTTTTGAATTTACATTCTTTGATGATATGTGTTTCGTCATCAATGTCAAGGAACATTCTCATGATATCACCGCATTTTGCGTTACCAACTGTTCCTACACCGCTTGCGTCCTCAATTTCTCCTACATTCCTTGGATGCTGAAAATGATCCATAACTTTTTCACTGTACATAATATTTATTCCTCCTGTTTTCGTCTTTTATCCGATTATTGTCTTATTATTACTGCTGATGTTTTTTCATGAAATCTTCATACAGAGGAGACATGCTTCTCAGATATGGCACGATTTCTTTCAGTTTGTCTACTGTGAAGTCAATGTCTTCCTTAGTTGTCTCTTCACTTAAGGTAAGTCTCAGAGAACCATGAGCAACTTCATGAGGCACGCCGATAGCAAGAAGTACATGGGACGGATCCAGGGAACCTGATGTGCAGGCAGATCCGCTTGATGCACAGATGCCGTTCTGGTCGAGCATCAGAAGCATGGATTCTCCCTCGATGAACTGGAAGCTTACGTTTACGTTGTTCGGAAGACGTTTCACTCTGTCACCGTTCAGTCTGGAGTATGGGATCTCTGTTGTAAGACGGTTAATCAAATAATCTCTCAGTTCGATCTCCTTCTCTGTACGCTCTTTCATGTTTTTCATTGCACGCTCTGCTGCTGCGCCGTATCCTACGATTCCAGGAACATTTTCTGTACCTGCACGACGTTTACGCTCCTGTGCGCCGCCATGTACGAAGGATCTGATCTTAACGCCCTTACGGATGTAGAGGAAACCGATTCCCTTCGGTCCATTGATCTTGTGTCCGCTGGAGCTTAACATATCGATGTTGCATTCATCTACATCGATCGGAACCTGACAGAATGCCTGAACTGCATCTGTGTGGAACAGGATGCCGTGTTCTTTGGCGATACGTCCGATTTCTTTGATCGGCTGGATGGAACCGATCTCGTTGTTTGCAAACATAACGGAGATCAGGATGGTCTCTGGTGTGATCGCTTTCTCCAGTTCATCAAGGCGGACGATACCGTTCTCATCTACATCGAGGTATGTGATCTTTGCGCCTCTTTTTTCGAGGTATTCACATGTATGAAGGATCGCATGATGCTCGATCTTGGTTGTGATGATGTGGTTTCCTTTGGATTTGTATGCTTCAAAAGTAGCTTTGAGTGCCCAGTTGTCAGCCTCGCTTCCGCCTGCTGTGAAGTAGATTTCTTCTTTCTTTGCGTTCAGAACATCTGCGATCTGCTGTCTTCCTTTGTTCACTGCTTCTTTGCTTTTCTGTGCAAAATCATAGATGCTTGACGGGTTTCCGTAGTATTCTGTAAAATATGGCAGCATTGCCTCAACAACTTCCGGAGCAGTCTTTGTTGTAGCTGCGTTGTCCAGATAGATTAATTTACTCATGTTTTTTTCCTCCTGCTTAAAAATAAAAATGAATTTTACATTTTTTCTTTTTGTTTTTTCCGGCTTTCCTCGATCAACTGATCCAGCATCATGGTGTCTACCGCCTGTGTGATACTGTCGTTGATTCGTTTCCACACATATTTCGTGACGCAGATATCATGGTTCTCACAGGTACTCTCATCTTCCATCCCGGAACACTGTGCCGCTTCCAGGCTTCCTTCTAGAACCCTCAGGACATCTCCCACGGAAATCTCCTCTGCCGGTCGACCCAGACGATAACCGCCGCCCGCACCTCTGGTGCTCTCTACCAGACCTGCTTTCTTGAGCTTCGCCATGAGCTGTTCCAGATAACTGTCTGAAATATTCTGTCGGCCTGCAATGCTCTGAATGGAGACGGCTTCTGTTTCACAATGCAGACCCAGGTCGATCAGTGCTTTAAGACCGTATCTTGCTCTTGTTGACAGTTTCATCCACTCACCTCTTTAATTCCTAGTGTTTTCGTCGGATTTATTTCAAGACTTACTTTAACAGAATACATTTGTTCTGTCAAGGAGATTTCGTGCATATACTGACAAAAAAGCACCAGGTGCTTTCTATGTCAAAAAAAGCTTTTTTTAAGGGGACTTTTCTTCTCACATGCGCCGGTCTTTTGAGCCGCGTGATCGGCTTTTTTTATAGGATATTCCTGTCTCATGCGATTGGTGCAGAGGGGATCGGCCTGTTCCAGCTTGCCATTCCGCTTCAGACACTTCTGCTTGCCGTCACTGCCTCTGGAATACAGACCGCCCTTTCACGGCTGGTCGCCGCTCATCTCGCAACAGGTGAGGACAAAAAAGCCCGGGACTTTTTCTGTCTGGGGACTTTTTTTGCCTTTGCACTTTCCTGTGCAGCCTCTGCCCTGCTTTATCTGCGGGCAGATTTTTTTGCTGTGCAGATCTTAAAGGAAGCACGCACGGAGGAACTTGTTCGGATCCTTTCTTTCAGTATTCCCTTTGCCACGCTCCATTCCTGCACCAACAGTTATTATTTTGCCCGTAAAAAAACGGAATTTCCTTCCGGATTACAGCTTATTGAGCAGATCGTACGCGTCGGTTCTTCGTATCTTCTGTATCTTGTCTGTATTTCTGAAGGTACGCCTGTGACTGCCGTGATTGCTGCTGGCGGCACACTGGTCTCGGAACTCGTTGTAGCTGTTCTGGCTCTGCTTATGATCTCTCTGCATTTTCAGAAATATGCGCATAAAATTTTTCACATTGAACTGCCTTTTGCCTGTCTGACGGAAATCTGCCGGACTGCTTTCCCTGTGACGCTGAACCGCCTGCTGCTTTCTGTACTCGCCGGTATCGAGGTCGTTCTGATCCCGCAGCGACTTCGGATGTATGGGCTTTCCGTTTCGGAATCACTCAGTATCTACGGGATTTTTACAGGACTGGCGCTTCCGTGCATTCTTTTTCCGGCTACGATCACAAACTCTGCTTCCATGATGCTCATGCCTTCTGTTGCAGAGATGCAGGCGCTTGGATATCGGAAACGTATCCGGTATGTTACCTGGCAGACGATCCGTGCAAGCCTTTTGCTTGGATTTCTGTGCGCGTTTGGTTTTTACTGCATCGGTCCGTTTATGGGGACAGTATTGTTTCACAGTCCGACTGCCGGGACTTACATACAGACGCTTTCTTTCGTCTGCCCGTTTCTTTATCTGAACACAACGCTTACGAGTATCCTACATGGGCTTGGTCAGACAGGACGAAGTCTTGTACACAGTGCTCTGGGGATCCTTGTCCGGATCCTTTTTGTAGTATTCGCGATTCCGCTTGCCGGAATCCGCGGTTATCTATATGGAATCCTTTTCAGCGAGATTCTTTCCAGCAGCCTTCATATTTATGCACTTATGCATAATTCCATTGCATTACCTATCGACAAGAAGTTTTGAATCGTTTATAATAGTTAATTGACAACTGTTCAGTAGGTAGTATCCCGCGAGGCGTTTTGGCATGTTTTTTGCCAAAATCCCGAGACATGCAAGGCAAAATGCCATCACCGAAGGTGATTTGGAATGCATTTTGACTCGTAACTGTGAGGGTACTGAACAGTTACGTTAGTTGTATACAAAAGCGTTGCGTTAAAACGCAAAAGGGAGGAAAACATGGGATTCAATTTTATTAAGAAATTACCTACACCTGCTGAAATCCGCAATCAGTATCCCATTGATGCTGAAATACAGGCATTAAAAGAAAAACGTGATCAGGAGATCCGTGATGTCTTTACAGGCAAATCAGATAAATTTCTCGCAATCATCGGTCCATGCTCTGCTGACAATGAAGATGCTGTCTGTGACTATCTTCTGCGTCTCCGCAAGGTTCAGGAAAAGATCGAAGACAAAGTTCTGATCATTCCACGGGTTTACACCAATAAACCGCGTACTACCGGTGAGGGATACAAGGGTATGGTCCATCAGCCGGACCCGGAGAAAGCTCCTGACATGCTCGCAGGACTGGTTGCTATCCGCAAAATGCATATTCATGCAATCCAGGAAAGTGGATTTACCTGCGCAGATGAGATGCTCTATCCGGAGAACTACCGTTATCTCTCCGACATCCTTTCCTACGTTGCAGTAGGTGCACGTTCTGTTGAGGATCAGCAGCATCGTCTGACTGTCAGCGGTATGGATATCCCTGCCGGAATGAAAAATCCTACCAGCGGTGATTTCAGTGTTATGATAAATTCTGTTGTTGCAGCTCAGGCTTCTCATCGTTTCATCTACCGAAGCTGGGAGGTGGAGACAGATGGAAATCCTCTCGCACATACAATTCTGCGTGGTGCGGTCAATAAACATGGTGAGGCAATGCCAAACTATCATTATGAGGATCTTCGTCTTCTTCTTGAAAAATATCAGGAAAAAGATCTCAAGAACCCGGCAGTGATCGTGGATACCAACCACTCCAACTCCAACAAGCAGTACGACCAGCAGGTTCGTATCGCCAAGGAAGTTCTGCACAGCCGCAATGTTGATCCGGAACTTCATAAACTTGTCAAGGGTCTGATGATCGAGAGCTATATCGAGCCAGGCAACCAGAAGATCGGCGGCGACCATATTTATGGAAAATCCATCACTGACCCGTGTCTTGGATGGGATGAGTCTGAAAAACTGCTTTATACGATTGCTGAACTTTGCTAAGTATTGTTATTGTTCTGATCAGAAGCAGTAACTTTTGAAATAGTAATTTATGATGCAAAAACCCCGCAGTACAGAACCGTGATATTCTGTACTGCGGGGTTCTTATTTCATTGCTTTGTTGTCTATTTTAATTTCAGTGTCTCGGATGTGCCTTCATATAGACATCGCGCATTTTTGCCACATTCATCCCAAGATAGATCTGCGTGGATGAAATATCGGAATGACCGAGCATTTCCTGCACGCTCTTGATGTCTGCTCCATTCTGAAGCATATGTACTGCAAAGGAATGCCGGAGTGTATGCGGCGTGATATCACGGTAAATGCCTGCCGCCTCTGCATATCCCTTGAGGACTTTCCAGAATCCCTGACGGCTCATGGATCTGCCGGAACAGTTGGTGAACAGGGATTTCTCATTCTTGTTCTTGACGAAATAATCCCGGCCGTGCTCCATATATTCTGCAAGTGCTCTCTTGCTGACGTTTCCGATCGGGATGATCCTCTCCTTATCCGTATCATGACAGATAACATACCCAAACTGCAGATTCAGATCGGACATCTGCAGATGGATCAGTTCACTTACACGCATGCCTGTCGCATAGAGGAGTTCCAGCATCGCACTGTCGCGAAGTCCCTTCGCTGTATTGATATTTGGCTGCTTCAGGAGACGGTCCACTTCCTGAACGGATAAGATCTCCGGCATCTTCTTCTCTACCTTGGGCGGTTTCAGTTCTTCGGACGGATCTGCTGTAACCCTGCCTTCCTTGAAAAGATACTGAAAAAGTGCACGGATGGACGCAATATTCCTGGAAATCGTGGAAGATGCCAGATTCTCAGCCTTAAGTTCGCTTAAGTAGCCCTTGAGATCCAGACTTGTCACTTCTGCGAAATCATGAATATTCTGTCCGTCCAGATAACGGATCAGTTTCTTTAAATCCCTCTGATATGAAATTTCTGTATTATTTGATCTATTCTTTGTCGTATGTAAATACGCAATAAATTCCGCGAGTGTTCTTTCCATTTCTTTTATTTCCTGCCTAACCCTGTACCATGTCTGTCCAACAGGAGGATAATCCTGTCGATTCTTGTTATATATCTGATGTACCATGATTATACTTGCTATTTTACATAAAATCAAACCATTTTTTCGCGAAATTTAACGTAAAATCAATGTTTTTGACGGTTTATACAAAATATCGTTCCGATTATGGTAAACCATACTATATATTGTATTTTTGAAAATATTAATTTTTTATAACACTTTTTTTACCAGCCATTCCAGGATAAATGGATTGCAGTATGCTTCTGTTATCATCCCTCCCAGATACAGGATACCGCACAGAAAAACACGTAAAAAGTACCTGGAGACGCCCCCGGTAAGCATTCCCCTGTTCTTCCAGATCCTCATCGACTGTTCATAACTCTGCCTGTAAAGATAAAAAATACACGGAATATACAACAGATACTGTGGAAACAAAAGTCCCACACCGACCATCCCTCCCTGAAATCCAAACTGCAGAACAGACATGGTAAGCAGAAGCCCTATTTTAATTCCAAGATACATACTGCCTGCGACAGCAAACGGTACTCCAAAAACAGAGATTCCACAGGCTGCCCCGAGGAGATAAACACTTCCTCTCATCCCCAGCACTTGCAGAAAGTACTCCACTCCTGCTTCACTTCCTGCTGCAAAACTCCTGAGAAGGTACATTGCAGAGATCGTCTTCTGATGCCATTCCATCTTCCACGCGATATCCGGCAGGATCATCCCAATAAGGAAGCCTGCCATAAACAGGATCTGCACCGGGCATCCTGTATTCCTGTGCCAGTTCGGAATTTTTTTCATAGCTTCACCCTGTACCAGTCTACGGATCCCAGACAGGAATTAGAACATAAAAAAGTGTCTTCGACACTTCAACTCCCCTGCCCCTCACTCATGAGGGGTAAGGGGTTTCTTTTTTATTAATAATCATTCATAATAGTCTCATGAGTAATGTATTACAGGATATTTTCAAAGACCATTATGAAGAAATGCTTTATATTTTACATCCACGCAAATCCGTCATCGAAAATGTTGACCGCATGATTAATTGCGGTGATCCTTCTTTTGGTGGTGCAATGTATGGTTGTTCTAAATGTGGTACTTTCAAATTCGTTCCTTTCCGATGCCATAGTCGTTTCTGTCCTATCTGTGGAACCAAGTACTCCATTGACCGCACTACCTCTATGTCTTTTAAGATAATCAATGCACAACACCGGCACTGTGTTTTCACCATTGATTCTGAACTCAGACATTTCTTTTTAGAAAACCGAAAACTCCTCGGTCTTCTTTTTGATGCTGTTCAAAGTGTTATTTTCCGGGCTTTCTATAAAGATAATAAGTCTGAATGTTTTACTCCCGGATTTATTCTTGTTCTCCACACTTTTGGTCGTGACTTAAAATGGAATCCTCACATCCATTGTCTTGTCTCTGAAGGTGGTATTGGCAACTCCGGTCTCTGGCGCTCCAAAAAGCATTTCAACTATACCTTTCTTCGTAATGCATTTCGTACCGCACTTCTTGATCTTATGGAAAAGGAACTTGGTGTTTCCTTCAAGAAAGTGAAAGCGCGTTGTTACCAGGAACACAAACATGGCTTCTATGTCTATGCCAAACCAAACAAATGCAACCCTAAAATCGTCACCAAATACATTGGCCGTTATCTTGGTCGTCCAGTCATCGCAACCTCACGTATAGATCATTACGATGGTGAAACTGTCACCTTTCACTATAACCGGCACGAAGACAACCGGCTTATTACCGAATCTGTTCCTGTTATGCAATTCATTCAGCGGTTGATCCAACACATCCCTGAAAAACATTTCAAGCAGATCCGATACTATGGTCTATATGCTGGAAATCATAAAAATGATTCCAAACTAAATCTTGCCATTGCAAAAGAAAAACGAAAGATATTTCTTTCCTTCAACCGCTGGCGCGACTGTATTTTACATTCCTTCGGATATGATCCTCTTAAATGTCCATGCTGCGGTGAGACCATGACTTTTCTTGACCTTTATTATAATCATCAGCATATTTCTCTGAATGAAATGTACGAAAGGACAATGCACAGATTTCATGCACACTCATCTGCCTGACCACTGTTCATGTTTCTCCGTCTGTGATAGAATAATTTAAAGATCGGAGGTACAAAACTATGTCAAAACATTCAGATGAAATCAGAAATAAATATATAAAAAATCCACCAGAAGGCATGACCGCTGATGACATCCGTCACATGGGTGAGGATGATTTGCTTGATATGGATTACTTTTTAAACGAAGACGATGTGTTTGATGAAGATTTTCCCGGTGCTGAAGGTTTTTATATCTTCTAAAAACTTATCGTTTATTTGCTATGCCCGCCTCTGTGCGGGCTACTTTTATATCAAGCGTTCTCCAAAGGAGAACTTTCCTATAAAGCAAAAAAGAGTGCGACACTTTATGTATCACACTCTTTGTAAGTATTTCTATAATCCAGAATTGATTACTTCGCGTAATCTACAGCTCTGCTCTCTCGGATGACATTTACCTTAATCTGTCCCGGATATTCCAGTTCAGCTTCAATCTGTTTGGCAATGTCTCTTGCCAGCAGAACCATATCTGCGTCTGTCACGTGTTCCGGTACTACCATAACACGGATTTCTCTGCCCGCCTGTATAGCAAAGGACTTGTCTACACCCTTGAATTCGTTGGTGATATCTTCCAACTGTTTCAAACGGTTTGTGTAGGTCTCAAGTGTCTCTCTTCTTGCGCCCGGTCTTGCTGCTGAAATTGCATCGGCAGCCTGAACGATACATGCAATAAGAGATTCCGGTTCAACATCTCCATGATGTGATGCAACTGTATTGATAACAATCGGAGATTCTTTGTATTTCTTACAAAGATCCACACCAATCTGGATATGAGAGCCCTCAACTTCATGGTCAATAGATTTACCAATATCATGAAGCAGTCCGGCACGCTTCGCCATACGTACGTCTACACCGATCTCTCCTGCAAGAATTCCGGAAAGCTGTGCTACTTCGATAGAATGCTTCAGTGCATTCTGTCCATAGCTTGAACGGAATTTCATGCGTCCAAGGAGTTTGAGAAGTTCCGGATGGATACCATGAACGCCAACATCCATTGCTGCGTTCTCACCATCCTCACGGATCTGTGCTTCTACTTCTCTCTGTGCTTTCTCTACCATCTCTTCGATTCTTGCCGGATGGATACGTCCATCAACGATCAGTTTCTCCAGAGCAACTCTGGCGATCTCACGGCGGATCGGATCAAAGGCAGATAAAACAACTGCTTCCGGAGTATCGTCAATGATGAGATCTACACCGGTCAGTGTTTCAAGGGTACGGATGTTACGTCCCTCACGTCCGATGATTCTTCCCTTCATTTCATCACTTGGAAGCTGTACTACTGAAATTGTGGTTTCAGCCACATGATCTACTGCACATTTCTGAATGGCATTGACCACGTATTCCTTAGCCTTTTTGTCTGCTTCGTCTTTTGCCTTGTGTTCTAATTCCTTGTAGAGTCTGGCTACGTCTACCTTGACATCATCTTCTACACTTCTGAGCAACTCGTCTTTTGCCTGGTCGGAGGTCAGACCGGAAATTCTTTCCAGTTCCTGTACTCCTTTTTGTTCAAGTTCTTCTACTTTCTTTTCTCGTTTTTGTAACTCAGCAATCTTTGCTGTGCACTCAGCCTCACGCTTCTCAACTACATCAGCTTTCTTATCAACGGATTCCTCCTTTGATAATACACGCCTTTCGTATTTTTGCAGTTCGTTTCTACGTTCCTTGGTTTCCTTCTCCAGTTCGTTTTTCGTTCTGAGAGATTCTTCCTTTACTTCCAATAATGCTTCTCGCTTTTTTGTTTCAGCAGCTTTTAAAGCTTCATCTATGATGCTTCTTGCTCTGTCTTCTGCTGTGCCAACAATTTCAGCGTCCTTCTGAGTTTTATTGTTAACAGCAACCTTGCAAGTAACAGGAACCGCAATAAGCAGTGCGACCACTACAGCGACAATTGCAACAATAATTGTGCTTGCCACAGGAGCACCTCCTTATTTAGTTTTCATTGTACAAATACAGGTACCGCCCATGCTGTGAACAGTAACCAAATACAACAATACAAGTTTAGCGGTTTTTAGGAATTATGTCAAGTTTTTCTATCCATTTGTTTGAATATTTTTACATAATGTAATGTGCAGTTCTTCCAGTGCAGAGGTGATCTCACCCTGCCTGAATCCTCTCCTTGCAAAGTATCCCAGAAGACGGCGCATCTGCCGTTCATCAATTTCTGTATCCGGCGGATATTTCTTCTCGATCTGGCTCAGAAGAAGTGCGTGTTCGTCAGGGGCTTCAAGTTCCTCTGCTTCCTCCCAGGCAGACTGGATCGTCTGTCTGTCCACCCCCTTCTGCTGGAGCTCCTGAAAAATCTTCTGGCGGCTCTTGTCATGTATCCGGTACATGATGTAATTGAATGCATACCTCTCATCATTAATATAGCCAAACTCTCTCACATAGGAGACGGCATCCTCTGCTGCTTCCTCCGAAAAACCAGCCTGGCGGAGACGGTCTGTAAGTCCCCGCTCCGTCCTGTCCATATGTTCCAGAAGACGGAGGGCCTTCCTGCGTGCCTGCTGCTGTTCCTGATAATAGTCTGTCATGGTACTGCTTATTCTTCCTCAGTCTCAGCCGATGCTGCTGCCTTGTCTGCTTCCTTAGCGGCATTCTCTTCCTCCGGGAGCAGGTGGTACTGGATCCTTACCTGCTTCTCGATCTCATCGCAGATCTCCGGATGATCCTTAAGATAGATCTTGACATTCTCACGTCCCTGACCGATCCGCTCACCGTTGTAAGAGTACCATGCGCCGCTCTTATTGACTACGTTGCACTCTGCTGCAAGATCCAGGATCTCACCCTCTCTGGAGATACCTGTACCAAACATGATATCAAATTCTGCCTGCTTGAATGGCGGTGCAACCTTGTTCTTGACTACCTTGACCTTGGTATGGTTGCCGACCATCTCACCGCCCTGCTTGAGAGTCTCAGTCCTTCTGACATCCATACGGACAGATGCATAGAACTTAAGAGCACGTCCACCTGTGGTGGTCTCCGGGTTACCAAACATAACACCGACCTTCTCACGAAGCTGGTTGATAAAGATGACCACGCAGTTGGATCTGCTGATCGCAGCTGTGAGCTTCCTGAGTGCCTGCGACATCAGTCGTGCATGAAGACCTACATGGCTGTCTCCCATGTCTCCCTCGATCTCAGCCTTCGGAACAAGGGCTGCAACAGAGTCAACGATCACGATGTCCACGGCTCCGGAACGTACCATGGTCTCTGTGATCTCAAGTGCCTGCTCACCGTTATCCGGCTGGGAAATATAAAGGTTATCAATATCTACACCGATATTCTTGGCATAGACCGGATCAAGTGCATGCTCTGCATCAATGAATCCTGCGATCCCGCCGCGCTTCTGAACCTCTGCAACCATGTGAAGTGCAACGGTTGTCTTACCACTGGATTCCGGTCCGTAGATCTCGACGATACGTCCCTTCGGAACGCCGCCTACACCGAGTGCGATATCCAATCCAAGAGATCCTGTCGGAATCGCTTCTACCTGCATATGTGCACTGGAATCTCCCAGTTTCATTACCGAGCCCTTGCCATACTGCTTCTCGATATGTCCAAGTGCCGCCTCCAGTGCCTTCTGTTTCTCTTCGTTTATCATACCTGTGGATCTCCTTTTTTCTAAATTTCAACTCACTACCTCATGCATAGGTAGACAAAAGATTATTCAAAATAGAATCTGATTATGAAAATATGGTTCATGCGAACTTATGTTTCACAAACCTATGTTCGTTTTTCTTCTTATATGCTATTATAAATCCCCTCCGATGTCAAGGAAAACTTTTCGCCAAAATCTCTGTTTTTTCGATTCCGGAAAGAAAAAGGGGATACCGTTTTATCTGGTATCCCCCGAAAAATCCTGTTTGTTCAGATACGATTTATTTGTCTCCGATCAGCCAGTTGTACATTTCTTCATACTGTTTTGCTGAATGATTCCATGAGAAGTCTGCTGCCATCGCACGGTCGACCATCTTGTTCCACTCGCGTTTGTTGTCGTAGAAGACACGCTCTGCATTACGTACAGTTGCAAGCATCTCATGTGCATTGTAGTTTGTGAAGCTGAATCCTGTTCCTGTTCCTTCGAACTCGTTGTACGGCTCTACAGTATCCTTAAGTCCACCTGTCTCACGAACGATCGGAAGTGTTCCATAGCGAAGGCTCATGAGCTGGCTGAGACCGCATGGCTCGAACAGTGACGGCATAAGGAATGCATCGGAAGCCGCATAGATACGATGGGACAACGGCTCATCATAATAGATCTGTGCTGATACCTTGCCGTGATATTTCCAGTCGAAATGACGGAACATATTCTCATAACGCTCTTCACCTGTTCCAAGAACAACAATCTGTACTGCATCCTGACAGAGTTCATCCATTACATAAGCGATCAGGTCAAAGCCCTTCTGGTCTGTCAGACGGGAAACGATACCAATGAGCATTGCATTCGGATCCTCATTGAGTCCGAGATCACGCTGGAGCTGGATCTTGTTTTTGACTTTTTCTTTGCGGAAGTTCTTTGCGTTGTATTTCTGGGTGATACAGGCATCTGTCTCCGGATTGAATACATCGTAATCAATTCCATTAACGATACCACGGAGATCATGAGATCTCGCACAGAGAAGTCCATCCAGACGCTCTCCATAGAATGGTGTCTTGATCTCCTCTGCATAAGTGTTACTTACTGTTGTTACTGCATCTGCAAAGACGATACCGCCCTTTAAGAAGTTTGCATCCTTGTAAGCCTCCAGCTTGTCCGGTGCAAAATAGTAATCGGAAAGTCCTGTGATTCCCCGAACGGTCTTAACATCCCATACACCCTGGAATTTGAGGTTATGGATCGTCATAACAGTCTTGATGCCCCAGAAGAATTCATTCTGCTGGAAAGAGTCATGCAGATAAACCGGTACAAGACCTGTCTGCCAGTCATGACAGTGGATCACATCCGGACGGAAGTTGATGACCGGAAGCACAGAGAGGACTGCTTTGGAGAAGAATGCAAATTTCTCCAGATCCCAAGGTGCGCTGTCGTATGGTTTCGGTCCACTGAAGTAGTATTCATTGTCAATGAAGTAGAACTGGATTCCATCATACTCCATATGCATGATTCCTACATAACAGTTCTTATATCCCAGATCCATATAAAAATGGGTGATATATTCCATTTTGTCTTTCCATTCCTGCTTCATGCAGGCGTATTTCGGCAGAATAACTCGCACATCAAAGTAACGCTTGTCAAAGCATTTCGGAAGTGCTCCTGCTACATCGGCAAGTCCTCCTGTCTTTATAAACGGCACTGCCTCTGATGTTGCAAATAAAATATTTTTCATCTGTGATTGCCCTCCTTGCTTCCATTTCTATAAAAGCTGTACAGATATCTCAGTCCTGAAACGGCTTTTTTGTTTATTATACCCTAAAAAGTACTTATTGGAAAGAGCGATTTTTATATTCCAGACGAATTTTGTCCGCAATCAGGGCAATGAACTCAGAATTTGTCGGTTTACCCTTGCCCGTACTTACTGTATAGCCAAACAGAGCATCTATCGTATCCATCTTGCCGCGGCTCCACGCCACCTCGATCGCATGGCGGATCGCACGTTCGACACGGCTTGGCGTTGTCTGGTGTTTCTTGGCGATCGTCGGATAGAGGACTTTGGTGATCGAATTGAGCATTTCGATGTCATTTACTGCCAGGATGATCGCATCTCTTAAGTACTGATAACCTTTGATATGTGCCGGAACACCGATCTCATGGATAATATTTGTGACATCTGTCTCCAGGTTTCTTGTTCCGTATGCGCCCGGTTCTTCTCTCACAACACTCGGACGGACATTTTCGCGGATCCTGCGGTCGCTTCTTCGTCTCAGGTTCTTAATGCGGTTCAGAAGGACCTGATTGTCAAAAGGCTTCAGCATATAATATTCTGCGCCAAGGCTGAAAGCGTCCTCTGTGATCCGTTCCTGTCCAACCGCTGATACGACGATAAACGCCGGCGTTTTCTTGAGCATATGATCGTGCTGACAGTTTTCCATGACAGTAAGCCCGTCCATCTTCGGCATGATGATGTCAAGAACGACAACATCCGGTTCTCTTTCTTTTATGATATTACAGATTTCTTCTCCGTTGTGTGCTTTACCTACCAGGGTGAGGTCTTTGTCTTCTTCGATCATACGACCAAGTATTTCTACCATTTTTTCGTTATCGTCTGCGATTGCTACATTTAACTTTTCCATGAGGCCCGTTTCCTCCTAACCTTACTTCCACTTATCAAATATTTTATGTGCTGACAGGAAATATTATAGAGTAAACTTCCCTGCGAAATCAAGCCGAAACAGGGAGAAACACTGAACTTTCGTTCACTTTAAATCTACCTGTTTCGACTTTTATGATCACCAGAAATCCTTTATTTTGATTTTTCGGCGGCATTCTCTGTGACTTTTTATGCGGCTCGTTCCTGCACGTTTTCTTCATTCTCCAGCATAGTCTCCGCAAATATTCCATAGCCGCTTGTAGAATCCTGTACAAATACGTGAGTGACTGCCCCGGCAAATTTCCCGTTCTGGATCACCGGGCTTCCACTCATTCCCTGTACGATCCCTCCTGTTTTTTCAAGCAGATCCGGATCAATCACACGGATCACAAAACTCTTGTTTGTATCCTCGTGGTTGAGGTCGATCTTCACGATCTCCGCATCGTATGCGGACACACTTCCATCCACACAGCATAGGATCTTGGCCGGTCCTGTTTCCAGTTCCTGTTTGTAGGCAACCGTCATCTTTGTCATTGCGATCTTGTCCGCCAAGCCGGTAAATTCACCATAAATGCCATTCTCCGTATTCTTTTGTATCGTCCCGATCACCCTGTCAGGATCATAGCGGATCAGTCCGGCAAGCTCCCCCGGGCTTCCGTTGCTTCCCTTCTGGATCCCAAGGATCTCTGCCTGGTACAGAGCGCCTTTTTCTATCTTGAGGAGATCTCCTGTATCCACATCGCTGATCCCATGTCCCAGTGCACCATAACTGCCGTTTTCATCAACAAAAGTGATCGTCCCTATACCCTGTGTATTATCTCTGACCCAGATTCCAAGTTTATAAGAGCCCTGCATATCTTTTACCGGAGTAAGTGAGAGCGGAATGATCCTGTCATTTCGAAGCACCTCCAGTTCTACACTTTCTCCATTGAGATTCCTGATATCCTCGATCAGATCTTTTTTGGAACGGATGGTCTGTGAGTCAAAAGCTACGATATAGTCTCCTGGTTTTACAACGTCTTTCGCCGGTTCTTCTGTCGTACCTTCTTCAGACAGGATCTCGCCGGTATCAATGATAAGTACGCCGTCTGTTTCCATGTAAATGCCCGCGGTGCTTCCGCTAACATAAACCGATGGGCTGACGGACGGTGTGACCTTGATCTCTTTGAACGGAATCACTCCGAGAATGCTGCATTTCAGCGTATAACTGCCCTCGCCGGAAACGGAGACTGAATCCTCAAAGGTCAGAAGCGGATGCTCCAGAACCTTTTGAACCTGACTTTCCTGGTCTTCTTCGACATGGAGTTCATCCGGAATCCTCCGGTCCAGATAACGATACCCAAGGCACAGCATTGCAATGAGATCAAGCCCCAGACACCAGAGGATCAGCTTTCTGTACCGTTTTTTTGTATTCACTCTGTCACATCCTTTCTTTTGTGATTATTTCTGCATCAAAAAGCAATAAAAAAGAGAAGAGATCTCTTTCGGATCTTCCTCTCTTATTATGCTGTAATTCGTTTTATTTGAGTCTTGTATTTTTATGTACCTGTGCCAATTCTTTCATTTCTTTTGCATTCTGGTACACAGCCTGTGTGATCTCTGCACCGCCGAGAAGTCTCGCGAGTTCCTGGATGGAATCCTCACCTTCAAGCGGATGGATCTCCGTGATCGTCTCCGTACCCCTCTGGTGCTTCTCTATCTCAAAATGCGTGTCCGCCATCGCAGCGATCTGTGGCAGATGTGTGATGCAGAGTACCTGATGATGTCTTCCTATGACAGACATCTTCTCTGAAACCTTCTGTGCTGTCCTTCCGCTGATACCAGTGTCGATCTCGTCAAAGATCAGTGTCTCGATCTGGTCTCTGTCTGCAAGGATCGCCTTGATCGCCAGCATGATCCTGGAAAGCTCACCACCGGATACGATTCTTCCAAGCGGTTTCACAGACTCTCCCGGGTTTGTCGAAATTTCGTATTCAATGTCGTCAAATCCGCCTGCTGTATATTCTTCTTTGCGTTTAAAATCAATCCTGAACTGCACGTCCAGGAAATTGAGATCTTTGAGACCTTCGATGATCTTGTCGGTAAGTGTCTTACTGTATTTTTGCCTGATCTCTGAAAGTGCATACGAAACTTCTTCAAGTTTTTTCTGGGATTTCAAAAGATTTTCTCTGGCTTCCTGGAAAAGTTCCTCATATCTGTCAAGATCTGACAGTTTCTGCTTCTGGCGTTCACCATATTTCTGGATCTCTTCTATGCTCTGACCGTATTTTGCCTTGAGATTATTAATAAGATCCAGACGCTTCTCTGTCTCAAAAAAAGTCTCATCATCAAAATTCAGATCCTCCACATAGGAAGAAAGCTCTCTGTTGAAATCATTCAGAAGGCTGTCCACTTCCTGAAGAGTCCCTGACATGGATTCCAGCTGGCTGTCGAATTCTGTCACTCTGGTCAGTTCTCTCACTGCCATTCCAACAGAGTCCCCTGCCCCCTGTGCGGAATCATATCCGGTCAGGTCACGGACACTCTGGAGTGTCTCGAGGATCTTCTTGCCATTGTTTAATTTACGGTAAAGAGTTTCCAGCTCTTCGTCCTCTCCCGGGCGAAGCTGTGCTGTCTCGATCTCGTTGATCTCAAATTCCAGGAAAGCTCTCTCCCTGTTTCTCTGTTCCTCATCTGTATCGAGTTTCTTAAGTTCCTGCATGCATTTGCGGTATGCTCTGTATGCCTCCTGGACTTTGTCCCTTGCAGGATAGATCTCGTCCTTGCCGTATGCATCCAGGATCTCAAGCTGCTTGTCCTGGTACAGAAGAGACTGGTGCTCATGCTGTCCGTGGATATCAAGAAGGCAGGAAGCTGCCGCCTTCATCTGGCTTACCGTGCAGGTTTCGCCGTTGATCTTGTTGATGCTCCTGCCGTCCATCAGTTTACGTGTCAGAAGGATCTGTCCGTCCTCCAGTTCTACTCCAAGTTCCCCAAGAGCTTCCTCTGCACGCGGATTCTCCACCTGGAACAGTAATTCTACAAGTGCATAGGATGCTCCTGCCCGGATCATATCCCGGGTGCTTCTGCCGCCCAGGATCAGCTGCATCGAACCAAGAAGGATCGACTTACCTGCACCTGTCTCACCGGTGAGGATATTCAGCCCCGGACCAAATTCTACTTCAATATCTTCAATCAGTGCGAGATTCTTCACATGAAGATGTACTAACATAATTTCAAGATTCCTTTCAGTTTCCTTGCCGCAGTCTGTGCCTGTTCTCCATCCCGAGCCACGCACATCACAGTGTCATCCCCTGCGATGCTGCCCAGGATCTCTTTCCATTTCAGTGCATCCAGTGCTGCCGCCACCCCCATCGCCATGCCCGGAACCGTCCGGATCACGATCATATTCTGACCTACGTCAATCGATGTGAGTGCATCGTGGAGCACTCTTGTATATTTGTCGCCCAGTTCCGCGGAAGAACCTGAGAGGATCGCATAATGCGATTTCCCGTCTTTTCCTGCGACCTTTGTCATCTTGAGTGCACGGATATCTCTGGAAACGGTAGCCTGAGTTACTTTGAACCCGGCTTCATTGAGCCGTGCTGCCAGTTCCTCCTGTGTGTCTATATCGTACTGACGGATCAGTTCTATTATTTTTTCATGTCTTGCTACCTTCACATCCAACCTCCATTACACTTAACTGTCGCGCATTTTCTGGCGAAGTACTTCAACAAAACTTAAATGATTTAACTTGAGTATTTTTGTGCTTACAGCTGCTTTCTCTATCACAATCCTGTCTCCCGTTACCATCGGGATCACTGTATCTCCATCAAAAGAAGCCACACCGTATTCCTGAACCTGTCGTCTGCCCTCACCGATCTCCACCGTGATCACATCTTCCGCCGGAAAGATAATACTTCTTGTATTCAGCGTATGTGGCGCGATCGGAGTCATCAGTGTCATGGAACCATTCGGTGCCACGATAGGGCCTCCACAGGAAAGGCTGTATCCTGTCGACCCTGTCGGTGTCGAAATGATGATACCATCTGCATTATAGGAATTCAGGTACACATCATTGACATAGTTCTTGAAGCGGACAACTCGAAGATGTCCGTCCCTGCCGATCACGATGTCATTGAGAGCCACATCCCTGCCTATGATCTTACCATCTCTCCAGACAGTTCCCGTAAGCATCATTCTCTCCTCGATCTCGTAATCGTCCTCCATCAACTTGTCAAGTGCACTGTAAACAGACTGTTTGTCCACTTCTGCAAGAAATCCCAGTGTTCCAAGGTTGACACCAAGCATCGGGATCTCTCTGTGTACAACATCTCTCGCCGCCTGAAGAAGTGTACCGTCACCGCCGAGAACAAGGATACATTCTGTGTCCTCCGGTATCAGTGCAGGATTGGTGTAATGATACGCACCTTCCTGCTTGCGCTCCGCCTGCTGTACCATGCACTTCCTGCCATTTGCCTTCAGATATTCTACGATCTGGCCTGTGAATTCAAGGTCTTTGTCCTTGTCACTGTTGGTAATGATATAAAATTTATCCATCCCTCAATTCTGCCTTCCCCGGTCATCAGTCGAGCTGACCGTGCGCTTCCTGCACCACCGCCTCCGGTGATACTTCCAGTGCGGATTCGCAGATCGTGCCTTCCGGTCTTTTCCTGAGATGAAGCAGATATTCGATATTTCCCTCTGGTCCCTTGATCGGAGAGAAAGAAAGATGCTGCGGCTCCAGCGCGATCGACATCGCATAAGCCATGACTTTCTCAATGACCTCGAGATGGACTGCCGGATCACGGACTACGCCCTTCTTGCCGACCTTTTCCCTGCCGGCTTCGAACTGCGGTTTAATCAGACAGACGATCTCTCCATCCTCTGTCAGAAGATTTCTTACCGGAAGCAGGACCTTGGTCAGAGAAATAAAGGAAACATCAATGGAAGAAAACTGCGGTGCTTCCTGAATATCCTCCGGAACCACATAACGGATGTTTGTTTTTTCCATGCAGACAACTCTCGGGTCGTTGCGCAGACCCCAGTCAAGCTGACCATAGCCTACATCGATAGAATATACCTTGACTGCCCCGTTCTGAAGCATGCAGTCGGTAAAACCACCCGTGGAAGCCCCTACGTCCATGCTGACCTTGCCTTCCAGGGAAACGCCGAAATTGTTCATGGCTTTCTCGAGTTTCAGACCGCCGCGGCTTACATATGGAAGTGTGTTTCCACGCACTTCGATCTTTACTGTTTCCTGGAACATGGTTCCTGCTTTGTCTTCTTTCTGTCCGTTTACATATACATCTCCGGACATGATATATGCTTTTGCTTTTTCTCTGGAAGGTGCAAGTGCACGCTCAACCATCAAAAGATCCAGTCTTTTTTTCATTGTTGCTCCTCATATTCCTCTATTGCATCGAGAATGTCCGGTGCTGACAGACCGATCTTTGCCCGCAGGCTTCCGACTTCTCCATGCTCTACAAAACGGTTCCAGATCGCGATCGGAAGAACACGTACTTCCGGATGACAGGCTTCCATATAGGCTGCCACATGTTCGCCGAATCCGCCGTTTTTGACATTTTCTTCTACTGTTACGATTAATTTGTGATCTCTGGAAAGTTCATCCAGAAGCGCAGTATCCAGTGGTTTGACAAATCTTGCATTGACAAACGTCGGCCTTCTGCCACGCTCCTTAAGTTCACGACAGACCTGTTCACAGATCTCAGTCATGCTTCCTACGGAAATGACTGCCAGATCTTCGCCTCTGTACAGGACTTCACTTCTGCCATACTGGATCGGGCTTTCGAATTCTTCAAGCCCCAGATATGCGCCGCCTCTCGGGTAGCGGATCGCAACCGGTCCACTGGCGCAGACTGCAAACTCCAGCATTTTCCTGAGTTCCCATGCATTCTTTGGTGCCATCACGGTCATGTTTGGCATCATCGTGAGATAAGAAAGGTCGAAACATCCCTGATGTGTCTCTCCGTCCGCACCGACAAGACCCGCGCGGTCAATGGCAAAGATCACATGAAGATTCTGCATACAGACATCATGCATCATCTGATCCACTGCTCTCTGCAGGAAGGAAGAATAGATCGCCACAACCGGAATCATCCCGCCAAGTGCCAGTCCTGCTGCAAAAGAAACAGCATGCTCCTCTGCGATTCCCACATCAAACAGTCTGTCAGGATATTTCTTCTCAAATCTGACAAGTCCGGTTCCTTCTTTCATGGCTGCAGTGATGCCGACCAGTCTGTCATGTTCTTCACCGAGATTCACCATCGCATCCGCAAAAACATCCGTATAGGTCGGTCCTTTTTTCTGCGATAATGCTTTCCCTGTTTTGATGTCAAACGGTCCTGTTCCATGGAACTGATCCGGATGCTTCCGTGCCGGTTCGTATCCTCTGCCCTTCTCTGTCAGGACATGAACGATCACTGGTCCCTCAACTCTCTTCGCCTCATTAAAAAGGCGCATCATCTGGCGCATATCGTGTCCGTCCACCGGTCCCAGATATGTGATCCCCATGTTTTCAAAAAGCATTCCCGGGATGATGAGCTGCTTGATGCTGCTCTTGGTCTTGCGCATCGTATCTACCAGTGCAGTTCCGACACGTGGTATCTTCTTGAGATTTTTGGTCACATTGATCTTCATTCCCGTGTAGGATTCCGCTGTCCGGAGTGCACTTAAGTAGGAAGATATCCCGCCTACGTTCTTGGAAATGGACATATTGTTGTCATTCAGGACAATAATGAAATTTGTCTTAAGTTCCGCGGCATTATTTAGTGCCTCATATGCCATTCCGCCGGTAAGCGCACCATCTCCGATCACTGAGACCACACGGTAATTCTGTCCCAGAAGATCCCTTGCCCGCACATATCCCAGACCTGCTGAGATAGAGTTCGAACTGTGTCCTGCATCAAATGCATCACAGTCACTCTCGCTTCGCTTGGGAAAACCACTCATGCCGCCTTCCTTGCGAAGTTTCTTAAAACCCTCTTTCCTTCCGGTAAGGATCTTGTGGGTATATGCCTGATGGCCTACATCCCAGACGATCTTATCCTGCGGAAGTTCCAGTACATTATGGAGTGCCAGTGTCAGTTCCACTGCCCCCAGATTGGATGCCAGATGACCTCCTGTCTGGCTTACAGATTCGATCAGGAACTGACGGATCTCCTCTGCAAGCTGTGGAAAATCTGCTAAAGCTATTTTGTGTATATCATTTGGCTTATTGATCTTTTCCAACATCCTTTGTATCCCTCTTTCATTTTCTGCGGCTTGCCATCTCCATAACAAGTGCCGTCAGAAATTTATTTTTGCTGCTTAACCCTTCCAGAACAGTCTCTGCCTGCTCTGAAAGTTTCTGAACCTGTTCAGATGCCTTCTCCACACCAAACAGTGTCACATACGTGACTTTATTATTTTTCTCGTCGCTGTGGACCGGTTTGCCAAGCTCCTGGCTGGTGCTTGTCACATCCAGAATGTCATCCTGGATCTGGAATGCCAGTCCGATAGCAGAAGCTGCCTTCTCAATCTGTGCTGTCTGTTCTTCATCCGCTCCGCCAAGGATGGCACCTGCCATCATGGAAGCCTCGATCAGCGCAGAAGTCTTGTGCTCGTAGATATAATCCAGCATCTCTCTGGATATCTCCTTGCCGTCATTCTCGACATCCACGCTCTGTCCTCCGAGCATTCCATAAAGCCCTGTCTTATCTGACATGATCTTCAGTGCACGGATCACTCTGTCCTTATCGGAAGTCAGATCAAATGCACCGAGCATTGTCTCATATGCATAATTGAGCAGGCTGACACCGCTTAAGACTCCCATTGCTTCTCCGTAAACTTTGTGGGTAGTCAGGCGTCCTCTCCTGTAATCATCATTGTCGATCGCCGGGAGATCATCGTGGATCAGGGAATGTGTATGGATCATCTCAATCCCTGCCATAAAAGGCTCTGCAACACGCTCATCCTCGCCAAACATCCGGAATGTTTCCAGAAGAAGGATCGGTCTCAGGCGCTTGCCGCCGGCACACATGCTGTAATTCATCGCCTCTGCCATTGTCCTGGCAAATCCGGCTTCCTCCGGCAGATATCTGCGGATGATTTCCTCTGCATGTGCTGTTCTTATCTGCAATTCTTCTTTAAAATTCTCGTAATGTTCCATCCTCGTCCATCTGGAGCATCTTCTTCTCTACTGTGTCCAGCCTGCCGCTGCAGTATTTGAGCAGCTCCATTCCTTCTTTATAAAAACGAAAAGAATCCTCCAGGGACGTTTCACTGTCCTCCAGCTTCGCAGCAAGAGTATCCAGTTCCTGAAAGACCTCTTCTATTGTCTTTGATTCTGTTATTTCTGCCATGTTTCCCTCCTGCTGTCCGAAACTTCCGCCTGGATCACACCGTCTGTCACAGAAATTTCGACTCTGTCCCCGGGCTTGACCTGTGAAACAGAAGTGATCCCTCTGCCATCAGTATCTGCAACAAAAGAATATCCCTGATTCAGCTTCGCAAGTGGTGACAGTCCCTGGTAGCGTTCCAGATAGATTCCCAGACGATGACGGTACTGCTGGAGTTTATTATCCATCGCCCTTCGCAGTGTATCCTCAAAATCCACAAGGGTCTGCCGCCGTTCTCTGAGACGGCTTTCCGGGCTTAAATATTTAAGCCGCATCTGATACTGCCCAAGCCGTACTCTCTGAAACTCGATTTCCTCCCTCATGTCACGCTGGAAACGCTCCTGATAACTGGAAAGCGTATACATCACCTGCGCCATATCATCCACTGCAAGCTCTGCTGCTGCTGACGGTGTCGGCGCACGGAGATCTGCCACAAAGTCAGCGATCGTAAAATCCACTTCATGTCCAACTGCTGATATGATCGGTGTACGGCACTCAAAGATTGCTCTGGCAACCTTCTCCTCATTGAACGCCCACAAATCCTCGATCGAACCGCCGCCACGTCCTACGATGATCGTATCTACGCCGGCCTCGTCAAGCATACGGATGCCTTTCACGATGCTGTCTGCTGCTCCATCGCCCTGTACCAGTGCCGGATAAAGGATGATCTGCAGGTACGGATTTCTCCGCAGGGAAATATTCCGGATATCCTGCACAGCCGCGCCGGTAGGCGCAGTCACCACTCCCAGTCTGCGGATAAACCGCGGGATCGGCTGCTTATACTCCGGTGCAAACATTCCCATTTCCTCCAGTTCTGCCTTCAGTGCAAGGAATCTCTCATAAAGTGCGCCGGCGCCCTCCAGAGTGATTTCCTTCGCATACATCTGATAACGGCCGTCTCTCTCATACACATCCACGGCGCCGCCGACTACAACACGGTCTCCGTCCTTCATACGGAAAGCAAGTCCGCGTCTCTGTCCCGCAAACATGACACAGGAAAGCACCCCTGTCTCATCCTTGAGCGAAAAATAAATATGTCCGCTGGTATGATATTTGCAGTTGGATACTTCACCCTTGACGTATACTTTTCTTAAAACATAGTCCTGTATGAACATGTTCTTGACGTAACGGTTGACCTGTCCTACGGAATAAACTGTTTTCATTTAATTAATTATCAGAGTTTTCTTCTGGCTCTGCCTTTGTTTCGGATTTCGGTGCATCTTTCTTGGATGAACGGATGATGATCTTGGCCTGATGGGTCGGACGGCGTCTCTTCGGTGCCTCACCGGAGTCCTTCTTACCGCTGGCGATCTTGCCGAGGATCCCGTTTACGAAAGAACCGGAATCGTCTCCACCAAACATCTTGGCAAGTTCTACTGCCTCGTTGATCGCAACGCCAACCGGAACGTCCTCATCAAATTTCATCTCATATACTGCCAGACGGAGTGCTGTCAGGTCAACTCTGCTCATACGGCTTGTCTTCCATCCACGGCTGTAGTCGTTGAGGATCTGGTCGATCTCGTCAAGCTTCTCCAGGATCTTCTGATACTTCTCCTGCATTGCCTCCTGGTCCTTCTCTTCCAGCTCTCCAAGTGTCTCAAAATACATGGACACCTGATCTGACATTTCATCTTCTGAATTAAACTGTGTCATGAACAGCAGTTTAAAAATATGTTCTCTCTGCTCGCTTCTTCGCATGTTTCCTCCTAAACCAATATCCCCCTCCGGGACTTTTATAAAGAAAAAAGGAAAGAGTTTACTTTCCTTTTCCGTTTTCCATATCAACGCCTGCGATGCGGATATTTACATCTGCCACTTCCAGGCCTGTCATGTTTTCAATGGACGATTTGACCTTGTCCTGAACCTTCTTGCTTACTTCAAGAATATTCTTGCCGAACTCGATATTCAGTGTCAGGTCAACAGTAACAACGCCCTCAAGGACGGTTACCTTAACTCCTTTGGAAAGGTTCTTCACTCCAAGCTTGCTTACCAGCTCGTTTGTAATATTTCCTCCCATGGATGCAACGCCGTCAACTTCGGTTGCTGCCAGTCCTGCGATGACTGTTACTACTTCATCTGCGATCTTGACTTCACCGATCCCTCCTACATCCTGTAATTTATAGGTTGTTCTCTTTTCTGCCATATCTAATACCTCCTGCGGGCTCCGACTCATAGCTGCAAGAAATCCTCTCACAGCTATCAAATTCTAATTTTGCATAGGTTTAGTATATCAAATTTGTCCGCAAATTAAAAGCGTTTATTTACTGAATTCTGTCAGTACGAGATTCGGATTTCGGTCTTCTGTCATGCCGACGCTCCATGCATTGACGAACAGAAGAAGCGGGTTGCCCTTGAGGTCTGTAACCTTCTTCATGTCTGAAGTTCCTGTGATCTTGGCCACATCGACTTCTTCTTTGTTTGCGATCCAGCGGATATGCTCATATGGAAGGTTTTCCAGACGGATCTCGACATTATATTCGTTTTCCAGACGGTATTTGAGGACATCAAACTGCAGGACACCGACAACGCCTACGATGATCTCTTCCATACCGGTGTTGAATTCCTGGAAGATCTGGATCGCACCTTCCTGCGCGATCTGGTTGATACCCTTGACAAACTGCTTACGCTTCATGGTATCAAGCTGGCGCACACGTGCAAAATGCTCCGGTGCGAAAGTCGGGATTCCCTCAAATGCAAACTTACGTCCCGGCGCACAGATCGTATCACCAATGGAAAAAATACCCGGGTCAAAGACTCCGATAATATCTCCGGCATATGCCTCATCTACCACATGACGGGATTCTGCCATCATCTGCTGAGGCTGGAGAAGACGCATCTTCTTGTCTCCCTGTACATGATAGACTTCCTGGGATGCATCGAATTTACCGGAGCAGATACGCATGAATGCGATCCTGTCTCGATGTGCCTTGTTCATGTTTGCCTGGATCTTGAATACGAATGCGGAGAAATCATCAGACATCGGATCAATCTCGCCCTCATCGGATACTCGCGGAAGTGGAGAGGTTGTCATCTTGAGGAAGTGCTCAAGGAAAGTCTCCACACCGAAGTTTGTAAGCGCGGAACCGAAGAATACCGGTGTCATATTTCCCTTGCTTACCTGTTCCTGGTCAAATTCCACACTTGCTCCGTCCAAAAGCTCGATCTCATCCATGAGCTGTTCCTTCTGATCCGGATCTACGATGTCGTCAAGTCTTGCATCGTCAATATCGATTTCTTCGATCACACCTTCCTTGGTTCCCTTCTGTGTGTCAGAGAAGGTCAGGACTTTGTGTGTATTTCTGTCATAAACTCCACGGAATTTCTTACCGGAACCGATCGGCCAGTTGATCGGGCAGGTTGCGATCCCGAGTTCCTTTTCTATTTCATCCAGAAGATCAAACGTATCATTTGCATCTCTGTCCATCTTGTTGATAAAAGTAAAGATCGGAATGTGTCTCATGACGCAGACCTTGAACAGCTTTCTTGTCTGTGCCTCGACACCCTTGCTTCCGTCGATGACCATGACTGCGGAATCCGCTGCCATCAGAGTACGGTAGGTATCCTCTGAGAAATCCTGATGTCCCGGTGTATCCAGAATATTGATACAATATCCATCATAATGAAACTGTAATACGGAAGAGGTTACGGAAATACCTCTCTCTTTCTCTATTTCCATCCAGTCAGATACTGCATGGCGGGCAGTTGCCTTACCTTTAACACTACCTGCCAGGTTGATCGCACCTCCATACAGCAGAAATTTCTCTGTCAGGGTTGTCTTACCGGCATCCGGGTGAGAGATAATGGCAAAAGTTCTTCTTTTTTCTATTTCGTTCGCGTACTTAGACACGTTTTTCCTCCTGTCTGTTATCCTATTTCCAATTTCTATACAACTTTTTATTTTATTATAGACTATGCCGGACTGTCAAGAAATTTCCCTATATGAAGGATATAAAGTTATAATTGAAAAGAAAATCTTTTCTCTGTATAATAGAGGCATATTTTTTGAATACGTGCCAGGAGGAAATTTTATGAATCTCGCAGAAATAGAAACTTTTTTGACTATCGTAAACACCAAGAGTATTACCCGCACCGCTGATCTTTTATTTCTGTCCCAGCCAACTGTCAGCCATCGTCTGAATTCCCTTGAGAATGAACTGGGATTTCCTCTTGTCATCCGAAACAAAGGACATAAGCAGGTCGAACTCACACCCAAAGGAATGGATTTTGTCGTCCTCGCCGAACGGTGGATGTCCCTGTGGAAAGAAACACTCACACTTCAGCACAACCAGGAACGGATGCTTCTGACAATCGGCTGCACGGACAGCCTGAACATCGCCGTATTTGCTCCGCTGTATGATGAGATCCTTCAGTCACATTCTCATCTGGATCTGGATATTGAATCTCATCACTCCAATGAACTGTACGATCTGCTCAGTGAGCACAAATTTGATATCGGTTTTGTCTATCAGCATCTTCATTACAAAAACATCATCGCAGAGCAGATCTTTGAAGAAAAACTTTATCTGGTGCAGTCCGAACATCCGGTGATCCCGCGGGCGCAGGTACATACGGATGAACTGGATTCCTCCATGGAACTGTTTCTGAGCTGGGATGACAATTTCCAGATCTGGCATGACCGCTGGCTTTCTTCTGTTACGAGACCTCATATCTCAGCAGACACGATCACTCTGCTTGACCGCCTGTGGAAAAAGGACGAAAACTGGATGATCGCACCGGAATCTGTCATTCAGGAGCTTTCGCATTACCGTTCTCTGTATGTCAGCGAACTGGTCAACACCCCGCCAAACCGTGTCTGCTACAAAATCCGGCATCGTTATCCCAAGGTTTCCAACAAGCTCGCTGTTGAATATTTTGAGCACGAGCTGGAACGTTTTCTTGAAAAACGGCATCTCCATATCCCAGTCGGCGTTGTATGGCATTCTTAATGCTTTTTATGTCAAAACAGAGAGGAAGCTCCCCTCTGTTTTGATCTGTGTCATTTCTTAATCATAGATACCGTCTGTCTGGATCACCTGATCGGTGGAAGTTTCCTGGTCTTCGTATGTAGTATCTGCTTCGTCCGTGCTGTCATAGGCCGCGGTCTCGTCAGCATTTTCTTCCATCGAACTGCTTTCTTCCCCTGTATCCTCTGTCTGGTCAAGCGGCGTGATCACGATATTTTCTGCTGCGATCCCTGTCTTTCTCTTGATGATATCCTCGATCTGTGCTCTTTTTGCATCTTCGAGGTCTGCTTCCGGCACAACTACGTCTGCAGTCTCTCCGGTAAGATTTACTACCGCATTCTCGAATCCTTTGGCTTCAAGAAGCATTTCTGCTGCAGCTTCTTTTTCGGACACGTCTGTCATCTCTACCATGGTGTTGATGGCGGTCTGTTTCTGATCATCCGAGATATCCGCATTGTTGATGATCTCCTGCAGGTCCGCCTTGTTCTGGGAGCGCACCTGTTCACGGGAAAGCTTTGCCTGTGCCGCAAATCCGGATGCCCCTGTCAGCACCGCCTCCCCCGGCGTTGTCGTGTCTTCTTCTGTATCGGTAAGACTGCTCTGACTGTTTTCTTCCAGAAGTGCGCTTTCGTCGGTAATGTCATAATCCACCTGATCCAAAATACTTGCACTGTCCGTGCTCGCTTCTTTGTCCTTGAATCCCAGATCCACGTCTGCAAAATTCAGGTATCCCGCCACTGCGATCAGGATTGCCAGTGAAGTGATGATGACCTGATTCCTTTTTACGATTTTTTTCACTTTACTCTCCTCATTTCATTTTCATTATTTTTATTTTATGGGCTTCGATCTGAAATAATGCCATTACCGCCTGCTGAATTTTCTGCACGACCACCGGATCAGAGGCTCCCTCTGCCGCGATCAGCACTCCTCTGACTTCTGTTTCACCGGAACGATAGATTCCCTGCTGTTCCTCCGTCATCAGCATCACTTTGACTTCACCAACTCCTTCTACATTCTCCAGAATATTCTGAAGCCTGCGTTCCAGGGAGGACTGGATTTCATCTGTGCTCTGTGTACTGTTATCCATCAGGATCGTCTGCTTTGGTGTACTGCTCTTTTTGGATACCGGAAGTGCGATCACCGACAGAAGAAGTCCCAGAAGCAGGATCACGATCCACTGCTGTTTCGTCATTCCCTTCTGCAAAAATTCTGATATTCTGCTCTTCGATCCCGAAGCTCTGCCGGAGTTCATCCTGGATCCTCCTTTCCTGTTCGCCGTCCATGTTCTGATCTGCCTTCAGTTCCACCGATATCGTCTCTCCTTCTATATCTACGATGGTCTCCTGTATTTTTATTCCTGCATCTTCACATTTTTTTGCAATCTGGGATGCAAGTTCCTGACGAAAGCCTTTACGGATGTAAAAGCCCTGAAGATCCTGCGTTTCTTTCTGCTCCAGAAGGTGTACTTCCTCGTTATAATAGTCTGCGAAATCCCCAATCATCTCCCTGCTTCCCCGCAGGAAAGAAAAAAGCGGCGTGCACAGCATGTAGATCAAAAGAAGTCCCATGAAAGACCGGATGTACCGTTCATATTTTCTGTCCGGCATCAATTGCAGGACCGCAGTAAATAAAATATAAAACGTCGCCAGGATCCTGACCCACTGATAGATTTCTGCCTTCATCTGCCCTCCTAACTCTGGATCCCTGCCATCAGGACAAGGAATGCCAGCATGCACAGAACTTCCGCAGTAAAAACGATCCGAAGAAGCAGGGTGCATCCCTCGCCCATTGCACTGAGCGCGCTGACCATCCGTTTATCTGAGATCGGCTGTGATACCGCCGAAAGAAAGCGATACAAAAGCGACAGGACACCATAATGCAGCATCGGTCCTGCTCCCGCCAGTACAAATACGACGAGTATCACAACGCCAAGACAATTTCGAATCAGGACTGCGCTTGTCACGACCAGCTCTGTCACCATATTTACGGCGTTTCCTACTCCCGGAAGTGCCCCTGCCGCCCTTCCGAGAAGCCCTCGTTTCAGGTTGTCCATGACCGGTGCAACCAGATTTCGGATGATCTGCAGGCCGACCACTGCCGCGAGGAGTGTTTTGAGGCTCCAGGAGATCGCCGTGTTGAGGAATTCTGCCATTTTTCCGAGCATTTCTTCTTTTGATAGGGAGTTTACGAGCTGTAAAAGGACATACAGGCTGGACGCAGGCAGGATGACAGTCGCAAGAAGCCACTGGATCAGCCATACCAGAATCAGAACCCCCTCATAAAAAACTGCCGCTGATGCCGCGCCGGACGAGGCACAGACTGTCATGTAAAACGCCGGTGCCAGCCCTTTCATAACTTCCGTCATCCAGTCGATCGTCTTTTCCAACGACAGGCTCATTTCAGAAAAGGAATCTGTCAGCAGTGTAAAAACCAGCAGATAAACGACAAAAAAACTGATATTTCCAACCTGTTCGTTTTCGAACACATCCGCAAAGCTGGAAAAAACAGCCGCAAACAGTACCAGAAGGAGAAGTTTGACCAAAAGTCCCCTCTCCTGTTCCAGACGATAAAAGAAAAAGCGGTACACCACTCCCTGTACCGCTTCTTTTGAAAATGCTTGTTCACCTTTTGTCAGTTTTATGAGCGCATCTTTCATGGAAAAACTGTCTTCGCCCAGAAGTTCGTCCAGCATGTTCTGGACATCTGTCAGTTCGATCTCGTTCAGAAGTTCCTGTGCGATGTCTGTGTCGTTTTGATTAGAATCAGATATGTCGTCTGACTGGCTTTTCTTTGGTGTCTGGCTCTGAATTCCTGTACTGCTTCCATAAACTTCTGCTACACATGCTACCATCAGAATTACCAGACATACCACACGCACCAGCACCGCCAGCCAGTTTTTCCCTCTCATGCCATAAACTCCTGAATCGTTTCCAGTAGTGCCAGAAGAATTGGAACACTCTGTACCAGTACAGAAAGCCGGCAGAATAATTCAATCTGCGCCGCCGTAGCCTGATGCCCCGCATCCTTGCAGATTCCTGCCGAAAACTGTCCGATGTAAGTGATTCCGATCATTTTAATTAACGTCGTCAGGTACTCCTGCTCCACAGGCAGGCTGTCCTTGAGCTGCCGCAGCGTTCCGAAAAGATATTCCAGCTTTCCGACAGCCAGTCCCAGGATCATGATGCCAATTCCCATCGTGATAAAAGCGGTATATTCCGGCCGGGTTTCTTTCAGAAAAAAGCATAATATAACACCGCAGATCCCCAGAAGAGAAATTTTTATAATATCCATCTTTCCTCCTGCTTACAGCACAAACAATTTCTGAATATCCACAAACAATTCATAAATATACGGTACGATCCAGAATAATACGATAAGAAGGCCGGCGAGACTTACAAGAAATGCCTGTTCATCTCTCCCGCTGTGTTTCAATACCTGAGAGAGAATGGAAACCAGAATCCCGACCGCCGCTATTTTGAAAATAATGGTGACTTCCACGCTCTCCCCCTTCTCCTCTTACCAAAACAATACTGCAAGCAAAATGCCTCCCATAATCCCTAAGGACTGGCAGATTTTCTTCTGCTCCGGCATTTTTTCTCTGAGCTGTCTTCTTTGTTCTTCCACATCCGTTTCCAGAAGTTCGATCTGTTTTATCTGCATTTCTCTGTCAAGATAGCCAAGTCTGCGCCCAAGAGTCCGAAGAATCTCCATTTCTTCTTTCCTCTGCGACCCTCCGGGATTTCCCTGATAAAAATTTCTTTGTATACAAAATTCCATGATCTCTTCCAGATTTTTGCCTCCGGTGTCTTCCATTTCCTGTGCGGCATCCCGAAGGATTGTCCCAAAAAATCCACTGATTTTTGCTGCAATCTCCCGGAATGCGTCTGGAAGAGAACTGTTGCCGCATCGGATCTCTCCTTTCAGAAAAAAAAGAATCTGAAGCAAAATCTCCAGGTTCTTTTCTCTTTCTGTGATCTCCCGACTTCTGGCATACCCGATTCCTGCTCCACCCAGGATCAGCAACAGGCTTGCCGCCATTTTCAGCATTTTTGTCCTTTTTCATCGTAGATTCCTTTTATGATACCGATCTGCTTCCTGTCTCCGAGAACGATATATTTTTCAAATATTTCCATCTTTTTTAACTTCTGAAAAAACGGCTGGTTTAAGATATCCTCCACGGAATTTCCATGTGCCGTGGCAATCAGCCTGCATCCACAATGGATCACGCTTTCAACCGCCCGGAAATCTTCTTCTCTGCCAAGTTCGTCTACCGCCACCACATCCGGCGACATCGAACGCACCAGCATCTGCATTCCTTCCGCTTTCGGACAGGCATCGAGAATGTCTGTCCGCATTCCAAGGTCATTCTGTGGAACACCCTGCCAGCTTCCGGCAAGCTCACTTCGTTCATCCACCACCCCAACTGTCACTCCAGGAATGCCCTCTCTCCCGTTACTGAGCTGTCGGATCACATCCCGCAGAAGTGTCGTCTTGCCACACCTCGGCGGTGAGATGATCAATGTGTGTGAAATATGGTTTCGACTTTGAATATACGGCATCACTGCATCTGCACAGCCCGGGATCTGATGTGACAGCCGGACATTGATGCAGGAAATATATTTCATTCCACGGATCCTGTCGCCATTCAGAAGTACCTTGCCGGTAACGCCCACTCTGTGTCCGCCCTGTACGCTTATGTATCCCTGCCGGATCTCATCTTCATACGCATACAGCGAATATCCGCACACATACTCCAGCGTTTCCTTAAGATCCTGCCGCGTCACAAAATACGGCTCGCCTCTTTTTATCTGCAAAAAGCGTTCACCCCCTGCATATACAAGAAACAGGGGGCGTCCCACCCGGAGTCGGATCTCATAAAGTTTCTCATAATCCGGTCCCGCCTCAATGAGAAGTTTGCGGATATTTCCTGCAAACAGATTCTGAATACTCTCCCTGTCGATCGTCCTCACCTCTTTACAGTTAATATATGTGGACAATCTGTTTTTATTACCGGGAAAAATCCGTTTTTTTCATGGCACAGCCAAGTCCGAGCATTCCCCAGAACAACGGGGATACTGCCAGGTTGGAATCATTCATAAGCCCCATGAAAAGAAAAGCAGTCACACTCAGCAGAATCACAGCATCCACTGCAAAAAAACTGCTGTCTTTTTTCTGTTTCAGGCTTCGAACAGACGAAACTGCATAACTTCCCCAGAATATCAGAAGACAGAGCAGCGACAGAATGCCTGTCTGAAGTGCACTCTGCAAATACAGACTGTGCGCCTTGGACGGAATCTGCTCCAGCATCCAGCGTCCTGTGTTTGCTTTCATAACATAATCCTGCTGTGGAAATTCTTCTACGAAAGTATCCGGTCCGCTTCCGACCAGAATATGCTCTTTCAGAAGTGGAATCGCCCTGCCCCAGATATAGCCTCGTCCGGTAAAAAGCTTTTCATAGCCTTTCAGAACGCTGTCGGCTGTCCGGATCTCGTCTCCGCGTTTATAAAAGTTAATATATACAAACTGTGGTGATCCATTTGCCTTGACAAATTCCCAGGTGATATCCTGATACTGCATCAGAAGATTCTGCGTACCTGAATCCATGTAGCTGTCAAATTTCAGTTCTTTCAGCGCGTCATCCTGCGCGACAAAACATTGCTGATCCATGTCCCAGTATGCAGGAATTCTGTTCCTGTCTTCATCATAGATTGTCAGAGAATCTCCCTCATCTGACGATACCGGACAGAATTCATAAAAATGCCCTCCCTGTACCAAAAGTAGTTACATTCAGTATAAGGAGGGTATTTTTATTTGTCCAGTCTGTTATTCATTGTTTCACTTTAATTTTTACGCACGATTACGGCAGCTGTATCTCCTCATGCACCCACCGCAGTTCCAACGGGTCGCGGGACCAGACGGCTCCGCTGTAGCCTGGTTCCATTTCAAGCATCAGGTAGCTGCCTTTGTCCAGGGAGATCTTGCGGAGGTCTTTGGAAAGACCTTCTCCCGTCCATTTGATGTAGGCTTCTCTGAGCACCCACTGAGCAAAAAAGGCTTTCTCCATCTGCTCGCTCTCAAGAATCTCGCGTACCATGTCTGCCGGGACCATTCTGGTGAGCATTCGTTCGTAGTTGACTTTCTTGTGTTCCTGGACATCGATGCCGACTTCTTCTCCGGCGATGATGCACATTACATATTTGCCGGAATGGCTGATGTTGTAGTGGATCTTTGGCTGCAGGGTCAGGAATGGTTTGCCGTGCTCTCCTGCTGCCCGCGGCTCAAATGCAAGCTTCAGTCCATATTCCTTGTAAAGTCCTGTCGCAAGTAGTTTCTCTCCGATCATATGCTCCATATTCTTGTGGAGATATTTCTCCGGGACCTCTGTAAAATAAATCACTGCCTTCATATGTGCACCTCCTCCAGAAAGCGGGAAGGCTCCCGTTTCTTCTCATGCTGCTGCCTCACGTAACACAGATCAAGTTCCTTCCTGGCACGGGTCATCCCTACATAAAAAAGCCTCCGTTCTTCTTCGATCGCCGGTTCCAGGACTGCTTTCTTGTACGGCATGCTGCCTTCATTTACATTCAGGATATATACCTTGTCATATTCCAGACCTTTGACTCCATGGAGTGTTGAGATCAGTACACCCTCTCTTTCCTGCTCCTGTTTCTTCGCCTGTTCTTCCAGTTTCCTGGTGTAATCTTCTATGTAGGCTTCCCAGTCTCCGAGGCTGTCCATCCCCTTCGTGCTGTCGGTCAGCCGATCCAGGATCTCACTTAATTCTTCTGGTTTTATTTTACGATATTCCGCGTATTCCCGCAAGTATTCTTCGTATCCCATGCCCTTTCGGATGAAATTTATCGCCGCAAAAGGTGTCAGACCCCGAAGGATACGCAGATGCGTCTCAAATGTCGTCAGACGGTCACACATCCAGTCCTTATCCTTGTAAAAATCCTTGAGCTGGTCGAAGGAGATCACAGGGGAAAGTGATACCGCATCTCTGGCTATATAACGGTTCGGGCGGTTCATAAATTCAACAAAATTCTTCCGGCTCTCATCGCCCGCCGCAAATCTCAGATATGCCAGAATGTTCCGGCAGATCCAGTGGTGGAACAGGTTCGGAAGTTTTTCTTTCATGTTAAATGGAACCTGACGTTCCATCAGCGCACCGACCAGACCTTCCGCCTCCTGGTTCGTGCGAAGAAGGATTGCTGTGTCTTCCAGCTTGTCGCCCTGTTCCAGACGCGCCCGGAGTTCTGATACAACTTCGAGATATTCTTCTCTCGGATTTTCAAATTCACGGATCTTTACCGGATCACCTTCCGGATTGGGAGTCTGCAGATGCTTCTGGAATCTTTTCTTGTTCGTTCCGATCACCTGCATTGCAGAAGAAAGGATCCTCTTGCTACATCGGTAATTCACATCCAGTGTCACCGTCTCTGCCTCTGGATAATCCTTTGTGAAATTCAGCATGATCTCCGGTCTTGCTCCACGGAAATGATAGATGGACTGATCATCATCCCCCACGATAAACAGATTATCCTGCGGCTTCGCAAGAAGCTTCACGATGTCATACTGAAGCTGGTTGATATCCTGAAACTCATCGACCAGGATATACTGAAATTTATTCTGCCACGCTGCCAGAATATCCTTCCGCTTATCAAAAAGGTCATAACAGTAGAGGATCATGTCATCAAAATCCAGTTTCCGTCTCGCCTGACAGGTTTTGACATATTCCCGGTAGATCTGACGGAAAACCTCATCCGGACAGCACGAAGAATAATAATATTCCAGCGAAATCCTGTTTCCCTTGACAACACTGATCTCCTTGGCAACTTCTTCCGAAAAATCACCTTCCTCTGCCAGTTCCCCGCCATGGTTCAGTGCAAGTTCCCGGAGAATTGCAGACTTCTCCTCCTCTGACAGAATATTCGCCGCAGTAAATCCATACGCCTGCTTCAGAATTCCATAAAAAACGCCATGGAAAGTCCCGAATGTGATCGGTGTATACTCCTGACCGGTAAAATTCAGAAATCGTTCTTTCATTTCCTTCGCCGCTGCCCTTGAAAAAGTCACGACAAGGATATTGGAAGGAGAAATCCCGCCCTCGGTTGTCATATATGCTGTTCTTTCTACAATTACGGAAGTTTTCCCCGAACCAGGGCCTGCCAGAACCATCATGGGTCCTGACAGGTGGGCGATTGCCCGTTGTTGAGATGGATTACGTTTCATATATCTGTGATCAGCTGAGTTTTTCGATAGCTGCTTTGACACGTTTCAGTGTTTCTTCTTTGCCGATGATCTCCATGATCTCAGTTGCTCCTGCCGGTGTCATCTGCTTGCCGGATACAGCGGTACGAAGCGGCCACATAACATAACCGTTCTTGTATCCTTTCTCCTTAACAAACGCACTTAAAGATGCGAACAGCGGATCATTAGTATAGTCCTCCTGAGCTTCCAGAACCGGAAGAACTTCTTTGAGGACTGCCAGAGATGTCTCCTCGTTGGTCTTCATCTTCTTGTGGCAGTACATTGCGCTGTCGTATTCCGGAACTTCCTCGAAGAAGTCGATCAGTGCCGGGATATCCGGGAATGTCTCGATTCTTGTCTGAACCATTCCTGCGATTTTGCGGAAGTTGTAGTCTCGTTTGAGGACCTGCTTCATGTATGGAAGTGCTTTCTCGTAGAATTCTTCCGGATCCATTTTTTTGATGTACTCGCCGTTCATCCAGCGGAGTTTGGTGATATCAAAGACTGCCGGTGATTTGCTGATGTGATGATAATCAAATGCCTTGACAAGTTCCGGAAGAGAGAAGATCTCCTGGTTGTCCTGCGGGCTCCATCCGAGCAGAGCTACGAAGTTTACGATCGCTTCTGTCACAAATCCCTGCTCCAGAAGATCCTCATAAGAGGAATGTCCGGAACGCTTGGAAAGCTTCTGATGCTCCTCGTTGGTGATCAGTGGGCAATGAACATAGACCGGGATCTCCCATCCGAATGCTTCGTAGATACGGTTGTATTTCGGTGCAGAAGAAAGATACTCATTTCCTCTGACAACGTGAGTGATTCCCATCAGATGGTCATCTACAACGTTTGCAAAGTTGTAGGTCGGGTATCCGTCAGACTTGATCAGAATCAGGTCTTCCATTTCTTCGTTGTTTACTGTGATGTCTCCGTAAATTACATCGTGGAAAGTAGTGGTTCCCTCTGTCGGCATATTGAAACGGATAACATGCGGTTCGCCTGCATCCAGACGTCTCTGTACTTCTTCTTTGGAAAGGCGCAGACATCTCTTGTCATAGATGGAGATCTCCTTGCCTGCAACGACACGTTTCATGGATTCCAGTTCCTCCGGACCGCAGAAGCAGTAGTAAGCATCACCCTGTTCAATAAGCTGCTGTGCATATTTGAGATAGATTCCGGATGCCTGTCTCTCACTCTGTACGTAAGGACCTACGCCGCCGTCCTTGTCCGGACCTTCATCGTGAAGAAGTCCTGTACCTGCCATGGTACGATAGATGATATCTACAGCTCCTTCTACATAACGCTCCTGGTCTGTATCCTCGATTCTAAGGATAAAGTCTCCATCTTCATGTTTTGCAATCAGGTATGCGTACAGTGCGGTACGCAGATTTCCTACATGCATCCTGCCTGTCGGGCTCGGTGCAAATCTGGTTCTGATCTTTGTCATTTTATTATTTCCTGCCTTTCAAAAATGTAAAACCCCTGAGACAATTATATGCCTCAGGGAGTGTTTTTGCAATTATGCCTCAATTCCTCTGCCTTTAAGATACTCGATCACGTCTCCCACTGTTTCCAGTTCTGTCAGTTCCTCAGCAGGTATCTCGATGTTGTACTCATCTTCCAGTGCCATAACCAGTTCGAACAGGTCAAGGGAATCTGCTCCAAGGTCATCTTTAAAAGAAGTATCTGCTGTGATCTCGTTTTCGTCGCAGTTTAACTGTTCTGCGAGCATTTTTTTCATTTCATCTAACATTGCTTTTCTCCTTTATCAAGTATGCTTTTTCACTACTTTGATGTGCAAAGTATATATTCTGGAAAACTATTTGTCAATAGATTTTCTGTTATTTTAGGCTGCCCTTTCGGGTGTCTTGAGTTTAATCTGCCTGGACACGCTTAAGGCCAGTCCCATCTCGGCCATGAGGAACATGATCGAGGTACCTCCATAGCTGATAAACGGCAGCGTGACACCGGTATTTGGCATCAGATTTACTACGACTGCAATGTTCAGAATTACCTGCAGTGCAATATGTATAAAGATACCGCTGACAATCAGCGACCCAAAAAGATCCGGTGCATTCTGTGCGATAAAACACAGCCTGTAAAGAAGATATCCAAACAGAAGCAGAAGAATCACGCCCCCTACGATTCCAAGTTCTTCACAGATGATAGAAAAGATCATATCGTTCTGTGCTTCCGGTACGCTTCCAAGCTTCTGAATACTGTTACCAAGTCCACGTCCCAGAAAGCCTCCGGAACCAATTGCATAAAGCGCCTGTATGGTCTGGTATGCCGCAGTTCCTGTGGCATTCTCAGGATGAAGCCACGCGATGATTCGATTCAGACGGAAATCATCTGTCTCCTTTACACTCTGACCAATAACAAATACAAGAATCGCCAGAAACGCAATTGCCACCGCCACAAGAATCAGAAAAATCCTGGTCTTGGGATGTGCCACAAAAATCATTCCCACTGTAATACAGAAAATAATAATGGCTGTACTGAGGTTATCTGTGCAGACATATGCCAGCAATGCAAGAAATGTTCCCATTGCCCCAAGTGTCATACATGCCTTGAGTGAATTCATCTTCTTGCCCATGTGAACGATCATGTAGGAAAGACAGACGATCACGGCGATCTTGGCAATCTCTGCCGGCTGAAACTGAATCGGTCCGATTCTGAGCCATCTCCTGGCACCATTGGAAACAGTTCCCAGAGGTGTTCTTACCAGTACCATAGAGCCGGCAGCAACACCATACAGAACCCCTGTAAACCTTGCCAGGATATGATAATCAAACATGGATATAAACAGAGCACCGGCAATACATACAAAGCTGATCGCCGCCTGTTTCTTAAAGAAATACATATCATCACCATACTTGATCGTTGATGTGTATGCGCTGGTACTGTACAGCATAACCAGACCGAAACAGGTCAGAAGGATAATCGCCGCTACCAGATTGTAATCATAATACTCTGGTTTCTCTATAAGCTTCACTCCGATATTATTTCTGGATCTGGATTTGGTTTTGGATTTCTTTTTGGTCTTTTTCGAAACCGGTACATTGCCCCGCTGTTTCGTTTTTTCCATTTTATCACCTGATACTTTCTCTGTGATTTCTATGTCCTGCTATACAGTATAGCAGACTCCCTCCGCCATCGCAAGACAAAACAGGGGAACGGTCTGAAACCGTTCCCCTGAAAAAGTTATCATCATTATCAGTCGTTGTCAATTGCTTCTGTTTCAATGACAAACTTCACATTTCCATCCATCTTATCGGACTTTCCTGCATAGCTTGTGTATGCATTATCATCAGAACGAAGCGCATCCAGACGATCCAGAACATCCTGAAGATCATCATTTACAGCTTCATCAAGTTTCTTGATTCCCTTGTCATTGAATTCCTTTGTTCCGTCAGCCAGTTTCTTGGCTCCTTTGGCAAGCGTATTGATTCCGCTCTTAACCTGCGAACTTCCACTTACAAGTGTGCCTGTTCCACTTGCAAGCTGCTGTGTTCCGCTTGCAAGCTGACTTGCTCCGCTGTTCAGTGTACCACTGTTTGCAGAAAGCTGGTTTGCTCCGCTTGTCAGAGTACTTGTTGCACTGTCAATCTGACTTGCTCCGCTCTGAACCTGCTTGCTTGCACTTGTAAGCTGGTTTGCTCCACTTGTCAGCGTTGTTCCTGATTTCTGAAGCTGACTTACACCATTTGTAAGCTGTTTATTGGTAGACTGCAGTTTCAGTGCACCAGATTTCAGCTGTGTTGCTGACTTCTTTGCTGTATTATAACCTTCCTGAAGCTGATCTGCACCAGTCTGGAGTTCTTCTGCACCTTTCTGAAGTTTAGTTAACTGGTCGCCATCCAGCATACTTCCGACTTCTGTCTGAAGTGCTGCTGTTCCTTCTTTTACCTGAGCGGAAGCATTTGTCAGGGATTCTCCCTCTCCGGTTCCGTTCGTGATCAGATTGTCAGCTACTGTCTCTAACGCTTCATTATTACCGGTAAGCTGTGTCAGGGCTGCATTCAGACCTGCTGCAAGCTGTGCTGCACTGTCAATTGCATCTCCTGTGGAATCAGCATCGTCATCCTCATCCAGACCATCAGAAATCTGATCCAGACCATCCTTAAGCTGTGATACTGCATCTGCTGCCGCCTCATTCTGGCTGCTCTGTGCACTGATCGTAGCTGCTGCTGCCTGAACTTCTCCAGCCTGTTCAGAAAGACCAGATACCTGATCTGCATGTTCCTGAAGACTGTCAACTCCACTCTGCGCGGTATCCACACCACTGGAAATTGCTCCGATCGCACTTTCCACTGCGCTGTTTACAGCCGCTGCTGTTACATCATCCATAGAAGAAGTATCAATGCTGCTCAGAATATCAATTGCAGATTCTGCACTTGCAAGACCGCCGGCGATCGTTCCTGCATCACCCTGAATTGCTGCTCCTGCACCCGCTGCTTCGCTGATTGCATCTGCTGCTTCACTCACCTGATCCGCTACGGAATCATCTGTAGATGCCTCAATGGAATCTGCTGCCTCCATTGCCTGTGCAAGACCGCTTGTGATCTGCTCTGTTTTGGAGTCTTCACTTTCGCTGCTTCCTGTCATGCTTCCAAGAAGCTGTGCAAGCTGTTCAGCAACCGGCTGTGCCTGTGCAACGCCTGCCGCATATGTTTTTACGCTGTCTGCAAACTGTGCTGTTCCCTGTGCATAAGCACTTACACTGTCTGCATATGTGTTGATCTTTGTAACTGTATCGGAAAGTTCTCCTACCATTGAACCTGCTTTTTCTGCAAAAGCACTGATTCCTGCTGCCGCTTCCTTGACACCCTTTGCGCTCTTTCCAACACCCTCTACCAGTGTTCCGATTCCATCAACATACGTAGTAATTCCGTTTCCAAGCTGTGTAGCGCCCTGTACATAAGCCTTTACACCACTCCCAAGAGTGTTTGTTCCGCTGACGTAAGCTTTTGCACCGGCTGCAAGAGTATTTACACCCTGATTATATTCTGTGAGGGAACTGGTCAGCTTACTTACACCGGATGCATACTGATTTACACCGGACGCAAGGGTATCTGCACCGGAAGTATAAGATGCAACACCACTCTTCAGGCTTGCAGCACCGCTGTTTAATGTACTTACGCCGCTTTTCAGTGAAGCAATACCGTCATCCAGTTCTTTGTATTTCGTATTCAATGTGGTAGTACCATCAGAAAGTTCCTTGGCTCCATCCACCAGCTTAGTTGCAGAATCTGTAAGTTCTTTCATGGAATCCTTGAGATCATCCAGACCGTCAATATCATCTGTATCAATGGAATCCAGAAGGTCTGTCATTCCGAAAGTAAAGGTAGAACTCATGCTGAAATCTGTCACATCTGCTTCCATTGTGAAGCCTTCCGGAATGTCAATGTCGATATCCTTATCGATGCTCTTGAGATCCAGGCTGTCTGCCAGTCCCGGGAGACCTACGCCGACTGCAATGTTTCTCTGTCCGTCAGAAAGGACTTTACCATTGTCGATCGTTACATTTGTGAAATTATCGACCGGAAGGATCATTGCTGTCACCATGACGAATGGTGAATACATGTCTGTCTTTTTCTTGCCGACTTTTACTTTGTTCTTGGCATTGTTTGTGTATTTTACTTCGACCTTGAGATGACCGCTCTTGCCTGCCAGATCATCCGGACTTACCTGAACACCGTCCAGGTAATAGGTAAGTTCTACAGATGCCGGCAGTTCCTTGGTAGTAGTTCCCTGATAATAAATATCCTTATCCTCTGTATTCCAGGTCAGGTCATCGCCGTCCTGGTCAAAGGTCTCATCACCTTTGACATTCTTGATATCTTTAAGATCGGACACATCGCTTAAATTTCCTGAGGAAGCTGAGTTTTTCAGCCATTCAGATACAGTGATTTCCTGCGGAGTACCACTTGCTGAAGCGTTTACATATACAGTTTCCTGTTTTGAAACACTGCTGTCCGCAGCCAGTACCGGCACTGTTCCCATAACAACTGCCATTCCTGTTGCCAGAGAAGCTACCACTACTTTCTTTCTGTTTCTGTTCATATCTTGACTCCTTTTCCAGCCCGGGGGCTTCATTCATTTATGTGTTGATTTTATTTTTTGTCCGGCAAAAAGCCTTTTGATGTACGAACAATGATCGGGTCAAATACCATAAACATCGCCGGAAGTACAAGCAGTACAACGACCGTACTGATCACCGCACCTCTCGCAAGCAGAGTGCAGATCGAACCGATCATATCTACCTGTGAGTAAAGAGCTACACCGAAGGTTGCTGCAAAGAAGCTGCATCCGCTTACGATGATAGACTTCATGGAGAATTTATGTGCAATAGAAATAGATTCCTTCTTGGTCTTGCCAAGATGACGCTGTTTCTGGTAATTGCTTGTCATCAGGATCGCATAGTCTACGGTTGCTCCAAGCTGGATCGCACCGATGACGATACTTGCAACGAACGGAAGGGTTACACCCTGATAATACGGGATTGCCATATTTACATAAATCGCAAACTCGATAACCGCCAGAAGTACAAACGGCAGGGAGATGGATTTGAATACAAACAGGATGATCACGAAGATTGCTGCCATGGAAAGGATATTTACTCGCTGAAGGTCGACATCTGTCGTATCCTGAAGGTCCTTCATCAGAGGTGCCTCACCGATGACCATGGAGTCCGGACTATATTCCTTAACGATCTCCTGAATGGAAGCAAGCTGTGCGTTACATTCATCTGTTGCAGATGAATATTCAGAGCAGACAAACTGCACTTCGTAGTTGTCTGATTCCAGCATTTCCCTGATATTGGAAGGGATCATGGATTCCGGGAAACTTGGTCCGATCAGGGAGTTCATACCCAGAGACCATTTTACTCCGTCTATTTCATCGATCTTGTCGAGCATCTGTGTTTTCTGTTTGCTGTCCAGACCATTCCTGAGCAGGATCATATGCATCGTGCTCATATCAAAATCCTCTTTCAGTTTATCATTTGCAACATTACTTGCCAGGGTTGCCGGAAGAGATTTATCAATATTGTAGTAGATCTGTGTATGGTTGTTTCCATAGATTGCCGGGTACAGAAGTACGAGGAATACGATCAGCCATACTTTGTAATGTTTGGTGATAAAACCGGAAGCTTTGTCCATGTTCGGAAGCAGAGCCTTGTGTTTTGTCTTCTCGATTGCCTTGTCGAATACGAGGATCATTGCCGGAAGAACAGTTACACAGCAGACAACTCCGATCACAACACCCTTCGCCATAACGATACCCATATCACGTCCCAGGGCAAAGGTCATAACACACAGTGCAAGGAAACCGGCGATCGTAGTAACGGAACTTCCCGCTACGGATTTGAAGGTATCTGCGATCGCATGTGCCATCGCACGTTCTTTCTCATCATATTTCTTCTTATATGCTTCAAACGAGTTCAGCAGGAAAATGGAATAGTCCATTGTAACACCAAGCTGAAGTACCGCCGTCAGTGATTTGGTAATGTAGCAGACCTGACCGAGAAAAATATTACTTCCAAGGTTATACAGGACCGCCAGACCTACACTCAAAAGGAACAGAATTGGAACCACGAGTGAATCCATTGCAAGAAGCAGTACCAGAAGGGAAAGTCCTGCTGCGATCACAACATAGATCGGCATCTCCTCCAGGGCAATGTTCTTGATATCTGTTACAACACCTGACATACCACTGATAAAGCACTGTTCATTTGCGATCTTACGCATGTCTGTAACTGCTTCCATCGCAGCATCAGAGGAAGTTGTATTGTCAAACAGTGCGATCATCATGGTCGCATCGCCATTAAAAAATGCATCTTTGAATTTATCAGGGATCATGCTTACCGGGATGCTTAAGTCAGCCACACTGTCATACCACAGAACATCCTTTACATGCTCTACATCCTGAAACTTTTCTTTTAATGCTGCTACGTCCTTGAGGTCCATATCTTCCACAACGACCATGGAAAACGCACCCATTCCGAACTCATCTACCATGATATCCTGGCCTTCTACAGTTTCCAGGGAATCCGGCAGATAACTAAGGATATCATAATTGACTCTTGTTGCCGCCATACCGATCACTGACGGTATCAGCAGAATCATACTGATCAGTACGATCAGCACTTTATGCTTCGCTATCCATTTACCGACCTTAATCATCATGTCCTCCTTGTTGACTATCTTTTTCATTTATGACTATCAGTCATTTTCTTTTCATCATTAAGAGTTATATACCAAAACTGACTGTTAGTCAATATACGATTATGCGAAAGTGTCCAAAAAACAACTTATTTTTTTCATTGTGTTGATTGGTCCGTAATTAATATTGACTTCTGGTCATTTTTGATTATAATAAAGCACAAAAGGTATGGTCAGAAGGAGGGATTTTATGGGAAAAGTAGAAGTAAAAAAGCAGAAAAAGAAAGATGCGCTGTTCAATACTGCATTCGAGCTTTTTACCACCAAAGGCACCAACCAGACGACCATCTCTGATATCGTAAACAAAGCAGGCGTCGCCAAGGGGACCTTTTATCTTTATTTTAAAGACAAATATGATATTCGAAATAAACTGGTATCACACAAGACCTCGGAGCTTTTTTACCAGGCTTACCGTGCCGTGATCGACCAGGAGATCACAGGCTTTAGGAATCAGCTTCACTTTATGATCGATTTTATTCTGGATGCCCTGGAAAGTGACTCTCCTCTTCTGATGTTTATTTCCCGCAATCTTTCCTGGGGTGTCTTTCAGGCAGCTCTGGATGACAAAGTTCCAGACGAAGATCTTGTATTTTATGATGCATATCTCGGACTTCTTGAGAAGGATGAACATACGTATGAACATCCGGATATGATGTTGTTTTCGGTGATCGAGCTGGCAAGCTCCACCTGTTACAGCTGTATTCTTTATCAGCAGCCGGTTTCACTCAGTGAATATAGGCCGTATCTGCATCGGTCGATCGATGGGATACTGGATAGTTATACCCATGACGAACCACGGGGACGGAGTTAATGGCCCTGAAGTGCCATATAACTCCGTCCCCGTGATTCTGTCATCTTTTTTCAAGTTTTTTATCATTCTTTGCTTTTTCGATCAACTCTGCGATTCTGCTGTTCGTTTTCCCCACTGTTACTCCGGCATCAATGACTTTTTCACAGGAATCCACCAATTTCATGGCTTCTGCAAATGTCTCATCACTGATCTCCTCAAACGGCTTCTCTGTCACAGTCCGTACAGCGAGAAGGCGTGCCAGCTGATAGTCGATGTCATTGGTATAGAGAATCCCGGCTGCAAATGGGATATTTTTTCTCTGCAGTTCTCTGTAAATTGGGATTCCGGTTCCACCGCTGGAGATGACCAGGGTCTTTGGTTCTCCTTCTGGTCTTGGAAGTTCCAGGCTTCCGAAGACCGGGTCAAAATATCCATTGTCAATTCCATAAAGATCACGGATCGCTTCTTCCTTAAAGATCGTTTCCGGTTTTCCGTAATGTGCAATGCGGTCGCCTTTTACGCAGATGATCTTGTCGGCCACTTTTTCAGCCAGATCGATCTCATGGAGCGACATGATCACGGTGATTCCTTTTTTCTTTGCCATATTTCTGAGGATTGAAAGCAGTTCCAGTTTGTAACGCACATCCAGGAATGAAGTAGGTTCATCCAGAACGATGATCTCCGGTTCCTGACAGATTGCCCTTGCCAGGAGAACTCGCTGCCGCTGTCCGTCACTGATCGCGTTAAAATCACGGTCGCCAAGTTCCTGTGCATGGACTGCTTCCATCGCTTCATCAACCTTCTGCTCATCTTCCCTGCTCAGGATTCCAAGCTTGCCGGTATATGGATAACGTCCGGTAGCCACAATATCATGGCAGGTCATAAGTTCCGGTTTCATACGGTCCGTCAGGACTACCGCCATCTTGGTAGACAGGTCACGGAAAGACAGCTTAGAGAGATCTGCATCTGCGATCTTTACATTTCCGGAAATGATCTTGAGCTGGCGTGTGATACTTTTGAGGATCGTGGATTTGCCGGCACCATTCGGTCCGATCAGTGTCACGATCTCTCCTTTTTCGATTCCGATACAGATGTCATGGATCAGGGCTTTTCCGTTATAGCCAACTGCCAGATTATCCATATTTATATATTGCTCTGCCATATCACTGTTTTCCTTTCTGACGTTTCAGCATCATTGCGATGACAACCGGCGCGCCAAAGATTGAAGTTACGGTACTGATGTTCAGTTCCAGCGGTGCAAATGCTGTTCTTGCGATCAGGTCACTGAGCATACAGAAGACTGCTCCTCCCAGAAAGGTTCCCGGAATGACGACCAGTGGCCTGGAAGTATTCAGTGCCTGTTTTACCAGATGTGGAACTGCGATTCCCACGAAAGAGATCGGACCCGCAAAAGCAGTTACTGTAGCCGAAAGGATACTGGACAGAAGGATCAGTGTCACACGAAAGACCTTGATATCAACGCCCATGCTCTGTGCATAAGCTTCGCCCAGCTGATAGGCACCGATCGGTTTGGAGAGCATAAATGTCAGTGCGACTGCAACAGCTACGATCACTGCTGCAATATGTACATTACTCCAGCTCATACCGGAGAAACTTCCCTGGGACCAGCCATGAAGGTTTACGATATCGGAATCCTCTGCAAACGTAACCATAAAATCCGTGATCGCAGAGCAGATATAACCGATCATAGTTCCGGCAATCAGAAGTGTCGCCATATGTTTGATGCGTCTGGATACCAGAAGGATAAATCCTGTTGCTATCAGAGATCCGATAAAAGCGGCAATTACTAATGTATAGGAAGAAACTTTGTTGAATTTCTCCAGGAAATAGATCATTGCCAGTGCTACGACCATTTTGGCTCCGGAAGAAATACCCAACAGGTATGGTCCGGCGATAGGGTTTTCAAAAAAGGTCTGTAACAGAAATCCGGAAAGGGACAGTGCACCGCCCAGGATCGCCGCCATCAGAAGACGCGGCATTCGGATCTTCCAGATAATATTGTATTCTGTCTGTGCACCTTCCCGCAGGAAAATGATCTTCAGGATACGTGAGACCGGAATGTTTGTCGTTCCGGTATTGATGTTTAATATCAGAATTGCAAAAAGTGCCGCTGCAAGTACTGCAAATACTGCTGCGTAACGTGAACGCCGCCGGAAGTTTTCCATGTGGAAGGTTCCGGTGCCCTCACCTGTCTGTGCTTTCATCATGTTTTCTCCTGTATTTAATCAATTTTTGTCATAAAGGTCATCTGGCTCGCATCTCCGCCGGTGAGCATCAGATGAATGTCTGTGATCATATTTCCTACAATGTCGGTTGCCTGGTAGAGATATTTGCCGGCACACCATACATTGCCTTCTTTGACAGCCTTGAAGTCTGCAAAAAGTTCGCTCTTCTGCAGAAGGTCATCCACGCTGTTAATCGGATCATCAATCGTTCCATTGTATACCAGATAATCCGCATCGATCGCCTGTGTATAAAATTCTTCCATCGTCATCGGCACGGAAGAACGCTTTGTTTCTTCCTCAGAGTCCACCTGTGTCGGAACGTAACGACCGCCTGCGATCTCGATCATCTTCGGCACATAGTCGGATGGTTTTCTTACGACTACGGAGCCATCTGTATTAATATAGAAGAAAGCGACTGTTTTTTCTGTATTTTTGAAATCTTTCAGATCAGAGATGATCTTTGCCTGTTCGTCAAAGAATTCTTTCGCCTCATCTCTCTTATCAACCATTTCTGCATAAACTTTGATCCATTCGGTACGTCCAAGCGGATGGTTTTCGTAACTGGAACGGTCTGTGAATACAGGGATTCCCATCTGCTCGATCATCTCCTGTACCTTCGGGGTGTGAAGGATCATCGTTGATTCAATTGCCAGATTACATCCGGAATTTACGAGAAGTTCATAATCCGGCTCACTGTATTTGCCGGCAAAAACGATGTCGCCGTTTTCCATTGCCTGTTTTGCCGCATCAACATACCATCCAGATGCCTGGAGGGAAGAAAACTTGATGTCATCCAGTGCGTCCAGGGAAGAAAAAAGAGACATTGCAGATGTCGCTGCCAGGTAAATATTATCCAGCGGCTTCTGAAGCACCACGATATCCTCATCCAGTCCGTCAGGGGCACTCTTTCCTTCCGGTACCAGAAGGAACTGGCCGCTGTCCGGCACATCGATCAGAGTATAGTCATCGTTGTAATAGTATATATGGAAGCATTCTGCAAACTCATTCTGCATTTCTGACTGAAAAGTCAGACCGGGGATCTCCGGTGCAGAGGAATCGTTATCTGCTGCTTTTGTGCTCACGGACAGGCTGAAAATCCCCATCATGAGAAGGCATGCTGCCATAAGCGGCAGCCACAGTTTTCCTGTACTTCTTTCTTTCATATTCTTATTTTATCCTCCGATTTTTATATACGGGCGATCCGAAGACCGCCCGCTCCCATGATTACTGTGTTACTGTTCTGTATCTGTATTTTCTGTTGTATCTGTACTTTCCGATGTGTCTGAGCTTTCTGAGTTATCTCCGCTATGTCCGCTTACAGCAGCTTCATAAAGTTTGGACGCTTCCTTCTCACATCCGAACAGAGCCCCATATACTTTGCTCCACTCATATTTTGCAAGGACATCCTTCTCATCTTTGGAACGATCCAGGATCATCGGGATCTTGAGGATTGCAAGTTTTTCTGCAAAAGCAGTCATTTCCGGATATTTCGCTGCGATCTGGTTTTCATCGCTCTGTGCATCATCCGTCTGTTCTGCATCAGCAGTATCTTCCGTACTGTCGTCCCCTGTATCCTCTGCTTTCGCTGTCAGGATATCGGACGGTACAATCGCCAGTTTGCATTTATTTTTTACAAGTTCTTTCAGGTCTGCTTTATCATAAGTGCCTGCTGAAATGATATCGCCTTTTCCAAGGGATTCTTTGATTGCAGCGATCTTGCAGTCGTCTGCTGTCGCAGAAACCGCAGATACATTTTTGTCTGCACCGATCTTATCGATCATTTCCAGTGCCACGTCAGAAGCAACATATGTCTTGTCCATCGGAAGCTGGATCACAATAATGGATTTGTCGATTCCTGCCGGAATCTGATCGGCTTTGTCCTCAGGAACAAGAAGGTAGCGGATGACTTCCTGCTTATAAAGTTTTGCGTAATCCTGTTCTGTCGCTGCGTTCTCCTCTCCATCCGCACTGGAAGTCTTTGCTGTACTTTCTTCATTCGTGCCGTCTGCGGAAGTCTGTGCCGCGTTATTCTGTGTAAGATCCACACTGTCCTTGCCAAACTCATCATTCAGAGTGATCTCAAGCACGGTCATATCGTTGTTGTAATAATGGATCTTGAACATTTTGGAATGTTCCAGTTTCAGGGAGCTCATATATTCCAGACCTGTGATCTTTGGCGCCGCATCATCCTTGTATACGGTGCCAGCATCTGTCTCGGCTTCCTGACCGTCTGCAAGCTTTGTGGAATTTCCTGCTGCCTTTGCAGTCACACTGCTGCCACCGGAACTCTTACTGCCGGAACTGCTGTCCGGGATATCCATGCCGAAATACAGAGTATATTCAATCTCGTACGGCTTGGACATCGCTGTTGTACAGCCTACGACTTTATTGTTGGCATTCAGCTGGATCGGGATCTTGAAGGTACTGTATTTGTCCCCCTGATCTACCGGATCATACTGGTTTCCACTTGCTTTCACATAGATCCATTTGCCACTGTTGAATGTCACATACGCCCATGCCTGTCCATCTTCGACGCTGATCTTGTCGCAGGTAATATTAAGACCATGCGTACCTGTTCCACCTGACCAGGAGAAAGAGAACTGATCAGAGCCATATTCCCCATCCTTTAAGCCGCCGGCAGAAGAATCTACTTGGCTTGTCTTGCCATCTGTATTTGATTTGTAGTTATTTGTACTCGAGCTGCTTCCACCGGATCCACTGCTTCCGCCGGAACCAGTTGAACTGCCGCCAGAACTGCTTCCATGAGAACCACTTCCACCGGTGCTGCCTCCATTGGAACTGTTGCTGCCGCTGGAACTGCTTCCATTGGAGTTACTTCCATTGGAACTGTTATTTCCATTAGAGTTATTCCCTGAATTATTTCCGTTCGAATTATCATCTTTGGAACCATCTCCGCCAGTTCCGGAATTGCTGGTATCTACGTTGAATTTCAGCGTATGGTCATACCACATTTTATCCTTATCACCAGCCTCATAGTAACGATGAGAGCGCGCAGCCAGTTTCGTATCTTTGTTCAGACCTTCCAATGCAAATTCATAGGTATATTTACCCTCTGCATCAACTTTGTAGGAAATCAGCTTGCTGTCTGCCGCCTTCAAAGCCTCTTCTTTGGTTCCAAGAAACAGCCTGTCGTATCCTGTTCCACTCAATGTGATTTTTGCAGTAACCTTACCATTCTTGACCGTAATCTCACATGCATTGATCTTGAACATCGTAGCCGTACCAGATACATGTGTCACCGTGCCTGTATAGGTTCCATCCTTCGGAATATCACTGGATGGTGCAGAAGTCGGCTTCGGTGTGGCTGTCGGCTGTGGTGTGACTGTCGGAGTGGCATCCGGTGTGTCTGCACCGCTCTTTGTGATATGGATAACGTATTCAATATCATGCGGCTCTGTCATGGCGATCGTCGTTCCGGTGATCGTCATATCTGTATTTAAAGTCACCGGAATCTCAAAGTAAGAACCGCCTTCGTTACTTGCAGGCTGATATTCTTTGCCGTCCACAACCAGTTTCGTAAAACTGCTGCTGCTGAATTTGATCGTTGCATAGGTCTGACCGTCTTTTACAGTAATCCCTTCACAGGTGATCTTTGTTTTTCCTGTACCGCCGCTGAATGAGAAATCATCTGCTTTATACGTACCATCTGTCATGGAAACGGCATCTGCTTCTGTCTCAGCAATACTGTCTTCTGTCGTATTGTCTTTTTCCAGACTTTCAATACGATAGTCCTCGGCTGCTGTAGTCTGCTCTGCACCAGTCTCTTCCAGTGCTCCGATCTGCCAGAGAGAAGCAGAATCGCCGTCTGAACTGTCTGAGCTCTTTGAAATCATTCCTTCGCCGGAATTATCTGCAGAAGTATTTTCTTCTGCTGTCGGTACTGTTTCAGAAGGTTCTGCTGTATCCGTTGTTTCCTGTACAGGTGTTTCTGATACTTCAGACGGAAGCATAAAATACAGTTCTTCCTCTGTATACCAGCTGTCATCCTCTGTATTTCCCGGGACATAAGCCGCTTTTTCACCAAGGTACTTCGGGTCGATATAAAACAGATAATGATATCTGCCCGCTTCATCCAGAGAGCCCTCAATTACCGGTGTGCGGTCTTCGTCTGTTCTGTTTCCGATATATACTCTGTTATAAGTTGTATTGGCAGAGACAATCTCGATCAGAATGGAATCATCCTCTGCATACGCTTTTTTGTCTGTTATCTGAAGGAATTCTTCTCCTGATGATACATCGTCTGTGTTCTGCTCTGTTTCGCCCGCATCAGTTTCTTCTGTTTCCTGAGCTGTATTTTCATCAGATTCTCCTGATGAGTCTTCACTGCTTTCCTGCGCCGATGCATTTTCTGCTGATGCCATGACCGATGCCTGTGGTGCAGCTGTTATACTCAATGCAAGGAATGCAGCGAGAAATTTTTTCGAATGCATATGCCTCTCTCCTCTTATAAAACGCATTTCTGTAAGTATCTCATATAGGATTTTTCCTCTTACACTGCAAAAATATAAAGCCTACTCTCCGATCCAGATGAGTAGACTTCAGTCGCACAAATAAAACATCCTTCTTTGCATAACCGGATGTTTCGTTTCTGTGAAATTCTGCTTTCTTCGGAAGCTTTTCACTGATTCTCCAGCAGGTTTCCTGACTTGCAGAGTATTCTAAGATCACGCCTTCTCACACAACTTCACATGCAATGGCTTCTGCAATCCTCTCTTACGCTTACAGTGACCGGATCGTTCAGGATTCGCACCTGATTCCCTATTATCTGTCAGTGACAGCACTGGAGTTCCTATATTCTGCTTTATTATAGCAATATATGCATCCTAGTGCAATAGTCTGAGCCTGATTTGTACTGCCAAAAATGTGCCAATATGCACAGAAAAAGCAGTGTTTTTTCTTGTTAGCATTTGTTATTTTTAACAAGAAGTGATATGATTAATAACAGAATGTAATTCGCGGGACATTCCAGTTGCACAGGGCATCCTTCATGATGCCTCAATTTTATTCAATAATAAGGAGATTATGAAAATGAAACAAAGAAGTAAAATTCTGACAGCATTGTTTCTCAGTGCATCACTGGCAGTTACTCCGGCAGCTTCAGTCTCAGTTCTTGCGGAGGATCTGGATTTTGCAGCAGTCGAAGAAATTGACGTAGTACCCGAAGAAGAAATTTCTGATTCAGAAGAAGTTTCCACTTCCACAGAGGATTCTGTTTTAGCGGCCGACATTACGACAGAGGATTCTGACCTGACAACTGATGAATTTACAGCAGATACATCTACCTTCAGTGCGGATGAAGCAGATGTATTTACATCTGGTGAGACATCTGAACAGGATGTCTCAGAAGCCAGAACTCATTCTATCAAAGTTTCTGTTATCAACAGTTCAGGGGTTGTTTCCGGCATGTACGCTATGGACAGTGCTGTTGTCACCAGACAGGACGATGGCACTTATCTGGTAAGAATGCACCAGACAAGCGTAAACAGAAACTACATGGCTCTCACAGATGATAAAAACAAAGCAACCAATCATGAGGTTGACTGGTATGTTGCTGGTGGAGACGACGGCTACTGGTATACCATTCCTGTTGCCAGTCTGACAGATCCCCTCTATGCAAGTTTCAGCTATACCAAAAATGTAAATGCAGGCAAAGCCTGGGGAAATGTTCAGACAATCACCTTTGATGTCAGTTCCATGGCAGAAACCGAAGAAAGAGATGCAGTTGCATCCGATATCAACAAACTTCCGGCTACAAACGGTCCTGCTGATTACACATCTGTAGATGCAGCTCTGGCCACTGTTCCGGAAGACCTCTCCATCTACACTGATGAAACAGCTGATGCTGTAAGAGCTGCCGTTGCAGCAGTTAAAAGAGATTATACTATGGCACAGCAGGCTGATGTTGACAAGATGGCACAGGCCATCACCGATGCGGTCAATGCTCTGGTCAAAAAAGCTGTAGAAGAAGCCAAGACTCATTCCATCAAAGTTTCTGTTACCAACAGTGAAGGTGTTGCTTCCGGCATGTATGCCATGGATGATGCTATCGTTACCAAGCAGGACGACGGCACTTATCTCGTAAAAATGCATCAGGCAAGCGAGAACAGAAACTACATGGCTCTCGTAAATGGTACAACGGCAGACGACATAGCTGCTGCTACTCAGCACAAGATTGACTGGTATGTTGCGGATTCTTCCTACTATTATACCATTCCTGTTGCAAGCCTCAGTGATACTGTTTATGCAAGCTTCAGTAAGACCACAAACGTCAACAAAGGCTCAAAATGGAGCAATGTCCAGACCATCACTTTTGACACCACCTCCATGGCAGATACTGACAAGAACGATGTTGATGCTTCCGGCATGAACAAACAGGCTGCCCTGGATTATTCTTCTGTAGATGCTGCTCTGGCAACTGTTCCTGAAGACCTCTCCATCTATACAGACGAAACAGCCAATGCTGTTACTTCTGCCGTGAAAGCACTTAGCGGTACATACAAAGCTGCAACACAGGATGACGTTGACAAACTGGCCACCGCTATCACCGATGCGGTCAACGCTCTGGTTGAAAGAGGACTTCTCACTGTTACAAACGAAACATTAATGTTTAACGTTGAAAAAGCTATTCTCAGAGACGGCAATCTCATCCTTACCCTTCACGGAACAGGTTATCATTATCTGTACAAAGGTACTTATGAAGAAGCTGTTGCAAATGGTGATAACAGAGACAACTGGATCGCCGGTGAAGAAGTTAACGGTAAATGGCAGTTTACTGTCCCTGTAGCAGAAGGCGAGACATACCTTCCGATCGTAGCTATCTCCAACAGCTACCTTACCAAATATGAAGAAGGCAAGAACTCTCTGGAAAGAGCTTTCTATCCTCGCCAGGCTGTGATCGATCAAGACGCTGCTACTTTAGTTACCGGTGATTACGATCATACAAAAGATCTGACCGTTGACAACAGCGTTAAGATGTTCAACGTTGCCGCTGCTTCTCTTGAAACCATCGGCGGACCAAATTCTAACAATTATAAGGAAATCCTTCACCTGACCATGGGCAGCGACAGCTTTGACAAAGTATTTATCGGTTTTGCCAAAGATGCAGCAAAAGCTGAAACAACGGCTGACATCACAGACCGCAAAGTTTCTTTCGATATGAAGGCAAACGCTATGGGTGGAGCAGCTACTACAGATTATCTTGACAAAGAAGTAATCTTCTCTTTCCATTCTGTAAAAAATGGTACCTGGTATGAGCGTGTCTTCAATGTAAGCAAGACAAATGGCACACTTACCATTACACCGGTTGCTGCTGCTGATTACACCGCTGTAGATGCGGCTCTGGCTGCTGTTCCAAAGGATCTCTCCATCTACACTGACGAAACGGTTGCTGCTGTAAGAGCTGCTGTAGACGCAGTTAACAAAAACTGTACCGTATACCAGCAGGCCGATGTTGACAAGATGGCTTCTGATATTACAGCAGCTGTAAAAGCACTGGTTAAGAAACCTGTAGCCGCTGCCAAAGTTACGCTGAATGCTACAAGCAAAAAAATCACTACCGGTAAGTCCTTTACATTAAAGGCCACTGTTGCACCTTCCAATACAACAGACAAAGTTGTATGGAAATCCAGCAATACCAAAGTTGCAACTGTATCCGCTAACGGTACTGTAAAAGCAGTGAAAGCAGGTACTGCTGTGATCACCGCTACGGCAGGAAAAGTAAAAGCAACATGCAAAGTTACTGTTGCCAACCCAGTTTACAAAGTAACCAGCATCAAACTTGCAGCTGCTCCTTCCCGCTACATCACAGCAGGCAAAAGAGTACAGCTCAGAGCTACAATCACTCCTTCCAATGCAACAAACAAAGCAGTAACCTGGAAATCCAGCAATACCAGAATCGCAACTGTCAGCTCTACCGGTATTGTAACCTTCAACAAAAATGCAGGCGGCAAAAAAGTCACCATCACAGCTACTGCAAAAGATGGCAGCAAGAAATATGCAAGAATCACCCTTGCCTGCATGAAAGGTTCTGTAAAGAGCATCAGGCTTTCCGGAAAAACTACCGTTACCAACGGTCAGTCCACAAAAGTAACCGCAGCCGTTACTTCTCAGGGCGGAAGCGCAAACAGATCACTTGCATGGTCTTCCAGCAATACAAAACTTGCTACCGTTGACAAATACGGTAAAGTCAAAACCATCAAAGGCAAAAAAGGTACAGTTACCATCACTGCCAAAGCAACAGACGGATCTGGAAAGAAAGCAACATTCAAGATCCGCATCAAATAATATCCCTCAGTTTCACTGATCGATATTACTACATAAAAAAATATCCTGGCGGGTTCAGTTATGACACTGGATCCGTACAGGATATTTTTATTGTACTGCATATTTGGTTATCGTTTTGTCCAAAGACAATTTTATTTCTCTGACGCTTCTTTTGTATCGTCTGTTGAAGTGTCCTTCGTCTCTTCTGTTGCTGCTGTCTCATCAGATTCTTTCTGAGGATTGGTGACTTTTACCTTATGGTCGTACCATTTGTTTTTCTTTCCGATCAGGGCAAGGTCAAATTCTTCGTCAATAGCTTCAACCGGAATATCAAAACCATAAACTTCTTCTGACATTCCATCGCTGTATGTAACAGTATCTGTTGTCGGCTGGAGAAGTTCTGCACCATCTTTCTGTGCATCCTCTGCTGTTCCCACAAACAGATTTACGATATTTTTGGAAGCCAGACTTACATGAAGTGTCATCTTACCGTCTTTGACTGTCAGGACTCCCTTGCCATCGTTTGCTTCGTTTACATGGAACATTCCGCTGTCTGTGTCAAACTCAGCACTGTAGGTGCCATCTTCCAGAACTGCATCCTTTGCATCGTCCTTCTTATCGGTTGTATCAGCCTTGGCATCATCCTTCTTGGCATCTGCTGTTGCTGTAGAAACTGACTTGACTTCTGTTTCTGCCAGAACCGGCGTAAAGCTTCCAAACATAAGTGCTCCGCTTAATACGCATGCCATCATTGCCACTGAACGTTTCATAATATTTTCCTCCTGCTTTTACAGGAAATGCCCGGAAAGACCTAGATCCTCCCGGGCAGCCCCGTTATCTTACATAAAAACTGTTTCTTTATTATTCTGCTGCTTCTTCTGTAGTATCAGCTGCATCGTCTGTTGTTTCCTCTGCTGCTGCATCATCAGAAGCTTCTTCTGTGTCATTTGTTACTTCTGCTGCATCATCAGCTGTTCCCAGAGAATCGATAGCATCTTTTGTATGTGCTACATACAGATCCTCAACTGCTGCGACTCTCCCAAGACCTTCGATCTGGCAGTCAACACTGTCAAATGCTCCGGATGCCTCGAACTGGCTCTTCCAGGAATCTTCATCATCACCAGCCATATCGTTGTTTGCATGGTCACCAGCTACAACCATAAGCGGACGAAGAACAACTTTCTTGAAGCCTGCATCTTTAACCTTAGCGATAACTTCTTCGCATGCGGTGTCTTCCGGCTCACCTTCAACAGTTCCGATGAAAGCGTTTGTGAATCCAAGGTCTCCCATCTGTGTCTGCATCTGATCGTATGTTACGTTTGCTGTATGAGAAGTACCATGTCCCATGAATACAAATGCTGTTCCGTCTTCTGCGGCTGCTTCCATGCTGTCATATCCTGCTACCTTGCAAGCTTCATCTGTGATAGCCTGTGCAACTGCTTTCTTGTCGTCGTTGATCACAGTAGCGTCATCACCAACTTCACCAAGCATTGGCTCTGCGATTGCTACAGATTCGAATTTGTCTTTGTAGTTGTCGATTACTTCTACCATCTCATCGTACTCAGCACCATGCATCAGATGTGTAGGCTGAACAACAAGGTTCTTAACTCCGTTTGCTACTGCACGGTCAAGAGCCTGATCCATGTTGTCGATTGCTTCATCATCTCTTGCCTCTACATGGTTGATGATGATCTGTGCTGTGAAAGCACGTCTTACGGACCAGTCCGGATAAGCTGCTGCCAGAGCATCTTCGATTCCTTTGATATCCTGTGCACGGCTGTCGTTGAAGGAAGTACCAAAGCTTACAACAAGAAGTTCGTTCTCACCGATCTCATCCTGGTTACGCGGATCATCCTTGGAAGCATCGCCTGTGTCACGTCCGAAATATTCCGGGCTTGCTTCTTCGCCTTCTACCAGTTCTTTCTGTGCGTCTGTCAGAGCATCCCATGCTTCTTTGGCTGCCTTGCAGTCCTCATCTGTTGTGTCATTTCTTTCCTGAACGTAGATCTTGTCGATCAGTGCTGCAACGTTGTCTGCTGCTGCCTGGTCATCATCAGATGCCTCTGCTGTATCGTCTGCAGCTTCTGCGTCATCTGCTGCTGCCTCTGTTGCAGTGTCCTCTGTCTTGTCGCTCAGTAGTGCAACGTCATCTGCTGCTTCTGCGTCATCTGCTGCTGCCTCTGTTGCAGTGTCCTCTGCTGTGTTGTCAGAAGCCATAACTCCTGCTGTACCCATCATAGATACAGTTGTGATCGCTAACAGTATTGCAAGTGCTTTTACAGTTTTGTTTTTCATGTTTTTGTCCTCCTTTGACATTACAGTACGAAAACTGAACAGAATCCTGCACACAAAAAAAGCCCTCAAAAAAGGGGTAAGTGGTCTATCAAAAAACGGTACGACCAATTACTCGTGATCTGGAATCCTATATTCCCGTACCAGACAACAGGCAGGTTTCCTGACTTGCCGCTCAACATATGGTTCTATCTTCCCAGTTTCCCAGTGATCATGCTTAATGCATACAGAACCGTACTCCGTGCTTACAGTGACGAGATCGTACAGGTTTCTCACCTGTTTCCCTTTTAACCTCATGAACAATGCCCTCGGCACCTGTTATCTTCTTTATTCAATTTTCTATACAGTATCATATTTTTTGACAAATTACAATACATTTGGGCTATTTTTAACAAAATATATCGGTCAGCCTGCTCATCTGTGCTGTTTTTGCTGCCGGATCTTCCGCTGCAAAGATCCCCGAGATCACGGCTGCACCGTTGACTCCGCTGCCCTCAAGCTGTGAGACATTTTCGCTGTTGATCCCGCCGATCGCCACGACCGGAATACTGACAGAGGCTGCGATCTTCTTCAGTTCTTCCATGGAAAGATATTTGGCATCTTTCTTTGTCGTGCTGCCAAAAACCGCCCCTGTTCCGATGTAATCTGCTCCGGCTTTTTCGGCTGCGATCGCCTGTTCAACAGTCTTGGCTGTCATCCCGAGGATTTTGTCCGGTCCTATCATGGCACGGATGTCTCTTTCCTTAATGTCTGACTGACCGACATGTACACCGTCCGCATCCATTTCCAATGCGATTTCCACACTGTCGTTCACTACAAAGGGGATATTGTACCTGCGGCAGAGTTTCTGAAGTTCTATGGCTTCTTTTCTTGTCTCTTCTGCACCCAGTTCTTTTTCTCGGAGCTGAAGGAAGGTTGCCCCGTTCTGGATCACCTTTTCGCAGACAGAAAGAAGTGTCTCGTCTTCTTTCAGCCAGCTTCGGTCCGTAATGACATAAAGTTTCAGCGCTTTTGCTATCTGTTCTCTTGTAAATTTCATTTTTCTTATCCTTTCTTCCGAATTCCATCCAATACCCTGCAAAGCGGCAGCAGATACAGGAAAAACGCGAATAAAATACTGCTCTGTGGTGCACCGACTGCCGTAAGCGGAACTGCCCCCGCGATCGACCATGGGATCATTGGTGCAAGGATCACGACACTGTCCTCCAGGTCATTCGCAAACCTTTCTTTGTCTCGTTCTGTTCTGGCGCAGAGCTGCTGTGTCAGCATGATCGCAAGTGTCTGGTTGCAGGCGATCGCGCTGGCTGCTGCTGATGTGAGCAGGATCGCAAGAAACGGAAATGTTTTTTGTGCCAGAGTTTCTACGGTCGCCTGGATCCCGTCGAGGATCCCCGTTTTCTCAAAAATCCCTGAATAGGATGAGGAAAGACACACGATCGCACCGACCCTCAGCATGGAAACGATCCCTCCTCCATCCAGCATGGAAGCGATCTCTGCATTTTCGCTGTGAAAGCCAAAGATAAGGATGTGCGGGAGTTCCATAAGCGGCATCCCCTGTATCCAGACGCATAAGACAAGTGCCACGGCAATGCTTGCAAGCATAGAGATTTTGACTCCGAGCTGCGCCACGGACAAAGCCAGGATCACCAGTGCCGGCAGAAGTGTCCACCAGACGATCCGAAATTCCTGATGAAAAACTCCGGTAAGATCCGGCAGTTCCTGTGTATGGGAAGTCTTCATTCCGATCATTGTATACAGGATGCAGACCAGTACAAAGGGGATCAGTGCACTGCGGAGCATATTTCTGATGTTCCTGTAAATGCTGGTCTCTGTCAGTTCTGACACAAGAAGGGCGCTGGTCGAGACCGGTGAACAGCGATCACCAAAAAAGATTCCCGAAAGGATCGCACCGCCGCAGAGCCACGGAGATACCGAAAGGACAGAGCCCATCGTCGCACAGACAACGCCTACTGTTGCCGCTGTCCCAAACGAAGTTCCGGTCAGCACCGAAACCAGCGAGTTCAAAAGAAATACCATCAGAAGAAAGACCGATGGTTTTATAAAATGGATCGTATAGCAGATGATCACCGGGATCGTTCCTGCCTGTCTCCAGAGTGCGGTCAGCATTCCGATCAGCATAAAGGTGATCAGGATGTTTCTGACCTTCCAGATTCCCTCGCCCGCCATATGCAGGATCTCTTTTACTGAAAATCCTTTTTTCTTTGCATAACAGCCAAAGATCACGAAACCTGCCAGTAATGCATATATAATAGAAACATTACATACAATACACAGAATAAGGATGCCGCAAAACAGCCCTAATACTGCAAATTCCATGGCAGCCTCCTACATCTCGAAGGCTTTGCGGATGCTGTCGTAATGGAGGAATTTGCCTTCTGCTGCAAATGCCTGGATCTGTTCCAGAGTTGCAAACATGTGTCCGTCTGTCTCCTCCGTCTGCAGTGTCAGGTCTTTCTCATCAATGTCCATGACAAAGCGGTAAACGTCTACAAAGTAGTTATCGCCCTCGCCCGGATTTTCTCTCTTATAAGTAAAAAGATAACCGCCTTCTGCGTTTCTTGCATCCAGACCGGTTTCTTCTTTTACTTCACGGAGCACTGCCTCATAGGAATCCTCTCCTGCCTGTGCCGCGCCGCCGGAAACTTCCCACCAGCCCGGAGCCCAGGCTTTTGTCATAACTCGTTTGGTGATCAGGAATGTGCCGTTCGGTCTTGCAACAACACCAAGCACGGTCAGATGATACTCTCCGTCTTTCAGACACCAGTCGTTTCTCTTCATTGTGCGGCCTGTCGGCTGTTTATTTTCATCGTAGATATCCCAGTATTCCATTTATCTTTCTCTCCCTGTCTGTCTTTTTTGTCCCTGCTTCTACTGGCGGGGATTTTTTTCGGTTTTATTTTACCAGAGTAAAGTGTAAATGACAAGGAATGTTATGTATGCACCATTCTTTTTTGCTCACATAAAATATAAAGAGCTCTTCTGAAAGGACTTGTTTATGGAAATCTACCAGACATCCCGGCCCTGTGGCCGCCCATATAATGCAACCTGCGGTATGGCACGTGAAATGATGGGGAACCAGCCATGTTCCTGCCGTCCATCACCGCGAAACCAGAGAACACCGTCCGCACCATGCCCATCCTGCCGCATGCCTTCTGCCTCTTCCAGAGATTCTGAAATGTATACACACATTGACGAAATGCAGATTGCAATGGCATATGTACCCTGTCAGAAGTTTTCGACAACTTACGACCTGGGGTATGCTTTAAATGTCGGAACTGTTTTTCCTGAGCTTTGCAAACCATTCTGCGGAAAGCGAGGTGGCAGACGATGATGTGTCCGAATCAGTGTACTCCGAAAGAAAAACTCCTTCAGCGGATCAATGAAGTCAGTTTTGCTGTCAACGATATCCTTCTCTACCTCGACACGCACCCCTGCTGCCAGGAAGCGCTTGCTTTTTATCAGGAATGTGCTGCCGAGCGCAGGAAACTGATGAAAGAATACGCCCAGTGCTACGGACCTCTGACCGTTGATGATGCTCTGGAAACAGACGGCAGCACCTGGAAATGGATGGAACAGCCATTCCCGTGGGAGCAGGAAGGAGGGTGCAGATAGTCTATGTGGAATTATGAAAAAAGATTGCAGTATCCGGTAAATATCAAGACACCCAATGCGAAGATCGCGCAGTATATCCTAAGTCAATATGGCGGTCCCGACGGGGAAATTGGCGCATCTCTCCGCTATCTCTCCCAGAGATTTACCATGCCGAACCGCATGGCTGCCGCCGTTTTAAATGATATCGGCACGGAGGAACTCGCACACCTCGAGATGGTCTCCACTATCGTCCATCAGCTTACACGAGACCTCTCAATGGAAGAAATTGAAAAGAGCGGTTTCGGACCGTACTATATTGACCACACGGTAGGGGTATGGCCGCAGGCGGCGGGCGGTGTTCCGTTTAATGCATGCGAATTCCAGAGTAAAGGGGATCCGATCACGGATCTGTTTGAAAACCTCGCTGCCGAACAGAAAGCCCGCTCGACTTACGACAATATCCTCCGGGTAGTACGTGATATTCCGGAGATTGCCGACCCGATCAAATTCCTGCGTGCAAGGGAGATCGTTCATTTCCAGCGGTTTGGTGAAGCTCTCCGAAGTATTCAAGAAGAACTGGATGCCAAAAACTTCTATGCTTTTAATCCAAGTTTCGACAATCCATGCACAGCTTCCTGCAAAACCGCCTGCCAGAAGTCCTGAATATTCCCGGACAAAAAATAACGGCTCCCCGTTTTCATGCGGGGAGCCAATCTGTGTAATCTGAGATTATCTTTTATTATTCTTCAATAATATACGCATTTACGATCTCACCATAATATGCCACATGGGTATCTCTGTTGGAGCCGGTAAATGTGCTGTCTACATTCTGTGGATAGAATTTTCCCTGGTCTTCTTTGGTCATTGCGCTGATGTCCTGGGTCTGTTTGTAGACTACTCTGCATTCCAGAGTCAGCGGAAGTTCCTTGATTCCAGGTACGGAAATGGTTTCCGGTTCTTCGTAAGTAAGACCGAGTTCTTTGGCTTTGTCCACATCTCTTCCTGATTTGGAGCCGCAGAATGTAAGGATTTTCTTTGCGCTGTCGTCTACCGGGATGTTAACGGTGAATTCGCCGTTTTTCTCGATGAGGCTTCTGGTGAAGCGGCTTTCTCTGATGAAGGTTACGAATACAGGTTTCGCCCATTCGATACCAACCATTCCCCAGGAAATTGTCATGGAGTTTACTCTGTCATCTGCCTTGCCTGTTACCAGGACACCAGATTTCACTCCTTTGAGGATTTCTCCCATATGTTCATATACGTCTATTTTTTTCTTCATAATATGAATTCCTCCTGATCTGTCTTTGTTTTCTGCTATTAATCATAAAATAATGACCGCTTTTTGGCAAGCTTTTTGTTCTCTGTTGTTGTATAATAGAAATAATTATTCATACATAAGGAGATTTTATCATGTCATCTGCCAAAAGCAAAAACCTCACGGGATCTTATTCCTGTATCCAGGCTCTGTACTGGATGTATTTCGCTGCGATCATGAGTTTTTCCGGATTTTTCCTTTTGGGAGGGGGATTTTCCAATACTCAGATCGGCATCATCGCCGCTGTTGCCGGCATTATGTCTGCACTTTTGCAGCCTGTGCTCGCGGGTTACGCAGACCGCCCGGACAGCCCATCCCTCAAAAAGATCATCCAGATTCTCTATGTCATCCAGCTGCTTCTCGGAATCGGGCTGTTTTTTTCCAGAACGCTTATCCTGACCGGACTTCTCTACGGGATCAGCATCGCACTGCTGCAGCTTATGACTCCTTTCATCAACGCGCTCGGCATGGAGAGCATCAACCAGGGTCAGAAGCTGAACTTCGGACTTGCGCGTGGAATGGGCTCTGTCGCCTATGCAGTCATCTGCTATGTACTCGGGATCATCACCGTCAAAGCCGGCGTGCTTTCCATCCCAGCTTCCGTGACGATCATCACCGTCCTGTCACTTGGCTGCCTGATCATCTTTCCTTTCGTCAAGACACAGAAATCTGCCCAGACATCATCCGACAGCAAAAGCCTGGCAAACCCTCTTCTGTTTTTCCGGAAATACAGACGTTTTTCACTGGTACTGATTGGCTGTATTTTTATCTACCTCAGTCATGTGCTCCTGAATAACTTCAATTTCCAGATCGCACAGGGTAAAGGCGGAGGAAGTGCAGAAATGGGTACTGCATCCGCGATCGCAGCAATGTGCGAACTTCCTACGCTGTTTCTCTTTGGATATATCATCAAAAAGATCCGCTGTGACCTCCTGGTCCGTTTCGCGGGGATCTTCTTTGTGCTGAAGGCGCTGGGGACTTTCCTTGCTCCCGGAATTTCCATGTATTATGGAGTTCAGGTTTTCCAGATGCTCGGCTGGGGACTTCTGACTGCGGCTTCTGTCTACTACGTAAACGCCATCATGGAACCGGAAGATGCCATCAAAGGACAGGCGTATTTCACGATGACCTATACACTTGGAAGCGTGATCGGTTCCTTCCTCGGAGGTGCGCTTATTGACTTCGCGAGAGTCAGTTCCATGCTTCTGTTCGCAACAGTCTCTGCACTCTTCGGTGCCGTGATCGTATTTATCTTTGCAGAACGTACACCTCTTAACAAATAAACGCTTCATTACCATATAAGAAACAGCCGGAACATATCATCCGATACGCTCCGGCTGTATTTGTTTTATTTTTTATGCTACGTATTTACGCAGTTTTCGGGAAAGCACATAGGCAAGTGCGATCTTGATAAGATCCGGGATGATGAACGGAAATACACACCATCCAAGGGCTGTTACAAGTCCTACCGGTCCGTTTGCTTTGCCATAGACTACCATGAACCAGGCGGTTCCGAATGCATAGCATACGACCAGTCCTACGACCATGGACACGATCTGCATAATGGATTTCTTACCAGGAAGTTTCTCCATCGCCCACATCACAAGTGCGGAAAATAAAAATCCGATGATATATCCGCCTGTAGGTCCCACCAGGACTCCGATCCCACCGGAAAAGTTTGCGAATACCGGGATTCCTACTGCACCGAGCAGGATAAATACCAGAACAGATAAAGTTCCTCTCTTGCCTCCCAGAACACCTGCTGCGATAAAAACACCAAATGTCTGTAATGTAAACGGTACTGCTGCCGGAATGGAAATCCAGGAACAGATTGCCATGATCACTGCAAACACTGCAATGTAAACAATATCATATGTTTTGCTTCTTTGAACTGCCACCGTACTCATCTTGTCCTCCTCGTGATAAACGTTACTGTTCACAGTAACTGATAAACAACTGTTTTCACAGCTTCTGTAATTTCTGTGCATTACTTTACCACAGGAAAGTTCAGATTGTCAACCTATTATTTATTTCCAGTTTACGTTTTCTCATAAACAGCTATTTGCGTGGATGTACGTAAACCTCCAGCTGGTTGTATGGGATCGCGATTCCGTTTGCGTCAAATTCTTCCTTGATCCGCTGGTTCAGTCTCCACTTCGTTGCCCAGTACGCTTCTGTCGGTACCCAGACACGAAGTCCCATGATGACCGCACTCTCTCCCAGTTCATCTACAAAAACCACCATCTCTGCATTGTCGCTCTTGGTGTCCGGGTCTGCCTTCAGGATATCCTCAAGAATTTTTTTTGCTTTGCGGATGTCGGCTTCGTAGGAGATTCCTACTTTGATCTCAAGCTTACGGTTTTCTTTTGCTGTCACATTGATGATCGTGCTGTTTGACAGAGTTCCGTTCGGTACTACGATCTTCTTGTTGTCAATACTCAAAAGTGTGGTATAACAGATCTCGATTTTGGAAACAGTACCTTCACAGCCATTTGCCTGGCCCTGAATGATATAATCCCCCACAACAAAAGGCTTGAACATCAGAAGCAGTACACCACCTGCCAGGTTCGCAAGACCGCCCTGCAGTGCAAGACCTACCGTAACACCGGCAGTTCCGAGAAGTGCTGCAACAGAAGATTCCTTGACTCCCAGGCTGATCGCAATATTAAAGATCAACAGTGTATACAAAATAGCCTTGCCCGCCGATGAGATAAACTGGACAACTCCAGCATCCACATTGGCACGCTCCATAGAACGCCTCATAATGCTCACGATCCAGCATATGATCTTGCGGCCTACAAAAAATACAATGATCGACAGAACTACCTTGATACAGAATCCGGTAAATGCAGGCAGCTGCTCTGCCAGATATTCCTTGAAATTCAGAAAGTCCCTGATGCTCTGCTTCACGGAAGTTCCGTCAATCCCCATATTCTGGAGACTCTGATCGACTTTATCCGCGGTTTCACTCAGTGTATCCATTGTCCGTCACTTCCTCTCTTTTTTCCATACTATAACATTTTTCTCATTAACTTCTGTAAGCTGCTGTTCACAGCGGCTTCTGCAGCCAGTATACCATGAAATTTACATTTTCTCTATTTAAAAACCTTATGTAGAGTGATATAATAGATTGGCTTATAATAATTATTTTTTATTACTGGAGGAAATCATGCATATCATAATTGTCGGGTGCGGCAAAGTTGGACGCACTCTTGCAGAACAGCTTCAGGAAGAAGAAACTGACCTGACTCTGATCGATATGGATGCCGATGTTATCAACGATCTCACAGAAGATATCGACGCTATGGGAATTGTTGGAAACGGCGCAAGTATCAATACTCTTATGGAGGCCGGTGTTCAGACTGCCGATATCCTGATCGCTGTCACCGCTTCTGATGAACTGAACCTTCTCTGCTGCCTTATCGCACAGAAGACCGGTCATTGTCAGACGATCGCGCGTGTAAGAAATCCGATCTACAGCAAGGAGATCGGGTTCATCAAGGAACGTCTGGGACTTTCCATGATCATGAATCCTGAACTGGCTGCTGCACGGGAAATCTCCCGTCTGCTCCGTTTTCCGGCCGCGATCAAGATCGATCCTTTTTCCAAAGGCCGTGTAGAACTTCTCAAATTCAAGGTCCTGCCTGAATTTGGACTGGATGGCATGTCTGTTTCTCAGATCACAGACAAATACCGCTGCGACATTCTTTTTGCCGCGATCGAGAGCAAAGATACCCTGACGATCCCAGGTGGTGATCATCTTGTTCATAATGGAGATTTTGTTTCCATTATCGCTGCCCCTAAGAATACCGCTACTTTCTTCAAGAAGATCGGTCTCAAGACCCATCAGGTCAGAAATACACTGATCATCGGAGGAGGTACTATTTCTTATTACCTTGCCAAAACTTTGTCCGATCTCAAGATCAATGTCAAGATCATCGAGAAGGATAAGGAACGCTGCGAGGAATTAAGCGACATGCTCCCGGAGGCAACGATCATCTGCGGAGACGGAACTGAGCGTTCTCTTCTTATGGAGGAGGGGCTTGCAACTGTCGAATCATTTGTAACCCTCACCAATATGGACGAGGAAAACATCTTCCTGTCACTTTCTGCCAAGAAACTTACCAACGCCAAGCTGGTTGCCAAGGTCAACCGCCTGCCGTACAAGGATGTTATTGACGACCTGGATCTCGGAAGTGTGATCTATCCGAAATATATCACTTCGGATTCCATTCTCCGTTATGTCCGCGCCATGCAGAATACGATCGGAAGTAATGTAGAGACTCTGTATCACGTCCTGGACAACCAGGCAGAGGCTCTGGAGTTCATCATCCGTGACAACTCTCCTGTTGTCGGTATTCCGCTTGCCGAGCTGAACCTCAAGAGCAATCTTCTGGTCTGCTGTCTTACCCGCAAGGGTACTGTCCGTATTCCACGAGGCCAGGATACGCTTCAGATCGGGGATAATGTTGTCATCGTAACCACCAGCAAGGGACTTCGCGACATCCGCGATATTCTTGCATAGAACGGGGTGGTATTATGAATTTTCGTATTATCGCCTATATTGTAGGCTGGGTATGTAATTTTCAGGCGGCCTTTATGATGCTGCCTCTTCTTACGGCAGGAATCTATCGTGAAAAGGATTTTTCAGCCTTTTTGCTTGTCATGCTGGTGTGCCTTGTCGTTGGCGTTCCGCTTACCCGCAAGAAACCCAAAAACAAGGTCTTTTATATCAAGGATGGCTGCGTTGCCGTTGCACTGAGCTGGCTTGCCTTATGTATTTTTGGTTCGATCCCGTTTGTTGTCAGCGGATGTATCCCACATCCGATCGATGCACTGTTTGAGACTGTTTCCGGATTTACAACGACCGGTTCCAGTATCCTTTCAGATGTGGAAGTCCTCCCTCATTGTATTTTGATCTGGAGAAGTTTCACTCATTGGATCGGCGGTATGGGCGTCCTCGTGTTCCTGCTTTCTCTTCTTCCGCTTGCCGGAGGTTATCATATGAACCTTATGAAAGCAGAGAGCCCGGGGCCTTCCGTCAGCAAACTTGTCCCGAAGGTACAGTCCACTGCAAAGATCCTTTATACGATCTACTTTGGAATGACACTGATCCAGCTGGCTCTGCTTCTGATTGGCAGGGTTCCGCTTTTTGATTCTCTGTGCATTACCTTTGGTACTGCCGGAACCGGTGGATTCGGTATTGTCAATGACAGTCTTGGAAGCTACAGCACTTACTGCCAGGTTGTTACTACGATCTTTATGATCCTGTTTGGTGTCAACTTCTCCGCATACTATCTGATCCTGACCAAGAAATTCCGCCAGGCATTCAAATATGAGGAGGTTCGTTATTACTTCGGGATCATCGCTGTAGCGATCGTGATCATCGCCCTGAATACAGCCCACCTATTCCGCAACCTCCTGACTGCATTCCAGCAGGCTGCATTCCAGGTAGGTTCCATTATCACAACGACCGGTTTTTCGAGCACCGACTTCAACCAATGGCCTGCTCTGTCCAAGACGGTTCTGGTCCTTCTGATGTTTGTCGGAGCCTGTGCCGGAAGTACAGGCGGTGGAATCAAGGTTTCCCGTATTCTGATCCTGTGTAAAGCTGCCAAGAAAGAATTCCAGCTTTACCTTCATCCGAATGCAGTCAAGAAGATCAAGATGGATGACAAGGTCATCACCCATGATATCCTGAGATCCACCAATATTTATATCAGTCTGTATCTTATGATCTTCGCCGCATCTGTTCTGCTGATCGCGATCGATAATTTTGATCTGATCACAAACTTCATGGCGGTAACAGCTACACTCAACAACATTGGTCCGGGATTTGAGATCGTTGGTCCGATGGGAAATTTCAGTTCTTTTTCCTATCTGTCCAAATGTGTCCTTATCTTTGATATGCTTGCAGGACGTCTGGAGATCTTCCCGCTTCTCCTGCTCTTCTTCAAAGGAACCTGGAAAAAATTCTGATGCAGTAATCCCTTCCTTGCCCTTACATTTAAGCGGCAGGGAATTTTTTTTGCTTTTTCACGTAAAAACGCTGTATAAAGCACGTTAAATTTTATGTTTTCTTCACGTTTTCTTCAAAAGTTCATCACACTTTCTTCACATTTATAGGGTATAGTATTAGCCATAGAAGGCGATATGCTTTCTATAAAATATTTTTCTTTTTCATACGCGCCGGTACGAAAGTACCGGCCTCCTTCCATTTATGGAACTTTTTTTATTTTCCCATTTATATAATTAACAAAAAACACACTCTGCATCCCCTGCAAAGTGTGTTTTTTATTATGCTCTCATTCTATTATCATATAGAAAATTTCTTATTTATGAAGCACTCTGAAGATTCTCACTGATCGTGCTCCATATATCATTACTCTCGAATCCCAGTCTCCACTGTGCAACTCCGGCAAGATCGTATTTCGGGATCAGCTTGACTTTCTCTGCGATCGACTGTGCATCCTCCATCCAGATCTGGTATGTAGAGCCGTCCTTCTCGTATTCCCCGTAATTCTGGCTTATACTTCCATCCCATACAGTCTCTACCTTATTCTCTGTAAGGACATTCTGGGCCTCTGTCATACCGATCGCCTCGCTTGTCACAGCGCCGCCTGTTGTCTTCCACAGTCTGGTGTAGAATGGGATCGCAAGAATGGTCCTCTGCGCCGGAACTTCTGCCAGCGTATCCTCTACGCCCTGTTCTACCCACGGAAGGGACGCAACAGAACCTGCATCGGAACCGACATAATGTTCATCATATCCCATAATCACGACATAATCTACAACCAGTCCCTGCTCTCTCCTGTCATAATGGCTTGTAAAATCCTCTGGAACCGGATTATCTACGGAAAGAACGAGATTGTTCTTATGGCATTCGATCGAAAGTTCTCTCAGGAATTCCAGGAAATGCGGACCCGCATCTTCACTGAGCGATTCAAAATCGACATTGATGCCGTCCATTCCGATATTGGCTGCTGTCTGCACCAGATGCTTAATGATATTCTGTCTGGAAGCAAGCTGTGACAGAGTCTCTGTCGTACTCACATCTGCTGTAAAGTTATCCACCAAGCCCCATACCTTATAGCCCTTCTGATGTGCCTGTGTCACATAATCTGCGGAAGAAAGATCCCCAAGATTGCCTGAAGTATCCTGAATATAAAACCAGGTCGGAGAGATCACATTCAGACCGCTGACATTCGCTGTCATATCCGCGAAATAAGCATTTGCATCCGTGTTGGTGATCTGGTGCCAGGTCATATTGACCTTGTCATCCATAGTGAGATAGGTATAATCTTCTTTCTCAAAACTTCTCTCGAAATCAGTCGTCTCCATACCGGAAAGAACCTTCTTCTGTACATATCCGATATAGCCGTCCAGGGTAGAAACCTGTACCCAGTCCTCCAGTGCCTGCATATAGATCAGGGTATCGCCCTTGCTTACGTCTGTAAGTATCGGTGATTTGATACCTCCACGATAACGGACACTTGTGTCCTTCTGGACAGTTGCTGTATTGATTCCTGTAAATTCATGCTGTATCACGATCCTGGATGGATCTTCGTAAGTATAAGTATCGAGATCTGTGTATTTCTGTACCAGTGCGAGATTCAGATAAACGGTCCCATCCTTAAGCCAGACATCCCCGTCTCCTGATTCTGATGCCGGATAATTCTCAAGTGCTGACGGTGTTGCATACAGAATCTGCTGGTTAGCGCTGTCCCAGTAATATCTCTGATTCAGATAGGTGCTTACCATAGTCTGAGGCAGATAGATCTGATCTCCTGATTTCAGAGCCCGCTCTTCCATGATATCTGTACCAAGTACAACAACCATCTCACCGTCTGACGGCTGACCATAGTACTCTGTCAGACTCATATGCTCCCTGGATGGGATATAATTCTGAACAACGTGTACACCCAGTCCGATCGCTGCCAGCAAAAAGATCAGAATAACAATGGTGATCCTGAGTTTAAGCTGCTTACGCCGGCTCTGTATATCGTTTGACTTTTTCATTCGTTCCTCTCTTTCGGTTCAAAATGTATAAAATCCTGTTTTTTGTAAAGATTCTGTATCATTATATCATGTTTTGTTTTGAATGTATTGTTTATTTATATATTTTAGGAGTTTTTATAGTTTTTTCACTTTTGCAGGAGGATTTTCCCAAATGGTCAAGTATACGGAGGAAACCTTTTTCTCCGGGAGATCCCCCTGCCTGCTCTTATGTATTTCCACAGGATCTGCACTCCGGTGTTTATCTGTATCGGTATTTCTTACGGGGAGCTTCACTGATCCGGTCAAAATCAACTCTCGCGATCCTGCCCGATTCATCTTCGGTGTAATCTCTCATGTAGCCTCCGCCCTCTGCGATCAAACAGGCTTTCGCAATATCTTTGGGCGTACTTGGCTCTCCATCCATAAAAAGCTGTATCCCGCTCTTCTGATAGAGTTTCAGTTCTTCTCTGAGAGGCTTCATGGATTTCCTGCTGCACTTTGCATGTGACATATTTTCGCTGGTCTTTCCTCCTTTCTCTCGGAATAAGATTTTAGAAAACACCTGCAAGAAAAAATAAGCCTCTATAATTGAATTTAATCTCATGGAAATTGCATCTGCCGCAGCCTGAAACGCTGCATGACATGTAAATGATGGCAATGACTTGTTTGTAGAAATAAGAAAATGATGGTTACTATGTAAGTTAGATGTTACGTCTTCAGTTGTCCAATCACAGAATCTGTATTTTTTCTTATCCTTTATTATACAGATTTATTCTGTGCTTGCAAGGACTTTTCTCTATTTGACGAAAAATTCCCGCTTTATTTCCAAATATTTTAGAAATAGGTAATTCTAATTTCTTTACATTCGCTATGGTTGTGGTATATAATATACACAAGGTTACTGTGAACAGGTAGTATCCCGCGAGGTGTTTTGCCATGAATATGGCAAAATCCCGAGACATACAGGGCAAAATCCCATCACCGAAGGTGATTTGGAATGGATTTTGACCAAGTTACTGTGAACGTAGTGAACAGTAACCATATAAGTCATGGACTATATCCTGATTTCTATATATATTCATATAATACAACAGGATCCGAAGAATAGGATGTGATGAAATGAAATTAGAGAAAATCAACGACAATCAGATTCGTTGTACCTTAACACGAGAAGATCTGGAAATGCATCAGGTAAATTTACGTGAACTGGCTTACGGCTCAGAGAAAGCCAAGAAACTTTTTCGCGATATGATGCAGCAGGCTCAGATAGAGTTTGGTTTTGAGGCGGACAACATTCCGCTGATGATCGAGGCGATTCCTGTAAATCTTGACAGCATTATCCTCATCATTACCAAAGTCGAAGACCCGGAAGAATTAGATACCCGCTTTTCCAAATTTTCTCCATATAAAGAGAATACCCAGGCGGAACCGCTTCAGCTTGACGGAGCGGACAGTATCATTGATATCTTCCAGAAGATCTGCGAATCCAAGCTCAAGGGCAAATCTTCACAGGCCTCAGAGTCTCAGGAAACAGAAGATTCTTCCGATTCCGGCGAATCTTCCGCTGTAAATCTGATCCGTCAGTATACATTCACTCATCTGGATGATGTAATCGCAGCATCTCATGGACTGAATGGATTCTTTACCGGCGAGAACAGCTTATACAAGATCCCTGGCAATGGCAGCTATCAGCTTATCATTCACCAGTCTTCTCACACAGCACAGGAATTCAACAAGGTCTGCAATATTCTTTCTGAATATGGCAAGGGACGCGCCTGCACACCTGCCGGCGAGGCTCACCTGATCGAGCATGGAGAACTGATCTCCACCAATGTTCTGCAACAATTAATACAGCTTTAACCATGACTTAAAAAGACTGGCATCTCTGCCAGTCTTTTATTTTGGTATTAATTAGTTGTTCTCAAGAAAATCGTTGATCTGCTGAACCAGAACATCAGCGTCCATTCCATGAACCATAGCTGCTTCTTCCAGAGATTCCATCTGTGAAGACGGGCATCCAAGGCAGTGCATTCCTGCTCTCATAAGAATCGGTGCAATATTCGGATCTAAAGTGATTAACTGGCCGATCAGCATATCTTTTGTAACCTTTGCCATTATATTTTCCTCCTTTTCTCAGGGATGAGACCGAAATCCGTATTCCCAGTGATAGATTTCATTATAATATAAAACCCACCAGTACGCAACGCCCGACATCAAAAAAACTGTACATAATTTATAAAAATTTGTTTATAAATTAATACTTGTATTCTTGCCGGATATATATTAGAATAGCCTTATGGATACCTGTAAAGGGTACGAAAGATATAAAGGAGGATATCATTATGGCATACGTAATTTCTGACGATTGTGTAAGCTGCGGAACATGTGCAGCAGAATGCCCAGCAGAGGCTATTTCTGAGGGCGCAGAGCATTTCGAGATTGATGCTGATGCATGTCTTGACTGCGGAACATGTGCAGATGCCTGTCCAACCGAAGCTATTCACCCAGCTGAATAAGCTTCATACAGACAGAATTGAGAGAAGCTGTAGCAATTATGCTACAGCTTCTTTTTTTGTCTTTTTTCAACAGTTGCCGCGGCTTCTTTCCTTGCCATCTGCTGTCTGCGGATTGCAAGATCCAGAGAGCGGCATCTCTCTTCATCTTCGCTTTCATTCTGAAGCTTCAGTTCCTGCGCGATCAGACGCTCGAGGATCGTCTGGAATTCCAGGATCTTCTCATCATTGTCCTTATGTGGATCTTCTATGATCTCTTCTGTCACAACTTCTTCTTTGTCCGGCGGTATTTCCACCATCTCTCCTTCCAGGAGTTTCGTTCGGCTTTCTGTGGAGCCTGGTGCTGTCCGGGCAAGTTTCGGGATCAGCTCGCGGATTGCGCGGAGCTGGAGTCCACGCTTCTTCAGTTCTTTTATATTCATAAAAAGCTGAATATCATATCCGGTGTAATAGCGATGACCAAGTTCGTTCCGGTGAATCCGCAGTTCCAGTTCTTCTTCCCAGTACCGCAGGACATACGACTTCACTCCGGTCATCTCCACTGCCTGTCTGACGGTATACCTCGTTTCCATGGCGGTGCACCTCCCTATGAAATTCATCACCTATCATTATAAGCAGGAATCCCGGTAAATTCAACGAAAACCGTTTGACAGAACTTCACAGGATTTCCTGATAAATCACAAAAAAACAGACATAGAGATAAAATATTGCTACTTTCATCTCTATGTCTGTTTAATTTTACTTCTTCATATTTACAAACTGCGTATATCTTGGCAGCCATACCAGTTCGATGGTTCCGATCGGGCCGTTTCGCTGTTTGGCGATGATGACTTCGGCAATGTCTTTCTTCTCTGTGTCCTTGTGATAGTAATCATCTCGGTACAGGAACATTACCACATCGGCATCCTGCTCGATCGCTCCAGATTCTCGAAGGTCTGAGAGCATCGGTCTGTGGTCCGGGCGCTGCTCTACTGCACGGCTTAACTGTGACAGTGCAATGACCGGAACATCCAGCTCTCGTGCCAGAGCCTTGAGCGAACGAGAAATATCAGAGATCTCCTGCTGTCTGGAATCACTCTTGCCACTTCCACTCATCAACTGAAGGTAGTCGATCATGATGATTCCAAGATTATGCTCGAGCTTATATTTCCTGCATTTGGAACGCATCTCCGCAATACTGATCCCCGGTGTATCGTCAATGATCAGGTTGGAACGCCCAATGATATCTGCTCCCTCTACCAGCTTCGTCCAGTCCTCATCCTTGAGGTTACCTGTACGCATATTCTGGGAATCCACATGGGATTCCATCGCCAGCAGACGGTTCACGAGCTGTTCCTTGGACATTTCCAGACTGAAGATCGCAACGGTGACATCCTTGCGGAACGCCATATACTGTGCGATATTCAGAACGAACGCCGTCTTTCCCATGGAAGGACGGGCCGCGATCAGCACCAGGTCTGACGGATGCATACCGGAGGTCTTGTAATCCAGATCGATAAAACCTGTCGGGATTCCTGTAACGCTGCCCTTGAGTTTGGATGCTTTCTCGATATTATTGATCGCATTCAGGACAACCTGCTGGATCGGGACGTAATCTCCGCCCACCGTTCTCTGGAGGATATTGAATAATTTCTTCTCTGCTTCCTCCATGATCGTCTCTGTGCTGTCCTTCTCAAGATAGCAGGCATTCTCCACTTCCTCCGTCGCACGAATCAGTTTACGGAGTTGTGCCTTGTCACTTACGATATTGGCGTAATATTTGACATTCGCGGAAGTCGGAACTGCTTCGAGAAGTTCCCTCACATACTCCATACTGCTGATATCCGGTGGAACATCCTTCTCCTTCAGACGATTCTGAAGTGTGATCGTATCAACCGGCTTGCCCTCATTACAGAGCTCCACCATCGCATCAAAGATGATACCATACTGGTTCTGATAAAAATCGTCGCTGGTAAGGATTTCTGATGCCACGAGGATCGCATCACGGTCAAGAAGCATGGAACCGATCACCGACTGCTCTGCCTCGATACTGTGAGGCAGGATACGCTTTATCAGTGCTTCTTCCATTTAGTTTCTCCCGGCACTTACGCCTCTTTGATCCATACTTTCAGGCTTCCTGTTACCTTCGGGTGAAGTTTGACCGGAACCTGTGTAACGCCCAGGTTTCTGATCGGGCTTGGAAGCTGAAGTTTCTTTTTGTCGATATCCAGACCAAGCTGTGATTTGGCAGCTTCGGAAATTTCCTTGGTAGATACGGAACCGAAGGTTCTTCCGCCCTCTCCTACTTTCAGTGTGAGGATGATCTCCTTTGTCTCGAGATCTTTGGCAAAAGCCTGTGCTGCTTCCAGGTTTTCCTGTGCTACCTTGGCTGCATTTGCCTTCTGAAGTTTCAGATCATTCAGGTTCTTCGGAGTTGCTTCCAGACCGAGTTTCTTCGGAATGATCATGTTTCTTGCATATCCGTCACTGACATTAACGATTTCGCCTTTTTTTCCAAGAGATTTGACATCTTCCAATAAAATTACTTTCATTTCTTGTTTTCTTCCTCCTGATATAACTCATCAATGATTTCTTTTAACATATCTTCTACTTCGTCGATCGGACGTTTTACCTGGGCTCCGGCGATATTGATGTGACCGCCGCCGCCAAGTTTCTCCATCATAACCTGGACATTGACTTCATCGATCGCACGGGCACTGACATAAACTTCTTTGTTATATGTTGTAAGTACAAATGAAGCCTTGACTCCGGCAATATTCAAAAGTTCATTGGCCGCCTGTGCACCGACAACAGTAGGGCTCTCAAGTCCCTTGCTCGGGCATTTCGCGATGGCAAAGCAGCCACGGTAGATCTCAGCAGTACGCACTGCTTCTGCCCTTGCCTTATAAGAATCAATGTTGTCACGGAGCATCTTGCGCACTCTGGTCATATCTGCTCCGGAACGACGCAGGAATGCTGCTGCCTCGAAGGTACGCACTCCGGCTCTTGTGATAAAGTTGTTCGTGTCAATCATGATCCCGGCATAAATACAGTCTGCCTCGATGTTGCGCAGACGCAGATCGTCTGAAAAATACTGCAGGATCTCCGCTACCATCTCACAGGTGGAGGAAGCATACGGCTCTACATAGGACAGGACTGCATTCTGGATGACCTCATTGCCTCTGCGGTGATGATCCAGAACAACGATCGTCCTGGTCATGTAGAGAAGTTCCTCACATTCTGTATAGCTTGGTTTATTGGTATCTACAACGACTACTACCGTATTATCATCTACAAGCTCCATCGCCTGGTTTCGGTCGATGAACATGGACGGCTCATAGTCCGGGTTGTTCATATATCCTGCCATCAGCGGACGGATGGATGTAGACGGGTCATTCACTACGATATGGACCGGTTTGCCAAGTGTCTTACCTGCACGGTAGATACCGATGGCCGCTCCAAGTGCATCGACATCTGTGATCTTGTGTCCCATGACTACAACGCGCTCCTTGGTGCTCATAAACTCCTTGAGGGCCTGCGCCTTGACACGCGCCTTGACACGGGTGGTCTTCTCCATCTGCTGTGCCTTGCCGCCATAGTAAGTGATCTTGTCGCCATTCTTGATCACGACCTGATCGCCGCCTCGTCCAAGTGCCATCTCGATCGCGATACGGGAATATTCATAATCCTGAAGATAAGTAGCGGCATTCAGTCCGACACCGATACTTAAGGTCACATTCATCTCATTACCGATATTTACGGTCTTGACTTCCTCGAGAATATGGAACTTCTGCTCCTTGAGTGCCTCAAGAGAACTCTGTCTCATGATCAGGAAATACTTGTCCTTCTCCAGCTTACGTACCAGACCATCATAGTTGGAAAAATATTTAGTGATCTTTCTGTCGATCAGAGCGATCAGAAGAGAACGTCTTACATCCTCCACACTCTCCAGTGCTTCCTCGTAGTTGTCGAGATATGCCAGTGCAACTACCAGTTTGTTGTCCTCATTCGCCTGAATATAATCCTTAAGTTCTGTCTCGTCATAGAGATACATGGCGATCAGGCTGGTGCTGTCCGGGATATCCATCAGAAGTTTCGATGGTGCCACGGATTCTCCAAGGAGGACTCTCTGCATGGATACACGATAAATGTGCTCTCCAAACTGTGTACTGATCTCTGTGATTTCTCTGTCAGGTCCTGTCGGAAGCTTGTCTGCTGTGATGTCTGCAAAAATCGTATTGACATTTTTGCGGTAGAACTGATCCCTGCCGGTGATCTGTGAGAATACCTTGTTGGACCAGATCATCCTTCCCTGCATATCCATTACTGCATATGGAAGAGCAAACTCCTCCAGAACCCTTTTTTCCAGAAATTCATACTGGCTGGCAAAAGCTATCAGATCATTGAACATCAGTGGCCGATGGTAAAAGAGCAGCCCGATCGCTGCACCTACATACAGAATGATTCCCATTGTAACCACTATTCCGGCTTTGATGCTGATCACATACACCAGAACGTTCAAAGCTATCAGCAGAACAGACAAATACAGAGGCCAGCGTGCAAGATGCTTCAGATGACCTTTTAGTTTTAATTTTCCACTCATAACATTCTTTACCATTCTTTTTATAATTTTTTCAAGATGCTATCTGCTATTATAGCAGATTTCTATACATTTTACCATATGAATGTCAATAATCGTGTTTTATAAGCGTTTTATTGAATAAAAAAAGCTGCCATTCGTCTGCGGTCCACATGCAAATGCTTGTCCGACAGATTCATGGCAGCCTGATGTTCAACTAAAAATTAGTCCTGAACGTATGGCATCATGGAAAGATGACGTGCTCTCTTAACAGCAACAGTCAGAGCTCTCTGATGTTTTGCACAGTTTCCTGTGATTCTTCTCGGAAGGATCTTACCTCTCTCAGAAACATATTTTCTGAGTTTTGCTACATCCTTGTAATCGATCTCATTGTTTTCTTTACCGCAGAATACACAAACTTTTTTTCTTCTGCGTCCGCCTCTTCTTTTCATAGGAGAGTCCGGTCTTTCGCCTCTATTGTAAGCCATGATGGTTTCCTCCTTATATAATTTCTTTCAGTTTAATTAAATGGAAGTTCTTCGTCGATTCCGTCCGGAATGTTCATAAATCCGTCAGCAGATGCTGAAACAGGATTCGGCATGGATGGTGCAGACGGTGCACTCTGCTGAGGATGTGATGCTGCATAGCTGTCACTGGATGCTTTGCTCTCGGCAAATTCCTGCTCCTCAACAACAACTTCTGTTGTGTAAACCTTCTGTCCTTCTCTGTTGGTGTAGCTTCCGGTCTGGATACGACCGCTCACTACGATCCTGATGCCCTGATGGAAGTACTTCTCTGCGAATTCCGCGCCACGTCCGAATACTACACAGCTAATAAAATCAGCGGTCGCCTCGCCGTCACGACGAAATCTTCTGTCTACTGCCAATGTGTATCTTGCAATTGCCAGTGCGTTTTCTCCTGCGGAATATCTCACCTCAGGATCTCTTGTTAAGCGTCCCATTAAAATTACTTTGTTCATTGTAATACCTCTTTCTTCTTAGTGAGTGAACGGGTTTCTTAATGGTGCTTTCTAAAATCCATCTGTAAAAAGATTATGCGTCTTTACGAACGACTAAGTATCTTAATACGTTGTCCATGATGCGTACATGTCTTTCTACTTCTGCCGGACACTGTGCGTCTGCTTCAAACTGAATGAAATAGTAGAAGCCTTCATGCATTTTCTGAATTTCGTAAGCTAATTTCTTCTTACCCCATTCTTCTACTTCTGTGACGTTTCCGTTGTAACGAGCGATGTAAGCTTTTGCTTTCTCTACTACTGCATCGCGAACTTCGTCTTCAACTTTAGCGCTCACAACTAATGCTAATTCGTACTTGTTCATGCTTTCTTACCTCCTTATGGTCTTTAAGGCCCTCTGCCTGTTACAGAGAGCAAGGATATGAAAATATATCACACAGCTAAGTATTCTAACATAGGAATTTGTGCTTGTAAAGTATTTTTTTGTCGAAACACAAACTTTTTTTGAAAATTTTTTTATTTCCAATAAATACCAACTAACTCGGTTTTATTTTTGTCGTTATTTTGCATAAAGCATTGTATTATTTGTCGAAATAGACTATACTATCTGCACAAACGCATTCGCGTGATCAATGGAAAGGAGAAAAACTATGGACTCTGCATTATATGCAAACTATCTGAACATCCTGAAACAGGAGCTTGTTCCTGCCCTTGGATGTACAGAACCGATCGCCATTGCCTATGCAGCGGCAAAAGCCCGGCAGGTCCTCGGAGAGTTCCCGGAGCATGTGGAAATGCACCTGAGTGGCAACATCATCAAGAATGTCAAGGGGGTCACTGTTCCCAATTCCGGCGGACTCAAAGGAATCGATGTAGCGGCAGTTCTTGGTATCGTCGGCGGTAATGCTGACCGTGCCCTTGAGGTACTCAGTGAAGTCACCCCTGAAGATATTGCCAGGACCCGCAAGCTCATCGCACAGAAAGTCTGTTCCTGTACCCTGGTCGAAGATGTTGATAATCTTTTTATCACAGCCATCGTTACCAGTGGTGAGCACACCGCTTCTGTCACGATCGAGCATCAGCACACCAACATCACAAGGATTGAGAAGGACGGCGAGGTGATCCTTGACAATCCTTATCAGTCTGCTGTCACAGCAACCGTTGACAAATCTCTTCTTACAGTGAAGGATATCCTGGATTTTGCCGATCAGGTCAGAATGGAGGATATCCAGCCGACCATCGACCGTCAGATCAAAATGAATTCTGCGATCGCACAGGAGGGGCTTGACAACAACTATGGTGCACAGATCGGCAAGACACTGATGCATGTATGGGGCAAAGGTGTCACCACGAGAGCCTGTGCCAGAGCTGCTGCCGGAAGCGATGCACGTATGGGCGGCTGTTCCATGCCGGTTGTCATCAACTCCGGAAGTGGAAACCAGGGAATGACGGTTTCACTTCCTGTCATCGTCTTTGCCGACGAATGGGAAGTTTCGCACGAGAAACTCTGCCGTTCTCTCGTTGTCAGCAACCTGATCGCCATCCACCAGAAATATTATATAGGAAGTCTTTCCGCTTACTGCGGTGCAGTCAGTGCTGCCTGCGGTGCCGGTGCAGGGATCACCTATATGTACGGCGGAACTTATCAGCAGGTTTCTCTGACGATCATCAACACGCTTGGAAATGTAGGCGGTATCGTCTGTGACGGTGCCAAACCATCCTGCGCTGCCAAGATCGCATCTTCCGTCGATGCGGCTCTGATGGCATTCCAGCTCAGCATCCAGAACAAGAGCTTTCTGCCAGGCGAGGGTATCATCAAGGATGATATTGAGGAAACGATCAAGAGCATGGGCTATATCGGACGTGTGGGAATGCGCGCTACCGATACGGAAATTCTCAATGTCATGATTGACCAGGCAGATATCGATCAGGACTGCTGAAATTTATTCAAACTTTTACAGGGGGGATCAAATCCATGAAAAAAAACAGTTTTTTTACCAGCCTGCCTTTTAAACTTCTGGTAGGCGTTGTACTCGGCATTATCGCAGGACTTATCCTTAGCAGTACAGATTCTTCTTCTGTCACTATGGCAATCCTGAATATTGTCGTTACTCTGAAATATGTCCTTGGGCAGCTTATCAACTTCTGTGTACCGCTGATCATCATCGGCTTTATCGCACCTTCCATCACCAAACTCGGAAACAGTGCTTCCCGCATGCTTGGTGTTGCTCTGGTGATCGCTTACGTTTCTTCCATCGGCGCAGCCCTGTTTTCTGTTGCAGCCGGCTATACGCTGATCCCGCATCTTTCTATCGTGACAAACGTAGAAGGACTGAAAGAGCTTCCGGAAGTCGTATTTGAACTTTCTATCCCGCAGATCATGTCCGTTATGAGTGCACTTGTATTCTCCATCATGGTTGGTCTTGCCGCTACCTGGAACAAAGCAAAACTCATCACAGGACTCCTTGATGAATTCCAGAAGATCGTCCTTTCCATCGTATCAAAGATCATCATTCCGATCCTTCCATTCTTCATCGGACTGACTTTCTGCGGACTGGCATATGAAGGTTCTATCACCAAACAGCTTCCTGTATTCCTCAAAGTCATCATCATCGTGCTGATCGGCCACTTTATCTGGATGACACTTCTGTATGTCCTCGCAGGTGCATACTCTCACGAAAATCCATGGGAAGTTGTACGCCACTACGGTCCTGCATACCTTACTGCAGTCGGAACCATGTCCTCTGCTGCCACTCTCGCCGTTGCATTACAGTGTGCAGGCAAGGCAAAGCCGCTTCGTAAAGATATGGTGCAGTTCGGTGTTCCGCTTTTTGCCAACATCCATCTGTGCGGTTCCGTTCTGACAGAAGTTTTCTTCTGTATGACGATCTCCAAGATGCTCTACGGTTCCATCCCGTCTCCGGGAACCATGGTCCTGTTCTGCCTGCTTCTTGGAATCTTCGCTCTGGGCGCTCCTGGTGTTCCTGGCGGTACTGTTATGGCATCACTTGGTATCATCACCGGTGTCCTTGGCTTCAATGAAACAGGAACAGCTCTGATGCTTACTATCTTTGCTCTTCAGGACAGCTTTGGTACAGCCTGCAACGTAACAGGCGACGGTGCCCTGACCCTGATCCTTACAGGATATGCAAAGAAACACAATATCAAAGAACAGCATATTGATACTGTAGATCTTTAATTAAGTAGTATTTCTAATAATTATTCCGAAACCGGAGGGTTCTGTCGACTTGACAAAGCTCTCCGGTTTCTTCTATACTGATTTTAATATTTTCCGTCAGGAGGGCAAAATTATGCTTTTGAAAAATGGTCATCTTATTGATCCTGCTACAAAAACCAACGAACCTGTGGACATCCGCGTTGAGAACGGAACGATCGTCGAACTCGGAAAAGATCTTTCTGCCAAAGATAATGAAGAAGTTCTTGATCTTTCCGGTCTGACTGTCGCACCGGGACTTGTTGATACACATGTACATTTCCGTGACCCGGGACTTACTTACAAAGAAGATATCCATACCGGTTCCCTTGCCGCGGCAAAAGGCGGTTTTACCTCCGTCATCTGCATGGCAAACACCAAACCTACTGTTGACTCCGTAGGCACGCTCAAAGACATCCTTACACGTGCCCAGGACGAAAACATACATATCTATCAGACTGCCTCCGTCTCCTACGGCTTAAGCGGCGAAAAAATGACAAATTTCGATGCCCTGGCAGATGCCGGTGCCTGCGGATTTACCGATGACGGGATCCCGCTTCTCGATGCCACTTTCTGCTATGAAGCAATGTGTAAAGCTGCTGAACTTCATATGCCGATCAGTCTACACGAAGAAGACAAAGCATTCATCACCAATAACGGAATCAACGCCGGAGAAACATCTGCCAGGCTTGGTGTCGTCGGTTCACCTGCGATCGCCGAGGAAGTGATGGTTGCCCGTGACTGTATGCTTGCCCTTCGAAGCGGTGCCGCTGTCGTAATCCAGCATATCAGTTCCGGAAACTCCGTAGAGCTTGTCCGCACAGCGAAAAAACTCGGTGCTGACATCCACGCAGAGGCAACCCCGCATCACTTCACACTTACAGAGGAAGCACTTCTTGAGCACGGTACACTTGCCAAGATGAATCCGCCTCTCCGCACCGAAAAAGACCGCCAGGAGATCATTCAGGGTCTCAAAGACGGCACGATCGACCTGATCGCCACCGACCACGCTCCACACAGTACTGAAGAAAAATCCAGGCCTCTCACAGAAGCCCCAAGCGGTATCACAGGCCTTGAAACTTCTCTTGGTCTTGGCATCACTTCCCTTGTAAAGCCAGGATATCTCACTCTGACAGAGCTTCTGGAAAAAATGACCTGCAATCCGGCTTCTCTCTACAAACTTCCGGGCGGCAGTATCCAGGCAGGCGCTCCTGCTGATTTCGTGATCTTTGATCCTGATGAAAAATGGACCGTTACAGACTTTGCCTCCAAAGCCTCCAACAGCCCATTCAAAGGCGCAGAACTTTATGGAAAGATCCATTACACGATCTGCAATGGAAAGATCGTTTATCGTGGATAAATAAATTATTTTCGGCAAAAAATCTCCCCCGGTGCAGCGGTCCTGCTGTCCTGCCGGGGGAAATTTTTATTTGCTCTGAAATTGCAACTTCCAGTGCCTGTTTGCCTGAGCCGCCGTGAGACTGTGTCACTTCCACCTCCTGTCCTGTCTGTTCTTTCCAGTGCTCTGCAAATACCTTATTGTACTGCTCATATAATTCTCTGGTCGGATCGTAGGATACGTTTGTGATCTCCACCTTATCTGCCGCCCACACTGCTGATGTGCCTGCGATGTTTGCTCCAAGAACTGCCGCGAGTCCTAATGCTAAAAGTCTTTTTTTCATAATACTCTTCCTCTCTTTCCTGTATGGTTTCGTGTTGTGTTTTGCTGTGACACTATAAAACCATATTTTCTGCGAGAAAGAAATCATAAGATCAGAAAACGATGTCTTTTTCTACGTAAAAAACTGCAAGATCCAGTTGTTTTTGAACTGAAATCTTGCAGTTTTTCGTGTATTTTTGCTTATTGAGGTTTATTTTGTGAAAACGTTATCCGTATTTATTTTGTTGGGTTCTGAGACACTTTATTTGTTTTTTGTCAGCATTTTTCCTGAAATCGCCGCGAGAATCTGCTGAAAAAGGGTTCCGATCATGACTGGATATACGACTTCACTTGGGAAGTAAGCTACCGCAAGGACAGCTCCTGTACTGATGTTTCGCATGCCGGTTCCGTATACCATGGAAATGGTCGTCTTCTGATCCTGATGTGTCAGTTTGGCGATGAGCCAGCCAAGGAAGTAACCGCCTGCCGCCAGTACAAGGATCGCTACCGCTACCGCAACGCGCTGTAAATTCATCTGGCGGATATATGGTGCTACTTTAGATGAATTTGAAGTCACGACAAACATCAGTGCCATCTTGGAAAAAGGTGCCAGTTTCTTTGGCCAGGTTTCCATGACTTTTCCGTGGCTCAGTTGGTTCAGACACATTGCTGCGACTGCCGGCAAAGCCACCATATAGAGCAGTTCTTTCATCATGCCCCCAACATCAATTGATACATTGGAACCGATCAGAAAATGCAGGGTAAAGGGAATGATAAACGGTGCAAGAACCGTGTCGATCACGACCAGTGAAAGTGACAGGGAACTGTTTCCATCAAAGATCGATACCCACATCATACTGGCGACTGCTGTCGGAATCGAAAACTCCAGTACCATTCCCGTGATCAGGTTCATATTATTCGGAAACAGCAGATGTCCCATCCCGTAGGCCGCTGCCGGGATCGCTATATGAAGCATAAGCATGATCGTGATCAAACTTCCGGGATTACGGATCACATTTGCCACATCCCGGAACCTGGACTTCAATGCTCCTGTGAATGTCATAAATGCAAATACATATGTCACATATGGAAGGCCATGTTTCGCAATATCCGGAAAACACACTCCTACCAGCAAACATAACGGCGTAACAAAAGCCATCCATTTCTCTATAAATTTATTAAATCTGTCCAGCATTATATTTCCCCTCTCTCGTTACATTATAAGAAGATTATAGCATATCGCTTTTGTGTGATGAAGTCCGTAAAATATTTATATACGCAAAAAAGTCCAGAGCATTAAACTCTGGACTCTGGTAGAGGTGCCACCCGGATTTGAACCGGGGATAGAGGTGTTGCAGACCTTTGCCTTACCACTTGGCTATGGCACCATATTTAATTGTTTCCTTAAAGGAAAGTGACTCCAAGGGGATTTGAACCCCTGTTACCGCCGTGAAAGGGCGGTGTCTTAACCGCTTGACCATGGAGCCAATTCTATTGCTATCGGCTCTAGGTCCGAAAAGCTAACTCCCCCTGTTGGACTCGAACCAACGACACTGCGGTTAACAGCCGCATGCTCTACCGACTGAGCTAAGGAGGACTATTAAAAGATATATCGTATCTTCAAAACCACATACATGTTGACTAAGCAATTATATCATAACCAAGCTTGTTGGTCAAGCCCTCACCCTATTAGTAGCAGTCAGCTCCATGTGTTACCACACTTCCACCCCTGCCCTATCAACCTCGTCGTCTTCAAGGGGGTTTACTCCTTTCGGATGGGATATCTCATCTTGAGGGGGGCTTCACGCTTAGATGCCTTCAGCGTTTATCCCTTCCGGGCTTGGCTACCCGGCTATAGACTTGGCAGTCTAACCGGTGC
>NZ_QTWS01000040.1:0-2555 GCF_003461245.1 Blautia sp. AF19-10LB
GAGGAACGGAGCGCCATTCCGCTTCAAACTGAGCAAAGCTCAGCAGGTTGATTAATTACTATTGGTTATTCTGCGATCCCTGCCAGGAAATTCAAGGCGATATGCCTTAGATGTCATTCGACTTAAGCAGGCATCTGCGTAGGTGGAATCCCCAAAAAGCTGATACCATCCGGATACTGGAATCTGTGAGATAATAATAGTTGCCTTGCGGCAGTCTCTGGACTCGATGATTTCAAATAAATCGCGGCATTTCTCGATGTCCAGATCCATTAAGCCGAAATCATCTATCACCATGAGATCATAAGCTGCCATTTCATTCGAATACTCAAAGTAAGTACCTTCCTGCCTGGCATGATCTGATTCCTTTAAGAGTGTGTTCGCACGTATGTATTTAACAGTACGGTTCTGATGCATTGCTGTGATACATAAGGCGCAGGCGATGTGCGTTTTCCCAGCACCGGCCCCTCCGGTCATCAGCAGGTTATTCGGCTCATCGATCCAATCACACTTGGCCAGAAGTTCTATGACGTGTGTATTCAGCTGACGTTCTGGATCATAGATTGAACTGTCAAGATCAGCTGCAGGATATTTCAGGGTCGCTTTCTTCATGAGACGTTTAAACTTTTTACTCTCACGCTGATCCCACTCCTGATTTACAATAGCAGCAAAGCGGATTTCAAATGGTTCGAGACCTGTGTTTGGTTCCAGCAGCTGCTTTTCAAATGCTTCAGCCATACCGGACATGCGAAGTTTATACAGCCGATCCATGAGTATGTTCTGTTCCTTTGTGAGTTTATCGTTATAAAGATAGTCTTTTAATCTGTATGCCATAGTACGTCACCCTTACTTATAGTAGTCCTTTCCTCTGATATTTTCATGATTGGGCAGTGTTCCTGGTGAATGCTCGGGGAGTTCCTTCACATCCATCTTTTTCAGCATCTGCTTGAAGGTAAAATACTTACAGGAATTGATCTCTATACATTTACGGGCAACTTCTTCAGCAGCACCTTTTGGGATTGTTTTTACTTTATGCAGGATACCTGCACAGGCATTATAGGACTGCTCTTCATGTTTTGATGATTTAAGGAGTCTGTCAATCAGTTCTGACATCGCAGGACCAATGGCAGAAGCCCAGCGGCGGTAATAATTACCATCCTTTGAATTGACTTCTTTGTAATAAAGGTGTTCTGGCGGCATATGTTCATCTACCGTGATATACAGCGGAAACTCTCTATAAGACCGCTTATGTGTACAGATCAGCCGATTATACTGATCACAGATTCTGATCTCTGAAGCTGTTGCCTTCAGGATTGCAGGCTTGCCACAGTAAGAGTACAATACGGAGTAGTAGTGGCCGTCATACTCGATGTGGTAGTTGTTGGGAACTTTTAGGACCGCTTTATAGTCGCAAGCCGTGTAACATCCGCCTGGCAGTGGTTTCATACATGGTTTGTCATACTTTTCGAAAGCATCCTGTCTTGAGAAATCCTTGCCTTGAAAAGATCGTTTATTGAGGACTGCTACTATTTTTTTGATTTCAGCATTCAGGTCTTCAAATGATACATATATCTTTTCTTTCAGTTTCTCAACCAGGTGTATTTCAAGATAACGTACATGATTTTCAACTGTAGGCTTGCCTTTCGGCTTTCTAGCGGGTGGTGGAAGAACTATAGTTTCATAGAAATCTTCCAGATCTGCAAATGTAGACTGCAGGATAAGTTCATCCTTTGTGTGCTTGGTTACAGCAGTTCGCAGGTTATCGGGCACAAAGTATTTCGTAACAGCACCATAAAATGAAACAGCATGGGCACAGCCTTCTATAAAACATGGGAGCTTCTCATTTGGAAAAGCTTCTGCATAGATTAGACTGCTGACTCCAAGAGTGGTTGCAAAGATATGGATTTTTTTGATCTCGCCCGTTTCGGTATCTGTTAACAGTTCCGGCTGATCACCGACCCAGTCGATATACATCTTTTCACCCGGGATTCGATTTACGGCCATTGATACCTTCTGGCCACCATAGTGTTCTGCTATGAATCGGTTGAAGTATTCGTAAAACTGTGACTTCTCATAACCATCAGGATTCTTTTCTTTATAATCCAGCCAACAGAACGAAATGTTCATGCGGCTCCCTGGTGCATGGATTCTGTCATAGTAATACTGGAAATCTGGAAGTGGGACATCTTTCCTCTGTAGATTTTTCTGCGGATAGAAAAGGTTCTCAACTTCCTTAGGTGCCATCATTCGGAGTTCCTCGATTGGGATTCCGTTGGCATAGTATCGGCTCATGATCAGATTTAATGTACCTGAGCCAATCTTGTAACGGTCCATAACGGACCTGGTCTGGCATCCATTCAAACGCATCTGGATGGAGCCGATAATCGTGTTGTAGTCTTGCATAGTTATGCCTCCTTTCGCAATCATTTGATGACTACGAAAGAACTATAACACGTTGAAAACTTATTGATCAGCTGAAGCGGAAACGCGTTCAGTTATATCCGGAAAGACTGATCTGCTCTTAGCGGAATGCGTGGTCAGATGAGCCGGAATTTGCA